>CALDUE010000194.1 GCA_937923485.1 uncultured Saprospiraceae bacterium
AATTCAAAATTCAAAATTGCCGCAGCGAAGCTGTGGGCATCTATTCAAAATTCTATACACCTAATCTCTCGCTCCAAAGATCAAACTCCCCACCCTCAGCATACTGCTTCCATGTTTCAGCGCAAGCTGATAATCACCACTCATGCCCATGCTAAGGTGATTCCAATCTGGACGGCGATCGTAGTAGTCTTTCTTGACGGTTTCAAAAAGGTCTTTAAGCTCTTGAAATTCATTTCCAAGTTGGGCTTCATCATCTGTGTGTGAGGCCATGCCCATTATTCCAGAAGGACGCGCCCACGCAAGGCGATGGATTTCGTTGGCTTCCATGAGCGCTACAAGTTTAGCCGGCGTGAAGCCATGCTTGGTATCCTCGTCGGTCACATCTACTTGCAGCAGTACATCAATGATGCGACCATTCTGCTGACCGCGTTTGTCGATTTCGGCCATCAGCTTAAGTGAATCAACGCCATGAATCAAGTGAACAAAAGGTGCGATGTATTTCACCTTATTGCGCTGCAGCGTACCGATGAAATGCCAATTGATGTCCTTGGGAAGTTCCTCGTATTTGTCGACGAGTTCTTGAACGTAATTCTCTCCAAAATCTCGATGCCCTTGCTCGTAGAGCTCCATGATCGCCTCCACAGGCTTGCGCTTAGACACAGCAACTAAAGTGGCATTCTTTGCCGATGCCTCGGCGAGTAGCTTTTTGAACATGAGCTTGCGCTAAAACAGGCCGCCCAATTGAGCAGAAACCTTGTCTATGATCATTCCCAAATCTTCGGGCTTGTTGACGAAATCAATCTCATTGACATCAACAATCAATTTTGGACCGGCTGTGTAGGCCTGAATCCAGTCGTCATAACGCGAATTTAGCCGCTTGAGGTAGTCGATCGAAATCGAACCCTCGTACTCACGTCCTCGTTTGCCTATGTGATTGACCAATGTAGGAATGCCAGCGCGGAGATAGATAACCAAATCAGGTGCTTGAATTTGCGTTTGCATCGATTCAAACAACTCGAAGTAATTATTAAAGTCGCGCTCACTCATCAAGCCCATCTGGTGCAAGTTAGGAGCGAAGATGTGCGCATCTTCAAAGATGGTGCGGTCTTGAATAACCGTCTTTTCTCCTTTTAGAATATCGACGATCCCCTTGTAGCGCTTGTGCAGGAAATACACCTGAAGATTGAACGCCCAGCGATTCATGTCCTCGTAAAAATCGTTGAGGTATGGATTATCGTCTGTGCTCTCAAATTGTACCTCCCAATCGAAGTGTTTGCCCAGCTTTTCACAAAGGGTGGTTTTACCCGCCCCAATGTTTCCACTTACGGCGATGTACTTTGGATGTACGTTTAAATTGGACTCACTCGACATGGCACAAAAGAAAGCGATAGCTTGGTTTTCAACGACCTCGAATTGCTTTGAAACTGCACGTAAATGAATAATCTATTCACATTTTGACCTCAATGTCCAGTTATGCGTCGCTCGTCTATACAATTCGCTGATCTATCTACTGGTAGACGCGTGTTGAAACAGATAGGATTATGTTTAGACGAGCAAGAGATACTGTGTTCTTGCCGTTGTCCTTCAACAGCTTTGAGGCTTTCGCCAAAACTACTAAATCATTCTACCGTGTCTGAAATCATCTCCACCGACCAACTCACGAAAACGTATGAAATGGGTGCGGAGCTCATCCACGCCCTTCAAGGTGTAAACTTCACGGTAAGCGAAAACGAATATGTCGCATTGATGGGGCCATCAGGGTCTGGTAAGTCTACCCTCATGAATCTACTCGGCTGTTTGGATACCCCAACGAGCGGCAACTACACCCTTGCTGGCGATCGCGTCGATAAAATGAGTGATTCAGACTTGGCGAAGGTTAGAAATTCGAAAATTGGTTTCGTCTTCCAAACCTTCAACTTGATGCCTAGACTTTCAGCTCTAGAGAATGTCGCTCTGCCTTTAGTCTATGCAGGAATCTCACGCGGCGAGCGCAACAAACGTGCAGCAGAAGTGCTCACCAACGTAGGTCTCGGTGATCGCATGGACCACAAGCCAAACGAACTTTCGGGTGGTCAGCGTCAACGTGTGGCTGTCGCGCGTGCACTCATCAACAACCCCAACATCATTCTCGCCGATGAGCCTACGGGAAACCTAGACACCAAGACCTCCATCGAAATCATGGCCTTGTTTGATGACATCCATCGAAAAGGCAACACCGTAATTCTCGTTACGCACGAACCTGAAATTGCAGGCTATGCGCACCGCGTCGTCCGTATGCGAGATGGCGTTATTGAGAGTGACTTGAGACAGGAGCCAACGGCGAGTTTGGTTTACTCACAGGAGTAAAAGTTTAATTGAAAATTGGTAGTTGATAATTGTCAATGCCAAGAGATTGCTCGCCTTCGGCTCGAGGGATTATCAACTGGCAGCTGATTGCGCGTCTCAATCGTGCGTAACGACGACAATTATCAATTGACAGGTAACAACTATCATTTAATGGCACGTCCCACAGGAGCGTCAAGCTCATTGTCAATTAATAATTAATGGCACGTCCCAAACGAGCGTCTAGTTCATTATCAGCTGACAATTAACAACTATCAATTTATGGCAAGTCCCGCAGGAGCGTCAAGCTCATTATCAATTAACAATTATCAACTGACAATTACAATACCTGCTCCCCCCGCAACGTAGTCTTACTCGTACTCAACGCCTTGACCATCACATACTCTCCAGGCTGACCGACCTCCGTTTTTGGGAAGATCATCACCTTGTTTTGTGAATTGCGACCACGCCACTCATCTTTCGAACGCCTCGATTCTCCGTCGATGAGGACCTCGAAGGTCTGACCGATATCTTTCTTATTCAGGGCCAACTGAATGCGGTGCTGATTTTCTATAACCTCTGCGAGCCGACGTTTCTTCACCTCTAAGGGAATGTCATCTTCAAACTTGCGGGCAGCTAGTGTTCCTGGACGTTCCGAGTAGAAGAACATGTAGCTCATGGAATACTGGGCGAACTCAATCAAACTCAGTGTATCCTGATGTTCCTCTTCCGTTTCTGTGCAGAAGCCTGTGATCATATCAGAGCTAATCGCGCAGTCTGGAATGATGCGGCGAATCGCCTCGACCCGCTCCATGTACCATTCGCGATCATAGGTGCGGTTCATCAACTTTAAAATGCGCGAGTTACCACTCTGAGCAGGCAAATGGATGTACTTGCAGATGTTGTCGTATTTGGCAATCGTGTGTAAAACCTCGTCCGTTATATCCTTTGGGTGAGATGTCGAAAAACGCACACGAAGGAGAGGGTCAATCTGTGCAACAAGCTCTAAAAGATGCGCAAAATTGACCGCTTCATCTGTCTCTGGATTCGACCATTTGTAGGAGTCGACGTTCTGACCGAGCAGGGTAACTTCTCGGTAGCCCTTATTAAAGAGTTCGGTCGCCTCAGCGATGATGCTAAATGTATCTCGACTTCGCTCACGTCCTCGAGTAAAAGGGACTACACAAAACGTGCACATGTTATCACAGCCGCGCATGATCGAGATAAAGGCCGAAATACCATTACTCTCCAAACGTACCGGACTAATATCCGCGTAGGTTTCCTCGCGACTGAGGTGGACGTTGATTCCTTTTTCGCCGTCGCTTGCAGTATTGATCAACTTGGGTAAGTCGCGATAGGCATCAGGCCCAACTACAATATCAACAAGTTTTTCTTGCTCCAGTAATTTGGTTTTCAAACGCTCGGCCATGCAGCCTAAGACACCGATCAACACCCCCGGACGCTGTTTTTTAAGCTTATTAAAAATCCGCAGACGTTTCCTTACTGTATCCTCAGCCTTCTCACGAATTGAGCAAGTGTTAATTAGGATTAGGTCAGATTCATCCATGTTGCGCGTAGCAGCATAACCGCATTCGCCGAGGATGCTGGCAACAATCTCAGAGTCCGAGAAATTCATCGCGCAACCATAGCTCTCGATATAAAACAACGGACCGTCGTGCGCTTTTTCCGTAGCGACAGCAAATGCTTCACCTTGACGACTTTCGTCAACAGTCTTGTTTGGAGAGATCGTATTTACAGACACAGAAAGGCATTTTGATCAAGAGGAGTAATGGTCTAAGTCCATCCTTTTGAGACAGCTTCCGCCAAAACTCCATACGACCAAGAAGCCAATACAGCTCCTTGATGATGCTGTAAAAGTAAGTCTTGTTGAGAGAAGCTGACAGCCTCTTTGGAAATAAGCTATTCGCAGCCCAAATCGGCCTTGCTGAGCGCATCCGCATTCGGGAAGCAGTTGCCACTAGGCAAAACTTCTGGAGTATAACGCGCAAGATTAGGATCACGCAAACCATCTTCTAAAAAGGCCGTCAAGTCCTGAATCTGCTGGTCACTCAAACTCAATGGAGTAAAATCAGGTGATAGCTTGTCTGATGGAACCCTCTCGTTTTGCGCTTGAGCTGCAGACTTGTACTCAATAACATTACGGATGCTACGAAAACTAGATCCGTGTCCATAGAAACGTGAGTCAGCAAGGTTATACAACTGCGGAGTTTTGAATTTGTACATGTCTTCACTCCTCATCGTGAATCCACCGCGACCCTTATGTTCAGCCTGATTAGGAGTCGAGCCGAACACTGGTGAAGCAGAATCATGCAAATCTGACATGCCCAACGCGTGGAAACTTGTTGAAGCAAGTGAAGGTCCACTGTGGCAACCTGCGCAATTTCCATCTCCAAAGAATACTAGCGCACCGGCTTTTTCTTGATCATTCAGTGCGCTTACATCACCTGCCAACCACTGTTGAAATGGAGCTTGGTTGGCCAGTACGGTGCGCTCGTAGGCCGCAATTGCTAGGGCTGCTGTGAGGCGATTGTACCGTTCTGCAATAGGCACGTCCTCGAAGGCCGCGTCAAACAAGGCCTGATAGCCGTACTGGTAGAGTAGCGTCGAATCAAGGTCAAGTCGGTGGACTTCCAAACCAGCAATGGCTTGGGTTTCGACGCCTTCAAAACCTAAGCTATTCTTTGCCTTCGGCGTTCCTTCGGTCCAGTTCGATTCGGTTCCTTCATTTACATCAGTGGCACCAAATTGACCATTCCAAAGCATTACTTTTTGATAGCCAGCATTTAGAATCGATGGTGATTTCACAGGCTGTATATCAAGCATCGAAATGGAGACATTCGCAGCACGTACGCGACCTTCTCCACTTCGTCCAAATCCATTTCCGCCTTCACCGATACCTTGGGCTGTTCCAGCTGCAAATCCCGCTGCTGCATTGTGACAACTTGCACATGAGAATGTCTGCGCACGTTCATCAGTCATGCCATCAATGCCAAGCGCAGTCTCGTGAAAGAGTAATTTCCCTAAAGCGATTTTCGCTGGTGTCAACCTGTTAGAAGAGTCTTGCGGAATGTTTTCTAAGTCGTCGCTTGAAGGCATGCGCAGGTCATCCATGGACTGTCCAGTTGCTTCAATTACACGTCTAAGCTGTTCATTCAATTCGGAATTCGGTAACGTAGGATCCTCATCGCAAGCACTGAACGCAAGGAGAGACACGCATAAAGCGAGGGCTATTTGAGACCTAGACATGAGGCTATAAGAGCGATATCTATGCCAAGCAGGAGATGCTAAATAGCTTTCGCGGTTAATCTAATAGCTCGAAGGAGTATCCAGCTGGATCTTCTTCTAGGTTCTCGTCTCCAGGGTAGGCTTTCGCCAAAACCAACCATAGGGAAGTTAGCGCCTTTTGAAATCCATCCTTGCGGTGCGCGATCGTCAGTGAAACCGAGGTTTCCATCACCTGTTTGGTGATTTCCCAAGCACCTCCTTTTACGGCGTTCATGAGATCAGATAAGTGCGCGTAATCTGTTTCAATTCGAAGACGCTTGGTCTGCACTTTTTCGATTATTTCTGCTTGAGATAGGGTAGCGATTGCTCCTTCTCGATAGGCTTCAATAAGGCCAGAAACGCCAAGTTTGGTGCCGCCGAAATACCGCACGACGACTACCAATACGTCTGTAAGTTCGAAGGAGTCGATTTGACCGAGGATGGGTTTACCCGCAGAACTGCTTGGTTCGCCATCATCATTAGCGCGCCAGCGATCGCCATCAAGACCAATGCGATATGCATAGCAATGATGACGGGCTTTGTGATGCTGGTCTTGTATAGTTTTGACGAAAGTCGCAACCCCTTCCTCATCAATTACAGGAAAGGCATAGCCATAAAACTTAGATCCCTTTGCCTTGAAGAGTCCCTCTGCACTTGGTTTTGTAATCGTCTTATACTCGTCGCTTGCCATTAGCCAAAGGTTCCTGTGATGAGTAAAATTGCGATGGTTGCTACGCCCACGCCTAACCATTGTTTTGGCGAAAGCCTCTCTCTGAAAAAGACAAGTGCAGCGATGGCGCTGAGGACGATTGTAGTGACGTTGAGCACAGGGAATACTGTTGCTGCTTCTAGCCCTTCGCCTAAAGCAACAAGTATCAAATAGATCGAGAAAAAATTTGGAATACCGAGGATGATGCCGCCAATAACGTCTTGTAAGATAAATCTTGGTGAACCATCGGCTGGAGGCCTAAACAGTCGAATGAGCAGACCGAGTGTACCCGCCCATAAAAATAGGGTGACCGTAAAAGTGACATCGCTGCCAGCATGAAAAATACGCTCGGCGACGGTGAGTAATATTTCAATCAATCCGGCAAGTAAAAACACGCCCAAAGGCAAGATCCAATTGCTCTTTTTCTGTGGGCCATCAGACTCGAATTTAACGGTCAAAAACACCGCTACAATCCCTAAAAAGATACCGACTCCTTTGGTGATCCCGAGCGGCTCCTTAAAGTAGAACACCGCAAAAAGAACACTGATTAGCAAGGAAATTCGCTGCACCACGCTCGTAACTGAGATTCCTGCTCGCTGCACACTCAGCGCGTTGAGGTTGAACCCACTAATGAACACGAAGCCCAGCACGAAGGCTAACCAAATCCAATCTTGTGAAAATATAGCGGTAGAAAGCGGAAACTCACCTTGGAAAATACTGCCGCAGATTACACAGACGAAGTAGTTAACTACAATCGCCGGGAGGTTTCGGACACCATATTGTTGGAACCCTTTAAAAATCAAAGAAATGATTGTAGACGCGAGGATGCAAAAGGCGAGAGCTAACACGCGGCGAAAGTAAGCGAAGCTAGGCTATGCGTAGAATCGTCAGATCCATCGCAAGAATAGATGTTAAAAGAAGATTTTAGGATATAATCCTCAGCTTAGCACCTCAGTAGATATGTCGGTTAGACGCGTGTTACATTCGCGCCATGAACACAGCTGCTCAATATGCTGAGGCTATACTCACCTGTAGGACGCTCTTTGCGAAGAAGATGAAGGATTACGGTACAGCATGGCGAATCATGCGCTTGCCGTCTTTAACTGACCAGTTGTACATCAAGGCGAAGCGCATTCGCAGCATTGAGCAGAATGGTATGTCGAAAGTGGATGAAGGCATTGAACCTGAATTCATCGCGCTTGTCAATTACGCCTACCTAGCACTTATTCAAAACAAGCTTGGACTTGACGGTGAGATCGAACTTCCACATGATGAGACCCTTCGAATGTATGATGAGGTGGCCGAAGAAACGCGAGAACTTATGGAAGCCAAAAACCACGACTACGGTGAGGCCTGGAGGGATATGCGAATCTCATCACTTACCGATTTGGTATTGATGAAACTGCATCGCATCAAACAAATAGAAGACAACGAAGGCGAAACGCGAGTGAGTGAAGGCGTTCAAGGTGGCTATGCTGACATAGCCAATTATTCTCTGTTTGCATTGATCAAAATGAAGGAAAACGTCGCCTAGTTTTTTACGAATGATTATGTGATTTTATTAAAGGATTGTCAACGGTGGCCTTATGTTGCACCTAACTGAAGCTTTGTACGTTGCACACTCAGAACCCCCAGAGTTAATAATAGCGAACTATGACTTTAACAGCACTCATTCTCTACATAGCGCTTGCAGCTATCTTGATTACTTTGGTAACTCATTTTCTGCTGAAAGCTACCAAGAATATAGGTGTTTCATTGCTCCAGAATTTCTGTGGTGCTTGGTTTTTATTTAGTGGATATGTCAAAGTAGCCGATCCTTTAGGAACTGCCTATAAAATGGAGCAGTATTTTGATGAATTTCAGGCAACTGCGCAGGGGACTGCATTGAGTTTCCTAGGGCCATTCTTTGAGTGGTCGTCAGAAATCAGCATCTACATCGCGATGTTCATGGTGGTGCTAGAGGTAGTACTTGGTCTTATGCTCATCTTAGGTACGAAGCCAAAGTTTACGGCGTGGGCATTTTTCTGGGTGATGGTTTTCTTCACCATCTTGACTGGCTTTACTTATTTGACTGGTTACGTTCCGACGGGCAGTAATTTCTTCGATTTTGGCGCATGGGGTAAGTATGTAGAAACCAATATGCGTGTTACTGACTGTGGCTGCTTCGGAGACTTCCTCAAGTTGGAACCGTACACGAGCTTTTTGAAAGACTGCTTCTTGATGATCCCTGCGTTCATCTTTCTCATTATGACCGGCAAAATGCACCAGCTGTTCAGTAAAGGAGTGCGTACAGGAATTTCATGGGGATCTGTTGTTGTCGCGAGCCTATTCGGAATGAGCAATTTTATATGGGGCTTGCCGATACATGATTTCCGTCCCTTTGCAGAAGGCGTAAATATCCGTGAGCGGAAAGCACTCGAAGAAGAGGCTGCGTCTAACGTTGATGTATTGGCTTATGGCATAACTAATAAAGCAACTGGAGAGTATCTGGAACTTCCGTATGACGATTACCTCAAGCGATACAAAGATTTCCCAGAAACTGATTATGACCTAAAGCAGATTCTTTCAGAGCTAACCGTCCCCCATACGAAGATCAGCGAGTTTGAACTAGAAGATGAAGAAGGTGCTCCAGTGCAGGATGAGATTCTTGCGTACAACGGCTACACGGCCATGTTCGTGTCTTATAAGTTGTACGATAAGGGAGTTGAGCAGAAGACCGTCACGGTTCAGGATTCAATGTTTGTTATCGATGAGGAAAATCCAGATAGCGAGGTAAAGGTCTTTGCTGGTCTAAAGGATCGAAGTGAAGTAGCTGACATTACTATGTGGGCTCCTTGGTACACGGAGAAGTGGACACAGCACGTCGTTCCATTTGCGGATGCAGCTGAGGCTGCTGGTTGGAAAGTATTTGCGGCTACGGCGTATACAGACAATGCCCGTATTGATGCATTTAGGCATGCTGTGCAATTTGCTCATCCGATTTACAAGGGTGATGACATTATGCTCAAGACTATTATAAGGAGTAATCCGGGACTCTTAATTCTCAAAGATTCGAAGGTTATCGCGAAGTATCACGTGAATCATATTCCGAAATTTTCAGAACTAAAGTTGTAGGGCTGTCCTGTTGCCCTTTAGTCCTGCGAAACACTGATTCGAAGCCTCACTCGCGTATCCAAGGCATGGTGCCTTGGCCAACATTTTATTACGCGAACCGAAGGTTTGCAACAATACTCACTCAGCCTAAGCATCTGATGGCGTAGCATAAGGGTTAAATAGATTGGGTAAGCTTACCAGCTTACCTCTCCAACCTTCAAAATAAAAGCCCCGTCACAAATCTCGTGACGGGGCTTTTTCAATATAACTTAATGCTTTCTTAAAATCCGCAATCTGGCTGTTCGAGGAAGTTCAGACATCATCATTGACCTCAATCCAGTATCCGTCTGGATCTTGAAAGTAAAGCTGTCTCGTGCCGTCTTTTCGAACGTAGACATGATTCGGAACATCGACCCAATCAGAAAATTCAATATGCTGCTCGCGTAGTGTTTGTAAAACAGCATCTAAATCATCTGTACTCAAAGCAAAATGGACAGCCTTGTTGACCTTCACTTCAAGCTTTGGACGAGGGATAAGGTGTAGTGCCTTTCCTTCATTAAGCGACATCCATCTCGTACTTGAATTCGATGCAGTATTGGGTATTTCTTTAAGCTGAAGGACTTTCTGGTAGAATTCCGCAGATCGGTCTACATCCTTCACCGAAATAGCTATGTGGTTGAGTGAGTAGGTAGGCAAGGTTTACTTTGTTATTTCCATGAGGCTAAGGTATTCAGTTCATGAAATTTATTGCTGGTAGGGTAGCTTACTATATGCTTATTTATTGGTGCTAATCTTGGCCACACGCCTAGCGCCAGGTGATCATCTAGAAGATAGATTGGGTTTTGAACTAAAACCCGTCAGTCAATTAATTTAGGTCATACCTATAGGAGCTTCTAATGACGTCTTGAACGGTAGAATTATAAGAGAAGTCCACCTTAAACATTGTGAAAATAGACTTTTCATAGTCGGGATGACAGGACTTGAACCTGCGGCCCCACGCCCCCCAGGCGTGTGCGCTACCAACTGCGCCACATCCCGTGTTTGAAAAGGTAATCCCTTAGAACGGAATTCGAGCTACGAGCTAGCATCAGCGTCACGTGCGTCACGAACATTCAAAATTCAAAACTACCCATTCAGAATTCGAGCGGCTCCGCCGCTCTGTGGGTCATACTGGATTCGAACCAGTGACCTCTGCCATGTCGAGGCAGCGCTCTAACCAACTGAGCTAATGACCCAATGCAGTGTTGTCAAAGAAAACACCAAGCTTGGCGCCTCGTTTTCGAAGCGACCGCAAATGTAGTCGACTGACGGAAAAAAACAATGTAGAATTGAACTTACTTATCCAGCTCTGAAAAAAGCTTCTTTCCTGCCGCGAAGTAGTTGTAAACGATGCTCTTAGGACCTTTCCCAAGCACCGATGCGCTACTCCCTTCACCAATAGCGTGTGCTAGCTTCCGTTGCGAAAGCACCTCACCCAGCTTTCCATAGTAAGCGAAATGAGCACGTACTATTGCCCAGCACAGCTTTGGCTGTCCTTTTAGAATGAACTGCAGACCAGCCACACCGTCTAGTACAAGCCGCAGATAAAGCTTGATGAGCAGCGATAGTCCTCCAGCAGTGTTTTTCGTCAAGGTCGTGAGTGAATTGCGGAAATTCAGGTAGGTCTTGCGCGGACTCGCATATTGCAAGGTTCCTCCTCCCAAGTGATAAACCGTACTTGCGGGTTCGGCCCAGCAAGAATATCCAGCTCGTCGCAATCGCCAACAAAAATCGATCTCCTCCATGTGGGCGAAGTAGCTACCATCCAATCCTCCAAGGGCGTGGTAGGCATTCGCACGAACGAAGCAACAGGCACCAGTAGCCCAATCCACCTCTACAGCGTCATCATATTGGCCTTCGTCTACTTCAACCGTATCGAAAATGCGGCCTCGGCAATATGGATAGCCTAGAGCATCTATGTAGCCTCCAGCGGCACCGGCATATTCAAACTCGGTCGGACGTTCATCAGCCAAAATCTTGGGTTGAACAGCACCAACCTTTTCATCCGAAGCCAATCGTTGAAGCGGAGCATCAAGCCAGTTGGAAGTAACACGTACATCAGAATTAAGTAGCACATATACATCCGCTTCTACCTGCTGCAGAGCCTTATTATAACCCTCCGCGAAACCATAGTTTTGCGGAAGCGCCAACCACTCAACACTAGCTAATTTAGCTACAACAGACTTGCTCTCATCAGTAGAACCATTGTCTGCCACTATAATTCGAGCACCTTGACTATGTTCCACGACACTAGGCAAGTAGGTCGATAGGTGCTCTTTCCCGTTCCAATTAAGTATGACAACGGCCGTGGTCATACCGTACCAGATTGCTGAAAAATCTGCACCGTTGCCTCTCGATCTTTTTCAATTTGTTGCTTCAGTTCTTCTAAAGAGTCAAAAGCTTTATCCCCGCGAATACGAGCAATCAATTCAAAGCGAAGTCGCTTACCGTACAGATCACCATTGAAGTCTAAAAGATTAGCCTCAATCGTGCGAGGACGTTTTCCCTCCAGACTCGGACGCTCACCGATATAAAGCATCGCTTCGTGTCGATTGCCACTGTCTAGTTCAAGGACTTGAATGGCATATACACCATCTGCAGGCAGAAGTTTATGTGGACTTTCAAGGTCGAGATTTGCCGTTGGGAAACCTATGGTGCGACCAATGGCTTGGCCATGAACAACGGTTCCCGTGAGCCAATACGGCGTCCCAAGCAAACTGCTCGTCTCTTCCATGTGCCCTTCACGGATAGCTTTGCGAATTCGCGTGCTCGAAACAGCAAGCTCGTCGACATCACGTGCATGAATTTCTACGACCTTAATGTCCATCTCTTTCGCCCGATTTTCGAGCGTTTCAAAGTTTCCAGCACGTCCGACGCCGAAGCGGTGATCATATCCAATCACAACAGTGTGCGGTTTGAACTTGCCGAAAAGAAAATCGTCTAGATATTCCTCTGCAGTCTGTTTCGAAAATTCCTTCGTGAATGCTACGACAACTAGGTGATC
>CALDUE010000195.1 GCA_937923485.1 uncultured Saprospiraceae bacterium
ACGAGCTCTTGGTCGACCAATGAGTGGTTGTATTTCATTCGAGGATTTCCAGTCAACGTAGATGGCTACCGATTGAGCCAATTAGATAAGATTTACAAACTGAAAGACAGTGACAATGCTGAAATCGCCGCTGCATGGTACGAGCTTACCCTGCGAAATGGCTATGGCAATGAAATCCTTCCTGAAATCGAGGCTTTCTTGATTCGCGTAGGGCGTCGGAAGTTCCTGACTCCAATCTATAGGGCGATGAAAGAACGTGGCCTGCTCGCTGAGGCGAGAAGCACGTATGCGAAAGCACGTCCGGGTTATCATGCAGTAACTCGCGGAACCATCGATGAACTTCTCGGGGTGTAAGCTTCGAACTATTGCTCTTTCAGATTTACCAAGTTTAGTTTAAAACGTCGTTCATGAATCTCCAACCAACCCTTCAGAATGACCTGCTGAAACTTCGACCACTTGTCGCTGATGATCTTGAGCCGCTCTATAATGCTGCCAATGATCCGCTAATTTGGGATCAGCACTTCGATAAGCGAAACGAACGAGCTACTTACGAACGCTTCTTCCACGAGGGTATCCTCTCTGGTGGCGCACTTGCCGTAGTGCATAAGAATGCTGGGTCAATTATAGGCACCTCTCGCTATCACCAATTTGAGGATTTTCCGAACGCAGTAGAAATCGGTTGGACCTTTCTCACCCGAGAACACTGGGGCGGGATGTACAACCGCATGATGAAGCAATTAATGATCAAGCACGCGATGAAAGAGGTCGACAGTGTGTACCTCATGATTGATCAAAACAACTTTAGATCTCAGAAGGCCGCAACCAAAATTGGCGGTCGTATGCTGAGCATTGAAGAACGTGCATCACATCCCCAGACGAGAAATACCAATTTGGTTTATGTGATTGAGAAGGCGGACTGGAAGGGGTAAATGGACTCACCAAAATCTAAACAGCCTTCCCCCAAGCAAATTGGAAGAAGGCTGATGCAGTAAAAGAAGCAGCTTTTAGTTCCTACACCTTCGTACTGTCTACTTCTTCTTTGGTAGCATGTCCGTCGAGAACAGCATCGTAGTCGTACTCAAGAAGCTCGAGCATGGTATCGCGCTCTTGGAAATACTCCTCAATTAGATGCTCAGGAAGCGGCTTACCCATTGGTAGCTCCTGATTGAGGTGATTCACCTGCTTACCGTTTTTCCAAAAACGGAAACAAACGTGAGGACCTGTAGCCAAACCTGTGCTTCCAACATAGCCAATTGTTTGACCTTGGTTCACCCAGTCTCCTACGCGCATGCCTTTGACGTGCTTATTCATGTGTAGGTACTGCGTAGTGTACGTGTCGTCGTGCTTGATTTTTACAAACTTGCCATTTCCACGTGTTCTTGAAACTTGGATCACCTTTCCATCAGCCACAGCTACAATTGGAGTATTGCGTGGAGCAGCGTAGTCAGTACCATAGTGCGGCTTGCGACGCTTGAGTACGGGATGAAAACGACGAAGGTTGTAAGCAGAACTAATACGTGCGCCTGGTACAGGGCTAAGCAAGAACCCGGAACTCATATTCTCTCCTGCTAAGTTGTAGTATCCATTGATTCCATCCTCTGGGCGCTCGAAGTGGATGGCAATGACATCGCGCTTGTTATGACGAAGACGCACAGCCTTTACTCGACCTACACCTTTATCCTCCCCTGATACAAGCTTGCGCTCATAGATCATTTCGAAGTCGTCACCTTTGCTTAGACTTCTTAGACTAATTGCACTTTCAATAGCACGTTGGACGCCTAGGGCAAGCTTGGCGCTATAGCCTTGGTCTGTAACAGAATTCCAAAGGTTACTGTTTACGACTCCTTCACCGTGTAATAACTGCGTGGTCACTTCTTCAGCGCGCACATAGCTATTGCCTTTTGTAAAGTCAAAGACAAGTTGTTCATAGCCATTTGGCTCATAAACCACAAAGTCAGGAATGGTCTCGCCTCTACGAGTAAAGATGGTATAAGGTCGCTCGGCTACAAGACGAGTGGCATCTAGTGAGCGTAGTGCGCTTGCTTGAAGGTTTGCGGTGACATCAGGATCGGCGTCGAAGCTTTGCAGCAACTCGGACAAGGTCGTGCCGCGTTTTATCGCTTTCGTTTCGATCGATTGGTAGCGCTCTTGCTCTAAGCCAAACTTATACGTCGGTACAGTCAAAGGAAAAGCGCTCAAAGCACCTTGATCAACTTGACTTGATTGGAGCATAAATGCCCCTACAATTGCGAACAATATGAAGGTCACGCTGCGAAGCGCTGGTGTAGTGTTAGTTATTCTCACGTGTTTATTTTCCTAGCTCTCAACTCCAGAATTCCTGCTTGCCAAATGTAGCTTGTTTGTTCATTCTTTAGAGTGCCTTATGGCTTCCAGAAAGTTGAGATTCGCCAAATTTTGTGTTGACCTTTACTGACTATTCGACCAAAGGGTAATTCCTGCCCTTGAAAGTACAAATACACTCCCCTTAGTACCACCTTCGTGCCTAAAAAGGGGTATTCGGTCAAAAAATTACATATCACATTGATTTGCAATGCATTAAACCCAGTAATTCTTTACCTAAACGTGGTCCAATAGAGCCCTCAAAACGCTCTAATTTGGTGATCTCGAAGTGCTTTTCAAACAGGCTGCGGTAGGTCTCATTATCACCGCCAAACGGCGGTCCTTCTGTGGGAAAATGACAATCAAAAAATATTCCCATCCACATTCCTAAGGGTTTTAATAGATGCGCAGCCTGCTCAACGTACTGTTTACGCTGAGAAGGGTGGATCGCGCAGAAGAAAGTTTGTTCCAAAAGGAGGTCATAGGAGCCTTCCAAGGTGAAGAAATCTGCAACGATAAGTCTCGACTTTGCCTCTTCTGGAGTAAGAAAGGTTTTCGCCCCCGCCTTTGGAGGGACTTCGCGCTGCACTCGGAGTAAAACTTCCGATTTTGCCAGGCTCTCAAAAGCTTCCGGTGCCCAATCACAGACGTAGGTATTGAGGTAGCCTTCCTCCCATAACGCTTCAGCTTCATGGCCTCGACCGGCTCCCGGAATAAGAATTTTGCTTGTCTTCGGGAAGCGACTTTTGACTTCAGCAATCAGTCCGTGATTTGGATGACCGATGTCCCAACCCGTTTGTTCATTCGTCCATCGCTCCTGCCAGTATTCAGCATTCAATTTCATGTTGTGAAAATAGGCAAGGCAGCGGTCACTTTGAGCACCTACAGGTTGACGGAATTCCTAAATCCAAATCAATATCCCACCAGCAAGCGCCGCCGGCCAAATCAACATCCCTCCACGCTAGCGCCCCAGCCTACCCAAGTATCGAGTCAACCAATCCAGGCAAAGCCTCTGCAGCCGTACTTTCGATCACTCGCAAGTTTTGGCGTAAGCTCAACTCATGATTGATACTTGGATGTGGATCAACATAAAATACCTGTGCTTCTGACGGAGCAAAACCAACCAAACTTGCCGCAGGATAAACCTGCATACTCGTTCCAACCACGATTACGATATCTGAAGCCGCAACCAAGCGAATCGCATCTTCCAAAGCAGGCACCTCCTCGCCAAACCAGACGATGTGCGGACGTAATTGATGCCCTTGTGGACACTTATCATTTTCAGTGAGGTCGCCACTCCAGGTTACCACATGCTGAGGATTACCTGTCGAGCGCACCTTCCTCAATTCACCATGCAGGTGCAGCACGTTTCTACTCCCGGCACGCTCGTGTAGGTCATCTACATTCTGTGTGATGATGTGAGTTGGAAATGCAATTTCCAACTTTGCAAGCGCCAGGTGACCAGCGTTTGGTTTTACTTCGTCGAGTTGCGCTCTGCGCGCATTGTAGAACCGATTAACCAATCCTTGATCTTTCGCCCAGCCTTGTGGACTCGCCACATCCATGACGTCATGATCTTCCCACAGACCATTGTTGTCGCGAAAGGTGCGAATTCCTGATTCTGCGGACATTCCCGCTCCTGAAAGAATGGTGATCATGGCGCACAAGTTAGGGGAAGCCGCTATTCGATTACAAAAAAAGCCCACCGAACACGGAGTCCGATGGGCCAAGAGACTGACGAGACTAGGTCAGCTAACTCTTAAGCGTGCGCTGATTCTAAAACAGCAACGCTTGCTTCTTTTACGGTCTTAATAATACGCGCAGCTACCTTATAAGGATCTGCGGCACTATTTGGACGACGATCTTCCAACCATCCTTTCCAACCTGCTTCTACCGTAGCAATTGGAATACGGATAGACGCGCCACGGTCAGAAATACCAAAACTGAACTCATGAATCGACTGCGTCTCATGAAGTCCAGTGAGGCGAAGATGGTTATCATAACCGTAAACGTCCATATGTTCTTTCGTCACTGGGCGGAAAGATTCACAAACTTTTTCATAATCTTCTTTCTTGCCGCTGTTTCTGAGCAAGCTGTTAGAGAAGTTGGCGTGCATTCCAGAGCCGTTCCAGTCACCTTCAACAGGCTTCGGGTGGTACTCGATTCCTAGGCCATAGCTCTCTGCGGTACGCTCAAGCATGTAACGCGCAACGTGGATTTGATCACCAGCCGAGCGTGCACCTTTTGCAAAGATTTGGAACTCCCATTGTCCTGGAGCAACCTCAGCGTTGATACCCTCGATGTTGAGACCTGCTTCTATGCATGCATCCATGTGCTCCTCAACGAGCTCACGACCGAAGGCATGCTTACCACCAACTCCACAGTAGTATGGACCCTGTGGTGCAGGTTCTCCTTCTTTCGGGAACCCTAGTGGCTTGTTGGTCTCGTAGTCCCAGAGGAAGTACTCCTGCTCAAAGCCAAACCAGAAATCGTTGTCGTCATCATCGATTGTTGCGCGACCGTTGGTTGAATGCGGCTGACCATCAGAGGTAAGTACCTCTGTCATCACTAGGTATGCATTGTGACGTTGCGGATCTGGGCAGATGAAGACAGGCTTCAAGAGGCAATCAGAAGAGCCACCTTCTGCTTGACCCGTAGATGAACCATCAAAACTCCATACTGGGCACTCGTCAAGAGTGCCATTGAAGTCGTTCATCAGCTTGGTCTTGCTACGAAGGCCTTGCATTTTCTCTGATCCATCTAACCAGATGTATTCAAGCTTTGTCTTTGACATAGTACCAGGGTGTTGTGGTGTTTTGTAAAAAGAAAAACGGCTGGGGCGTACAAGGACACCCCAGCCGTTTGACTGGTCAATTCTTTCTCGATGTACTCTCTAGGGCGAAGCGAAATGCCCACCATGCTGAAGTATTCGAAATCATGATGCAAATGTACAATAGAACTCAAGCCAATTTGAAAAAAGGCTTGTGAACAGCTGTTGATAGATCGGTTTGCGTAAAACAAACCGCTTTTTAAAACCAAACTTTGGCAAGCTCATTCACCTTTCGGCAAAACATTCATTATGAAAACTGCTTGAAATTGAGCAAATCCCATACAAATCATTCATAACTTTCGCCCTCGCTACTCTTTTTGCATCTTTTCAGATGAGGGTGCTAAAGCATCGCCCGCAGTCCAAGTAGGCTTATCCTGCAAATTGACTACTGCTTGCGACGCGGCTACAGCTGCCGTAACGTATCGCGTCACGTAAGCGAAATCTAGACCATCAACATGATCTCCCGCTTGGTGATAGTATTTCATCAATTCAGGTGAAAACCCTGTAAATCCTGGAGCCAGGTTCATTGCAGGTATTCCTATTTTAGCAAAGCTCCAATTATCTGAATATTGATAGAGGTTCATCTGAGGAACGGGATCTGGATTAGGCTTTATTCCAACTTTTGAAACAGCAGCATCTACGCCTTCTTGTGCAGTAGTACGCCCGTATCCATTGATGGTGACAGAAGTGGTATCATCATAACCTGCGCCATCGAAATTTAAGTTGTAGGCGATGGTTTTCAAAGGAACAATTGGCGATTCAACAAAATACGCACTTCCCAACAGTCCCTTTTCTTCCGCCGTCCATGCAGCTAGCAATATGGGCCGTCTTCCCGGATGTGCTCCAAAGTGTCTCGCCACTCCGAGCAGAGCAGCTGTACCCAATCCATTGTCTCTCGCTCCGTTGAAAATAGAATCTACGCCTCCTCTAGAACCATCAATTCCTAAGTGGTCATAGTGGGCGCTTATTACAACGATTTCTTGCGCCAGCGTAGGATCGGTACCTTGGATGTATCCTAAAATATTGTTCGCTGGGACGACCTTCTTCGTCCCTGGTTTTAGCGAAAGCTTAACGGCAGTACCTGCTGACTCGTCCATGACCTGAAGGTTAGAGCCTTTCGGATCATTGAGCCAAAGGAGTGGAATAGTTGCCCCAGAAGACTTATCTATTTTAAGACCGCCCTTGCCGAAAAACCGATAAATCTGACTGAACGGTGCTCTTGGCGAACGGTACAATTCGATCAACGCTAAGCCTCCTTTCGCTGCAACAGCTTTTTGCTTATCCAGTGCTAGCTTGTAAAAGGCGCGTGGATCTCCTTCTTCCTTACTACCAGCGATGGTCACGACAATCGCTCCTTCTAAGTTCTCCTGTAAAAGCTCGGCTGCGGTAACCTCTCCGAAAAATTTTAAGGGTGCAGATTGGTCAATAGTGCTCTGCGAAAGCACCAATAAATCTTTTTCTATGACATAGGTCTTGTCCGCAACTTGAAAGGTGGCAGATTCTGCAACTGACTGCTCCACGAGTGGGACTTTTTGTGCATACTGATTGCTTCCAGGTAACGTCGATACAGAAGCTTCCGCGAAAACCTCAGAAATATAGGTTGCGGCCTTTTCGATTCCTGGAGATCCCGTGCCGCGACCACCAAGTTCATCACTAGCCAAGTATCGAATGTCTTTCGACACCTCAGACTGGCTCACATTGATTGCAGCTGGCAGCGTCGGTGTTTGAACGGTCGCCGCGAGTGGTTGCTTGCCCTTCGAAGCTTCCTTCGTCGCAGAACAGGCTAACAATAAGCAAGAAGCCAAAATTGTAGTAAATCTCATCGCCTAAACATAGCTTATTGGTTGAAATTGCTTTCTACGGAAGGCGATCCATTATTCTACCTTGCCGCTCGTATGGCAGGAGGCAAGAAAGGAAAAGTGACACCCTTGATGAAACAGTACGCGGAAATGAAAGCGCAACACCCCGATGCGGTGCTGCTTTTTCGCGTAGGTGACTTTTATGAAACGTTTGGCGAAGATGCTGAGCGGTCTGCTGGCGTACTTGGCATTACCTTGACGAGTCGCAACAATGGAGGCAGTAATATTGCTTTGGCAGGTTTTCCGTACCACTCTCTCGAAGTGTATTTGCCTAAACTGGTGCGAGCTGGATTTCGTGTGGCAGTCTGCGAACAGCTCGAGAAACCTTCAAAAGAGCGAAAGATTGTGCGCCGAGGAGTAACAGAACTTGTTACGCCTGGTATTGTCCAAGGTGACAACTTACTCGAGCATAAAAAAAACAACTACCTCGCTGCAGTAGCTCCAAACAATCTAGGTCAATTCGGAATCTCATTTGTTGATATATCAACCGGTGAATTTTATGTAGCCGAAGGTTCGAAGAGCTACCTGGATAAGTTACTTCAAGGCTTTTCGCCTTCAGAAGTGGTTTTGCCGAAAGGCTTTAAAAAGGAATGGACCGCGCACTATGGCGATAGCTATTACGCCTACCCTTTAGAAGACTGGATTTTCGAAGAAGCTTATGGGCGCGGAAAGCTGATTGAGCATTTCTCGATTAAGAACTTGAAAGGCTTTGGCATCGAGGAGTCGCCTCAGCAGCAAGGCGCGGCGGGAGCAATTTTGCACTACCTCGCACAGACCCAACATACTCGTCTGAGCCACCTTGACAGCATACGTCGCATCTTGCCCGACCACTACGTTTGGCTAGATAGATTTACGGTGAGAAATTTAGAACTCATCAACCCTTCTCACCAGGGAGGACTTGCGCTAGTAGATGTACTAGACGGCACAGCAACGCCAATGGGTGCAAGGCTTCTGAGGCGCTGGGTGGTTATGCCACTCACTGAAAAAACAGCCATCGAGACAAGACATCAGGTTGTCGAAGCGCTCACTCAGCATACAGAGCTTGCGGATGAATTACTGACCGACCTTCGCGTCATTGGAGACCTCGAAAGGTTGGTAAGCAAGGTGGCCACACGCCGGGTGAATCCGCGTGAAATGCGTCAATTGCACAGAGCGCTTTCTGCTATTTCTCCGCTTGCGCTAAAACTGACAACGGCTGAGAACACATCCCTTGCAGGAATGGCGAAGGGTTTAGACAACTGCCCCGATTTTGTTGAACTAGTCGACAAAACGCTTCAGCAAGAAGTACCCGTCTTATTGTCAAAGGGTGCGGTGATTGCCGATGGGGTGAATGAAGAACTGGACAGTTGGAGAGACGCGGTAAACAATGCACAAGTCTTACTCAATGACTTACGCAACTGCGAAGCAGAACAAACAGGAATCACTTCTCTAAAAGTAGGATTCAATAATGTTTTCGGCTATTATTTAGAAGTAACTAATAAATATAAGAATCAAGGTTTAATACCTGATCATTGGGTAAGAAAACAAACCTTGGCCAACGCTGAACGCTACATTTCAGAAGAACTCAAAACACTTGAGGAGCGAATATTGGGCGCGGGTGAAAAGATTCAAGCGCGTGAAGAGGAGCTGTTCAACAAGCTGGTGAGCGACGCCCTACCCTATGTCAATCGAATTCAAGCTACAGCCAAGGCCGTTGCTCAATTAGATTGCTTGTGGGGCTTTGCAAAACTTGCCAACAAGCATTCATGGGTGCGACCTCAGCTGCACTCGGGCACGGAGCTTTCGCTCAAACAAAGCCGGCACCCCGTAATTGAAGCGTTAATGCCTCCAGGTGAGAATTATGTTCCAAATGACATTCTGCTAGAACCAGAATCGCGGCAGATCCTCATGATTACGGGTCCGAACATGTCTGGTAAGTCTGCAATTCTACGCCAAACGGCACTTTCGGTAATCATGGCGCAGATGGGGTGTTTCGTTGCTGCACAGGAGGCAAAGATCGGCTTAGTTGATAAGGTGTTTACTCGCGTCGGAGCAAGTGATAACATCTCAAGTGGTGAGTCGACGTTCATGGTAGAAATGAACGAGACGGCGAGTATCATGAACAATGTCTCTCCTAAAAGCTTAGTACTTCTCGACGAGATTGGTCGGGGTACATCCACCTTTGATGGAGTCAGTATTGCGTGGAGCATTGCAGAATACTTGCATGAACATGGCGATGCGCGCCCGAAGACCCTTTTTGCAACACACTACCATGAGCTTAATGCTTTGGCCAAGCGACTACCGAGAATTATCAATATGCACGTCGCCACCCAAGAGGCAGGCGATCGTGTCATCTTTTTGAGAAAGCTAGTAGAAGGTGGATCACGACATAGTTTTGGTATTCACGTTGCACGAATGGCGGGCATGCCTACTTCGATTGTGGTCCGCGCAGGTGAAATCCTCAAGCAGTTGGAACAACAGCGTATAGAGCAAGGTATTGGTACTGAAGATGAGGAAGTCTCGAGCCCATCGGTATCCACTTCAACCATAACCCGCCCCATGCAACTTAGCATCTTCGAAGCTGGTGATCCTAAAGCGGCTAAGTTGCGCGCAGCTTTAGAAGAGCTCGACGTTGATCAGCTCACACCAATGGAAGCAATGCTCAAGATTATTGAATGGAGAAAGAACCTTGGATGATCGGCAAGTTACTTTAACCCTAATTTTCGGTAATACTCCGACATTCTATAGCCGTTGGCGATTTTGGATTCTTCTTTGGTAAGAAATCTAGGCTTTTTGTTTATATAGCCTGAAACATACCCGCGCATCATCGCTAAAAATGGAAGTTTTGAGTTCCCGACAAACGCTCGTTTGGCAATGCTAACAAGGACTACCAGCCAATTGTATCGCATGTTATAAAGGGACAGGCCTATTTTTCTACCCATCTTTTTAGGATCGGTAGCAGCGTTTGTTTCTCGAAATTGCTTGACGTACAATCCTGGTATTGACCTAAACGTCCACTTTTTAAAACGAAGCTTGTGTTCGTCTATGGTATCCCAACCAGTAGCAGCTACAATTCCACCAATATCTTTAAATGCTTGGATTCTGTACATTTTCAAAGCCCCACGAACGTGGTCATCATTAGTGACTTTTTCTGGAATCCAAGTTCCGTCTGAATTTTGCACAGAGCAATTACCTCCTACTAAGCCCAGCACTTCATCGCGTTCAAACTCTTGCAAGCAAGCATCCATATAACCTTGCGGAAACTCTAAATCTGCATCGTATTTCGCGATATAATCGAACTTGTTTAATTCAACAGTAGAAAGCCCATACTGTACAACCTTGGCGATGCCTGCTCCACTTTCGCGCTGCTTATTAAACGCAGTCGATGCGTAATCAAGGTTGTCATGATGTGCTGCGAGACGCTGGACGATTTCGGCCGTTGCATCAGTAGAACCATCGTCTACGAGCAGAACTTCAAGCGTACACTTCTCTTGTTGTAGAAGTGATCGTAATGTTGTCTCGACACTATCTTCTTCGTTTTTACACGGGATGACTACAAGAACCTTCCTTGATGAATTCATATTGATCGCTGTAGACACGTATCGTTAGACAGAGCACTGAGGCTGCGAAGATAGCATATGCGCTACACGACTCTCGCAAAGGTATGAATCTCCACGATCGAGCGTTACCCTTAAAAAAAGAGCTTTCTCCCTATCAGGAAAAAGCTCTTTTGATGTCTGTCGAAGACGCATTAACTGCGCGAAGAAAATTCTAGCGCTTACCGACCAATTTAATCTCTAGTTCAAACTCGTCAGAGATGGCTTTGTCTCCAAGATCTTCAAAGAAGCTACCAGAGCCGTAGTGTATTCCGAATTTCGTTCGATCGATTTTCATGGTTGCCACGGCTGTTGGAATCTCATTTTCCCATGAGAGGCTACCTGGAAAGCTAACGGTTTCCGTCTTTCCTTTTATCGTGAGGTCGCCCGTAACTGTATAAGCATTAGGGGTATCCTTCACAATTGAGGTCATAAAAAACGTTGAAGTTGGGAATTCCTCCACATCAAAGAAATCTTTGCTGAAAAGGTGTCCAGATAGCTTTTCGGCTCCTCTTCCTGCTAAATCAGTAACTGCAATAGTCGTCATGTCCGCAGCAAAAGACCCCTTACTAAGGTTTCCATCGACGAAGGCGAGTTTGCCGCTAGCTAGCGAGACGGTGCCGTTGTGGCTACCCCCGATCACCTTACTCCCGGTCCAATTTACTGAGCTCGCCTCGGTATCAAGAACAAAAGTTTGTGCACTAACCATTCCGATAGAAAGGGCGAGCATGAGCGTGGCTGCAAGGTATGTTTTGAAAAAATTCATAGATCGTTATGTTGACGTTGATTTCTAAAACGATCAAGTAGATCGCTGAGGGTGTTTAATTCATCTACGCTTAGATCGCCACCTAGTTTACTATTGGCAGCTTTTATCTTAAGTGACGCCTGCTCAAGAACGACTGCTCCTTTATGAGAAATACTCAGTCTTACTTGTCTTTTATCTACATGGCAAACCACACGATCGATCCACTTTTTCTCGACCAATTTATCGACTAACCGACTAGCATTACTTTGGGGATCTAGCATTCTGCTTGACAACAACCGCAAAGGCACAGCTTTTCCTTTTTGCCCTTTTAGGATGCGCATTAGGTTGAACTGTTGCCAAGTAAGGTTGTAGGCCTTCAAGGTACGAGCTGCATGGGACTTTGCCCAACCGCCAGAGAATACTAAGTTAATCATGACTTTCTGCTGGGCAGACTCGAAAGTTGATTGATGAATTATCTCTTCGATACTAGGCATGTCGTAAATGTATGTAGATGCACGACGCATAGATACACTTCCGAGCTTATTTCTGTAAAGATGGAATCTAGCTAATCTAAAGAGACAGGCCTGTTAGCCAATTCACTTCCGTAAAGCACTCATCTATAGCCACCTAGACCATCTCAGTTGTAGCTATCGAATCAAGGTAGTCTGACCGGTGATTGTCTCTATTGCTCCGTCTAAGTAGCGCACTTGGGCTTCCCAAATATAAATGCCACCGTTTGCGAACACGTTTTTGATACGGCCATTCCAACCGCGATCTTCATCGTTGACCAAAAAGCCTCCATCCGCAAAGACTACGTCTCCCCAACGATCAAAGACCTTGAAAGAGATGACCTGTGTACCTGATTTTCCATGAACGAGCAGTCGATCATCCTTACCGTCATTGTTTGGAGTAAATCCAGTAGGCACCATCGCCTGCAGTTCTTTGTTAAGCTTGATTCGAACGTAGTCATCGGCCTCACAGCCCATTGAATCAATCACTTGGACTTGTAAGACGCCTTGGAAGGTTGGGCTAATGATTGGATCGGGACAGTTTTGACAACTGAAAAGACTGCTATCACCAGGCAACCACAAATAGTCTATCTGACCTTGTGCATTAAAGACCTGCGTAAAAAGTTGAGCCGTCTCCCCGAGTTCTATCTCGACTTCTTCACCAGCTTCTACAAGGATTGGCTGTGGTTCATCAACGGTAATAAATAAGGTATCCGAAGGGCATCCATCGCGATCTTCTGCAATTGCAGCGTAGCGATTAGGAGGCAAGAATCTGAAGTCAGCAAAAATATTGAATTCAGTTCCACTGACTTGATACTTATACGGACCATTTCCACCCGACGCTTCGAGCGATATCGATCCGTCGCGATCGCCATTACAACTTACACTTGTTCCTTCTCCAGTTAATTCAACCGTGGAGGCCGTAGTGATTACAGCCGTATCTCTGAGTTCACAGCCATTTGAATCAGTAATAATCACCTCATATTCTCCTTCGCGAAGACTGTCGATACTGGTACTTATTGCCCCATTTGACCAAGCGTAGGTGTAAGGATTTGCTCCTCCACGTACTTCAACACCGGCATAACCTGTATTGAGGGCGAAGCAATTCACTTCTCTTACTTCAAAATCCGCAAGGAGGCTATCAGGCTCGCGCAAGGTTACCGAAGTAGTATCGATGCAACCGTTCGCATCCATTCCGACTACTTCATGGACACCTGCCGTCAAATCAGTGACGATTGAATCAGTTGGAGAACCTACTGGGCTAAGCCAGTTATAGGTATACCCAGGAGTTCCTCCTTCAACAATTACTTGTGCACTACCATTTGCGGCATCGCGACATAAAACGTCATTGAGAATTACTACACTAGCACTTACTGGAGTCGGTTCGCCTACCACAATCGAACCTGAAGCTTCACAACCTCTGGAGTCCGTGATGGTAACAAAGGCCTCTTGACGTCCGCCGAGCCCAGTAACTGTAGATGTCATCTCACTGGCATCATGTTGCCAAGCGTAGGAAACACTTGAAAGTGATCTTGAATCACCGCCATAATCTAAACGAACAACACTCGCCGTACCGTTACTGTCACCGAAGCAAGCAATACTTGTTTGATCGAGGGTCAGTGTTATTGCTGGCAAAGCATCAATGGTGGTCGTATCTGAATACACACAGTTGTTTGCATCCATTACCTCAACAACATGTTGCCCAGCAGTCAACGTGAAAGCGGTATCTGTTGTCTCACCATTGTCCCACAGATATTGGAATGGAGCGGTACCTCCCGTGACTGTGACGTAGGTGCTTGCTGTGCTTGCGCCAAAACAAATACTATCGGTAGGCGCGGTAACTAAGGATACAGTAGCAGGCTGATTTATCGTAATCGTATCATTGACGATACAGCCATAACTATCTCTAAACGTTATGGTATAATCTCCAGCACTTAATTGTACTGGGTTTCGACCAAAGAACGAATAACCATTAGGTCCCGACCACTCATAAAAATACGGAGAAAGTCCACCAGATGGATTTGATGTAATTGTACCACCTGAGGCACCAAAGCACCTAACATCTGTAGAGCTTAAACCTAGTGTCAATGCTCCTGGATCTTGCAAGATCACTTGATAAGTTGACGTACAATTATTAAAATCTGTGACAATGACATCGTAGGTGCCTGAAGGCAAGGTGTCTCTATTTTGTGTTGTAGGTCCATCTGCCCAAGCAAAACGATATGGAGCAGTGCCTCCAGTGATGATAAGGTTGATTGATCCGGTACTCGATCCAGCACAAGTAACAGGTTGAGCAGTGTGTGATACATTTAGTTCCAGCGGCTCTCCAATGGTAGCATTCGCACCAAACGTACAGCCAGCAGAGTCTGTCACCATAACAGAGTATGGTCCAGCGGCAAGTCCTGTTAGCATGCTATCGGTGGTTGTGACTCCAGTACTCCAAACAAAAGTATAAGGAGCTCTACCTCCAACCGTATTGACCTGAAGTGTACCATCGCTTTCGCCAAAACAAGACACGCTATCCGCTGTCAAGGTGGCCATGAGCGGTCCTGACTCGAAGAGTTCGATCGATCCTAAAGCAGGGCATCCTAATGAATCTGTCACCATGATTGAAACAATACCTGGAGGCAAATTTCTCAACGTGTCAGACGTTTCTGTAAATCCTGACCAATCATATGTTACAGGACCTCTCGCCCCTGAAACTGTTACGTATACTAAGCCGTCATTTCCGCCATTACATCCTACATCTTCTTTATCTAAAGTAATTGTTATTGCAGGTGGATCTGTTAAAATAATAGTGGTGTCCACTACACAACCAATTGCATCACGCGTACTGAGTACATAAGTACCTGAAGTCAAGGATCCGAATGTAGTATTCGACCCATAAACACCATCAATACCAAATTCAAGAATTCCAGTACCTCCGCCTGCAGTGATACTTAATTCTCCATCATCTTCACCTGGACAAGACACCGTAGTGATTCCATAAGAAGCTGAAAGTGCTACAGGAACCGTGATCTCTACTGAATCAACTGCAGAACACATGGCGGCATCTGTAACGGTTACGTAATAGGTCCCGCTTATGCTAAAACTTTGAACGTCTCCCATCAGACCACCTGTCCATTCGTAGGAATATGGTGCACCAGCTCCAGCACTGCCAACTGCAGTTGCTACAAATGGATCGCCACATGACGTTGGAGCGACAACAGATACAGAAGTAGAAATAGGTGCAGGTTCGTCAATGATAAACATTGTCGTTCCTCCACATCCATTCACATCACTTACCGAAGCCGTATAATTACCAGCAGGAAGAGCATCAAAAAACCCTGTCGCATTCGATTCCGCATTAATTGTAAACGTGAACGGTGCGACACCACCAGATGGCGTAAGCGTAACCTCACCATCAGCTACACCTCCGCAACTAGCATCTACGGGCATCGCATTTAAGGTGTAGGCTGCACAATTTTGTGTGGTACAACTTGTATTAGATTCCGCAGAATCACAATGACCGTTTGCTCTTAATTGAAAATTGACGGTTTGGTTTATACCCAATCCAGTCACGGTATCTGCTTGGACAATGCCAACATCTACCCAACCACCGTTATCTACATTGATCTCATAACTTGTGACGAGCGAATCGGTATTCCAATTGAAAACAATCTGATCAAACCCAGCTACACAGGATAAAACTGGTGCCGATGTAGGTGGGAAGGCAGCAACTTCTGCTGTTCCTGATTCTTCACAAGCGTATGAATCGGTAGCCGTGACAGTATAAACCGTAGATGTACTTACAGTAGCGGTTGGATTAGGGCAATCTGTACAAGATAAACCTGTAGCGGGCGTCCATTCATAATCCAATCCGTACAACGGTTCGAAAGTTATTGACCATCCGCTAAATACTCCACTACCTCCGTTTTCGTCATCAATGATTTGTAAGGTCCAATCACCATTCACTGGATTTGTATTATCATTCCAGAGATTTGACCACTCCCCTTCAGGAAGATACTCTCCATCATATACAGGACCAGCTAATGGATCATCAACTTGTATGGCTGAAGTACTCGTAAAACATCCACTTGAGAAATTTCCAGCTACGGCTCCACCATTATCTGTCGACAATTCTAGATAATTACCATTGGGACCAAAAAGGAAAATGTCAAGATCTTCCATTTTATTATGGACGATGTCTACACATACTCTAGCAATCAATCCGTAGCGAAGTTCAAGCGGCTGAACTCCGCTTACAGTGATGTCCCGTAAAATTGGAACATTCACAGGAGAGATAAATGCTGGAGTCGTATTTGAAAAAGTGGTTTCAGAATCAACGACTACGGGTAAGGTTGCATCTAATTCAACCATCTCACCAGCACAGACTGTAGTATCCAATAGACTAGGCACTTCGGGAATTGCCTTGTCGACAATATCAATGCTGACTGTCTTGGTAGTACATAAGTCTGTTTCAACTTCGATAACAATCGACTCTGCGGGTTCGGCTATTCCATCAAGTACTGCCGTAATAGGTACAGATACTTGCGTCTGTCCAGCAGGAATAGTAATCGCTCCAGGAAGCACATTGTAATCTACTCCAGGAGTAGCCGTTCCTGAGACGGTGTATGGCACTGTACGGTCTACGGCAGCGGCTTCACTCGCCTTGAAATTTAATTGAGCTGGCAAGCAACCTTCCGCGATATCTCCAGAAAGAGAAACCGTTTCAACATCTACAAGAAAGACCGGCGTTGAAAATGATTTCGCTTCGAGGAAAACTCCTGAATCAAAAACACCATCGCCCACATCTCCAAGAGTAATTTGAATAGTATACGTTTGACATGGAACTACATCAGCCTCAGCAACTAAGACTGTAGTCATACCGTCATACACTGGGTGAGATGCGCCCGAATTATCTACATAAAAAGCACTGTGCGCTAATGATCCATCTGGTGGATCACAACCTGTTGGTATACCTGATGTTCCATGTACACCTGGGTTGATAGAATTGATCGTAACTGGCAAGTTGGTTCCTGGGACTACAGCCAAGTTCTCTCCACCTCTTTGAAATGGACCAGAGAATCCTGGACCATCAATGAAAAAACCAAAGATGTCATTGTAGTCTGAACAAACGAACTCAGGATACTCCTCCGAGGCAAAGACGTATCGGAATTTAATCTTATCACCCTTCGGGATAAACGTAATTGTAAATCGAGTTACATCATGAATGTTGACCGTGCCGTCACTCCTTAGATAAGGTACAATTTGCTCTAAGTTGTCATCACGTACCGTAGACATGTTGCTCACCTGCGCATTTGCACTTGCCGCTTCATCCGTTCCTACACCTGATGCATCGGTTGCGGCATTTCCTGTTGTCAATACAATACCTTCCTTAAATCCTATCGGCCCACCCGTTTCCTCTGTAAAATAACCTAGTGCTTCA
The DNA here is from genome assembly GCA_937923485.1 of uncultured Saprospiraceae bacterium. GTDB lineage: Bacteria > Bacteroidota > Bacteroidia > Chitinophagales > Saprospiraceae > CALDTK01. Next base: position 17,287 of record CALDUE010000195.1, read on the forward strand.
GGGATGCCGTCGTACTGAATATTCAAGACTTCAACACCATCACCCAAGAAAACATCCTCAATTAACCGTTGTGGATCGTAAGGAGGGTTGGTTGAATTGATTACTTCGAGCTGCGCAACACTCGTTTTGGCGAAAGCCGCAACCAACAATAACACTAATAAACCCCTCTGCCAGTTGGTAGAAGAGAAAGCTTCCTTGGTTACAAATAATTGATTCATAAGGTGTTGCACTCGATGTAGATTCCCGACGTTGAGTCGATCGTGGTACGAGAGGCCCTTGAATAAGGCTTCTCGCAAGCGTAAGAGGTGCAAGCATTACGCCAATCTTGTATTTGTTAGGCCTGCATGGAAATCTCCCACCGAGCTCCGCTTGTCGGTACTTCGTGGCCGTTAATCGTAATTAATCTCAGAAGACGGCGCGGTCACATAGATTTACAGCAACTAAAGTGCCTTACTGGCCTATGAAAAATTTCTTCACTTTCCTCTTCGCTTCATGTCTTGGCACCCTACTCGCACTGGGTGGTTTAATCATAATTGGCGTTGTATCTATCGGCAGTATTGCTTCTGCTTTCGAACAGTCTGATGTCAATGTAGAAGCCAACTCTGTCCTGATGGTAGATATGGCTGTACTTCCAGAATTGACAAATAATATCGCGACGCCCACCTTTTCTCTTGATGAGCAGTCAACGCCAGGTTTACGCACGGTAAAAAGAGCCATCGAAATGGCCATGGACGATGACGACATCAAGGGTATTTTTCTCGATGTTGATCAGCTTTCAGTAATGCCCGCTACAGCACTCTCTCTACGCCAATCTCTCGAGCGTTTTCGCGAAAGCGGGAAATTCGTTGTTAGCCACTCGAAGTATTACAACCTAGGTTCTTATTACCTCGCAAGCGTTTCCGATGCCATTTACCTTAATCCAACTGGAGGTATCGACGTCCGTGGATACGGAGCTACCCTACCCTTTTTCAAAGAAGGACTCGACAAACTTGGGGTTGATATCAACGTTTTCTACGCCGGTGATTTCAAGAGTGCTGGAGAGCCCTTCTTTAGAAACACCATCAGTGATTCGAACAGGCTACAAACCAGAGAATACCTGAATGACCTTTGGGATATCTATGTTAAAGACGTGAGTGCTTCTCGTAATATCGCGCCAACGGAGTTCAAAAGACTCACTGAAAACTTCATCGTGCGAAACGATAAGGCTGCTCTTGAGTACAAATTTGTAGACGCCCTCTACTACAAAGACCAAGTCCTCGACGACATCAAAAATCGTCTTGGCTTAGACGAAGACGAGAAGATAAAAACGGTATCTATCGATGGCTATGCCAACAAGGTTAAAAATGGAAACCTCACTTCTAAAAACAAAATAGCCGTCGTATTTGCCGAAGGAAATATTGTTGACGGAAAAGGTGAATCAGGCAGCATTGGCGATACAAAATATGCTAAGCTTATCCGCAAAATTCGCCAAGACGAAAAAGTGAAAGCCATCGTTCTCCGTGTGAATTCTGGTGGAGGATCTGCAATGGCAAGTGAAAACATCTGGCGCGAGTTGCAACTTGCAAAAGAAGCCGGAATACCTGTTGTTACTAGCATGGGAGACTTAGCGGCCTCAGGAGGATATTACATCTCAATGGCTTCTGACAGTATCTTCGCACAGCCTAACACCATTACAGGTTCGATCGGCGTAATTGGAATCATCCCAAATGTAAGTCGCTTAATGGATGAGAAGATGGGCATCAACTTCGACACCGTAAGTACTGGGAAGTATTCTAATTCTTTCACCACTGTAATTCCTTGGTCAGAAAACGACAAAGAAATTGTCCAAGAAGGTGTCGACGACATTTATAATCACTTCATCATGCGTGTTAAAGACGGACGAAACATGCAAGAAGCTAAGGTGCGTCAACTCGCAAAAGGTCGAGTGTACACAGGACAGGATGCACTGGGATTAGGATTGGTCGATCGAATTGCTGGACTCGAAGAGGCTATCGCAAGTGCCGCAGGAATTGCTGACATCGACCTCGAAGAGGCACGTATCGTGGAATACCCAAAAGTGAAGTCACCTCAGGAAGAACTTATCGCAGAAATTACAGGTCAGAACAAGGATAAAGGTGATATCAAAATCATCGAGCCTTTCCTACGCCGCGAATTTGGAAGTGCCTATGAAGTTTATCGCCAGGCGAAAGAGCTACAAGCGCAGGAAGGAATCCAGATGCGTATGACTGAGACGCTAGTTTACTAAGCTGTTAAACCACCTCAAGAAAGCTAACCTTTAGCTTTTAGAATCGTATAGACAGGCTTACCATGCGTGAGCCTGTCTATCTTTTTTTAGCCTTCCTTTTTGTAAGCACATTTGTGCAAGGGCAGAGCTATAGTTTGAGCAATGCGGACCTGAGCGTTTGTACAGGGACTTTGATGGACCCTGGCGGCACTTCGAATTACGCTAACAATCAGCGTTTCACTTCGACGATTTGCCCAGCGACGCCTAACTCGCAGATCGCCCTCAATATCCAGTGGTCAGACATTCGTAGTAATGATCTTTTTTGCATATACGATGGTGAGGCCACTAGCGATCCTGAACTGACCTGCTCCTCCCGATGGACGGGTTCCCGACTTCTCGTCCAAGCTACTGCGGCGAATACTTCTGGGTGTCTAACACTTAGTTGGGATGCCAATGGCAACGACGTCGGTAAAGGATTTGCTGCCGAAATTGAATGCAGACCTATCTGCCAAACCGTGATACCAACGCTTGCATCATCAAGTCCGAGCGTTCGGGATAGCACGCTCGCAGACATAGATTTATGCCCAGGTGATTTGCTCGTGCTTAAGGCAGGCGCAGACTTCCCTCAAAATGACATTGCCTACAAGCAAAGCACAGCAACAACATCCTTTCGTTGGAGCCTTCCTGACGGTAGACAAAAAATTGGAGAAGACTTACTCTTTGCTTTTACAGAACCAGGCGGCTACCTTATTGAATTGACGGCGGTCGATGACCAAGGTTGTCAAAGCATGGTTCCATTAGCCGTGCGTGCGCGAGTAGCCGAAAAGCCAAGTATTTCTATAGGTGAAGACTTGACCGATACACTGTGCGCACCTGATTTATTAACTTTAGATCTCAGCACAGGTGATGCTGTTGATGCCGTAACGCCGACACAATTCTACGCGCCACTTACTTCTCGAACCGACAGTCTGCCTTTGCCAGATGGGACGGGTGCCTCACACGAATCAACGATTGTCGTAACTCAATTTGCTGAGGGAGCGGTACTTACGCACGTGTCACAACTCGTCGAAATTTGTGCGATCATGGAGCACAGTTGGTTGCGCGACTTATCCATTGAACTCGTTAGCCCCAACGGGCAAGTTGCAATTCTGCACGATCATCCAGGAAGATTTGGTACGGAAGCACACTTGGGTGAGCCGATCGATAGAGACGCAAACGAACCCGTTCCTCTTCCTGGAGTTGGATACACCTACTGCTGGAATGATGATGACCCAAAAGGCGACTGGCTGACCTACCTGCGCAACAATCCAAATATCCTCACGCTCCCTGCTGGTGATTACAGAAGCTATGATCCGCTTAGTGTATTCGTCGGAACCCCTCTAAATGGTGCTTGGAGCCTGAGAATTAAAGACCACTGGGAAGCTGACAACGGTTGGATATTCGAGTGGAGCATTCAATTTTCAGACGATATACCCTTGGCTGTTGACAGCTTCAAAACGGAGATCGTCGATATTCGTTGGTTGCGCGATAGAACCCAGAGTGCATACAGCCCAAGTTCGATTGCCTACGTCCCGACTGTTCCTGGTACAGTGCGTCCGCGCTTGCGCATCACCAATGATTTTGGATGCACCTACGACACCAACTACACAGTTGTCATCCTTCCAGAAACTTCACCTAATTGCGGTCCCTGCGTGCCTACCACCGATACGCTTCCCATTCAAATTGTTGAACTTGGAGATACCGTTAGGTTTGACTTAAGCACCGCTGGAGCAGGAGGAACTACTTTCCGTTATGCGGGAACTACGCCGTTCACGTTCGCCAGTCATCCTCCAAATGATCCGCTAATCTTGCCGCTCGATGTGAGGTCACCTCCTATCAATGAACTCGACAATACAGCAAGTCAATTACTTTCGGTTTGCGTTGATATTGATAGCGATGATGCGGCAGATTTAAGTCTTACGCTGGTAGCACCAACAGGTGAGGAATTGGTGTTGGCTCAGAACGATGCGGCCGGTCGAGGTGGATTTGTCAATACTTGTTTTAGCGAAAGCGGAACAGTACCCGTACAAGAGCCAAATACCACGAGTACAGATTTACGTCCTCGAGGATACTGGTCTGAGCTGGCCAACACGCAAGTTGAAGGGACTTGGGAACTTCATGTCAGTGATGCCCGCGGCTTCGTTGATACTTCTCGTTTTCACCAATGGACGCTCAACTTCTCTGGAGGTGCGAGTGGAGAAATTGCCAGCCCAGCTTCTGTCTTTGCAATAAGTGATAAGGTCTTCGGTGATCTTCCAGAAAACCATGGTTCTTATACCTTCAGCTATACGGATGCGGGAGGTTGTGAGCGAACACTCATTTATCCAGTCCGAGTTAAAAAGCCTTGTAAGCTTTCGCTAAAACAATTGGGCTTCAATCCGCCGAGCTGTGAACAGCGTGATGATGGTGAGCTTGCCGTAACAGCTTTGGATAATCAAGGAGAAGTCACCTATAGCCTCAACGGATCATCCAATACCACTGGAAAATTTGAGAATCTTCTTCCAGGTGAGTACATGGTAACGGCAATGGATTCTGCAAATTGCCCAGCCGAACTTGCGATGACCTTGGAAGCCCCTGCTGGCCTAGATTTAGAAATTGCGCTAGACTTTATCAGCTGTGAACCAGCCTATTACGGCATTGCCATTCGACAAAATGATACGCTTGGCATCCGCGAGATGAATTGGCTCGACGATCCTACAGCGAACACCGTGTACCGCGATAGTCTCCGACCAGGTCTTTATAACCTGCGCACAGTTGACGCCAATGGCTGCCCCGTAATCTATCCAGTTACAGTCCCTGATTTCACTCCGATTGAAGTATCCGCTGCTGTAATTGCTCCAAGTTGTACAGACGATGGGAACGGTCGAATTTCGCTTTCAATCGAAGGCGGTGAAGGACCCTATGAAGTGTTCTGGGATGACATTTCCGATGGCGCAGAGCGTGACTTCCTTTTTGCAGGCGACTACACAGGAATTATCACGGATGTAAGAGGATGCGAAAAACCGTTTAGTGTTACACTAACTGAGCCAGCGCCGTTACATGCCACCGTCGATATTGAAGCCAACTGGTGTGCAGGAGAGTCTGATGGTGCCGTGGCACTTACAGTGACTGGTGGTTCTGGTGAGTATCAAAGTAGAATCGCCAACGGCGTTTGGCAACCAGGAACTTTACTCTACGGTCTACCCGAAGGATATCATACCGTCGAAGTCAGAGATGCAAACGCTTGTTTGTGGTCTGCAGAAGTATTCATTCCGACCTTGAGTGTTCTTGAAGACCCGCTTGATCTAGCCATCCTTTTTGAAGAAATAAGTTATGGTGACTCAATTAGTCTCGACGCCGCGAATGGCAAACAAGACGAGGTGAGTAGAGTCTTATGGTCCTTTACTGGAGATGGAAATTTTTCGTGCGACACCTGTATTCTCACCGATTTTCAGCCCTTAACCTCTGGTAACCTATCTGTTATGGTTGAGGATACTTTTGGATGTCGATTGGAGACTTTTGCTCAGTTGCTCGTTTCAGAGCGCCCGAGCGTTTTTGTGCCAACAGGATTTGCGCCTGATGGAGATGTCACTGATAATCAACGATTACGCGTCCACGGGCGATCTGGTACATTAATTGAAAGCTTCATAGTGTTCGACCGATGGGGTACTCCAGTTTATATCACTGAAGACTTATTGGTCAACAGCCCACACGGATGGGATGGTCAATATCGCGGCAAACCTGCACAAGCAGGTATCTACCTCTACGAGGTGGTCGTTCGAGATGCGACTGGATCCGTACGCCGCTTCAGTGGCAAAACAACTTTGATACGGTAAGTTCCCCTCGTTGCCGTGACTTCTGCCCCCCAACCATGCAGTGCAGAGTCAACTACAAACGATGAGAATTTGGACCTCCCGCCTAGCGGGCCTAGCAGTAATCTTGCTTTGTATCACAGGTGTGATACAAGCACAAGATCCTGTTTTTTCGCAGTATACCGCAAGTCCGGTGTACACCAATCCAGCTTTGGCAGGTCTCTTTGACGGTGAGGTGCGTCTCACCGCCAATTATCGAGATCAATGGTCTAGTGTGCTCGGCGCTGATCCACTCCAGACCTATGCGGCAAGTGGTGAGTTACGCTACAATGTAGGCGGCCGAGATTATCTCGCGGTAGCCGTAAACATGCTTCACGATCAAGGTGGAGAATCTCAATTTAATATTACCCGTGCTGGATTTGGCGTAACCATGCAAAAGTATCTCGACGGTGGTCGGGGACGTGATGCGACCTACCTCGGATTTGGCGCACGTGTTGGTTACGGTCAACACAGTTTTGATCCCGCTAACCTTTGGTTTTCTAGCGGAATCGACACGGCGACTCTAGTCATTGAACAAAGTGCACGAGCGCTTCCTGCTGGATTTACAACCTCGACGAGAGGATACTTAGATATGGCTGGCGGAATCAACCTTGCCGTCGTTCGTCGTGAGTACAGCTTGACTGTTGGCGTCGCAGCGCACCACCTCAACCAACCGAACGTAAGCTTTTTGTTCAACTCCGAAGAACTGCTCAAACCACGATTTACTGCGCTCGTAGGCGGAGAGTACCTCATCGAGGACAATCTACGTTTGATGCCCTCGGCGATCTACGAAAAACAAGGAGAAGTATCTCGCATCACCGCTGGTAGTGCAATTTACTATCAACCTGAGCGCGGCGGAGATGCTGGATTCAGAGTTGGGATGTATGCGCGTACAGCCAATCAATTCGAGACTGGCGTTTACGTGCAATCATTAATCGTCTCAGGTCAGGTTGAATTTAAACGAATGACCGTCGGTATGAGCTACGACATCAATACTGGCCAAGTGGGCAGAGCGACAGACGGCCGCGGAGCTTTTGAGCTAAGCCTAAGCTGGACCAAGGAAGGAAAAAGCCGTTATAAGGTGGTTTGTCCTAAATTGTAGGTAAAACCCATAGCACATACTGCGCTCAGCTACAGTTACATTCGCATCAAACTTAACAGGATGCGAATCAAGGTCTTCAACACGCTA
>CALDUE010000196.1 GCA_937923485.1 uncultured Saprospiraceae bacterium
CGCCGCCTATAGCTGCAACGGTGAAAGCCTCAATAGAAATGGCAGCGTGAAGCTGATTCGCTAAGCCTTTTCTGTCTGCGTGCTAATGAATCCATCAACGGCCCTGACCAACATGTTGTAGACATTGGAAAATCCTTCGTCGTCCCAGTACGGGTCGGGTACTTGTCCATTTCTGCCAGGATCTGCAAAATTCATGATCAGTTCGACTTTCTGTTTGAGTTCTTCGGTTGGAGCAATCGACCTAGCATTTTGGTAGTTCATCGCATCCATCACCAGGATATGGTTGTAGACGATGAAGTCTTCAGCGATGAGTTGACGAGCGGCTTGACGAGAAATATCCAAACCATTTCGCTTCGCTTCAGCGATCGAACGAGGGTCTGGAGCCTTTCCTGAATGGTAATTGGCAGTGCCTGCTGAGTCTACCTCCCAATCAAGGTTTCGTTTCCTTATTTCATGATTAAAAATGCCGTGAGCGAGTGGCGAGCGGCAGATGTTGCCTAGACAAACAACGAGTATTTTCATAATGGTTATTAGGGCGTTCAGCTTTCGCTAAAACATTGAGAGAGTTTCTCCTGTTTTGGCGTAAGCTGTAAAGATATTGCTACGAAAAGCGGAGATGGGCAAAATCCTTGCGCCAAATGTGGAATAAGATGCACATTTGCAGCCGCAATGCGTCCAACTGGCGCAATGCAAACCCGAAATCCTTTTTGGAGGATCTCGTGAGACTTTAAGGTCGCGTATGAAGATCATCATTGCTGGAGCTGGAGATGTAGGGTTTCACCTTGCTGAACATCTTGTTGCTGAAAATCAAGATATTACCTTGATTGACACCAATAAGGATGTGCTCGAGTTGGTCGGCGCGCGTCTAGACGTGCTTACAATTCAAGGTAATTCGGCGAGCATCAGCACGTTGAGAGAAGCCCAAGTAGAGCGAGCGCAGTTGGTGCTTGCGATGACCACTTCGGAGACCACCAACCTCATGACCGCTACACTTGCGAAGCGTTTGGGGGCAAATCAGACGATTGCGAGAGTCAGTTCTTCAGATTATCTGTCCTTAGGGCAGCGTAACATCTTTCAGGATTTGGGTATCGACACCCTCATTTCACCAAGCATCTTGGCAGCTCGTGAGATTGAGCGCTTGATTCGTCAAGCGACGTTTACGGATGTCTTCGAGTTTGAAGAGGGAAAATTTACCCTCGTAGGGGCAACGATTGTCCCGGCCTCTCAGCTTTCTAATGTGCGGTTGGCCAATTGGGCCGCTGTAGGTGAAGCTGCTCAGGATTTACGTCCGATGGCGATTTTGCGCGGCAAGAAGACTATCATTCCGAAAGGATCAACGGTACTTTTACCTGGAGACCATGTCTATTTCATCACCCAGCGAGAACGGTTGCCAGAGCTTTCTGGACTTGTGGGACAAGATGCAAGGGATATTCGACGAGTAATGATTGCTGGAGGAACTCGACTGGCATACGAAACGGCTCAATTGCTTGAGAAGGACTATAAGGTTACGTTGATTGAAGGCGATAAAGATCAGTGTAAGAAGCTGGCGGATGTACTTGAGAGCTCCATCATCATTCACGGTGATCCAACGAATCCATATTTACTGGATGAGGTTGGCTTGCGTCGAGCAGATGCATTTTTAGCGCTTACGCCAAATGCGGAGTCAAATATTATCGCCAGCCTTTCGGCGAAAAACAACGGTGTATACCGAACGATTGCACAGGTCGACAATCGAGAGTACGAGCACATCAGTCAAAACATTGGAGTGGACACCCTCATCAACATGAAGCTGATAGCGGCCAACAACGTGCTGCGTTACGTACGAAAGGGTAGTATCGAGGCGATTACTAGTCTACACGGTGTCGATGCAGAAGTCATCGAATATGTGATCGAACGTGAGAACCATGTGGTCAGACATCCATTACGCGACCTTCACCTACCTGAGACCGCTATTATCGGTGGGGTAATTCGTGGGGAAGAAACCTTTGTACCTGACGGTAATTTCCAATTGGGCGTTGGTGATAAGGTGATTGTGTTTGCGTTGGCAGATGCTATTCAGAAACTCGAAAAAGTCTTCCGTTGAATTTTCATTACGGAGCGATATCCAACATCCTCGGCGTACAATTGCTGGTTGTCGGTTTTTTGATGCTGACGGCGATGCCTTTTGCTTGGTATTATGGGGAGGGCGATACGCTTCCTTTATTTTCAAGCAGCTTAATTACCCTTGCCTTTGGTGCTGGAATGTGGTACTGGCGTCGGAACGATGATAACCGCATTGACAAGCGAGAAGGATATCTCGTGGTCGTGCTGGGATGGGTTCTGATGGTTTGTTTTGGGATGCTTCCATACCTCGTTAGTGGTGAGATTCCATCGATTACGGAGGCATTTTTTGAAACCATGAGTGGCATGACCACCACAGGAGCCAGTGTCCTAAACGACATTGAGGCGGTGCCAAAGGGAATCCTATTTTGGCGAAGTATGACCCAGTGGATCGGAGGCATGGGCATTATCGTGCTCACAGTCGCACTCTTCCCGCTCTTAGGAATTGGTGGAATTGAACTTTTTGTAGCAGAAGCCCCAGGACCCACGAGTGATAAAATTCATCCTCGTATACGTGAGACAGCAAAGCGGCTTTGGTTCATCTATGTAGGCCTTACCGGCTTGGCGACCCTTGCTTTTTGGATTGAAGGGATGACGTTCTATGATGCAATCAATCATGGCTTGACGACACTTGCCACGGGAGGTTTTTCGACCAAAAATGCAAGCGCTGTGCATTACGCAAATGTTCCAATAATTCAATACACCATGATCTTTTTCATGGCCGTAGCGGGGACCAATTACACCATGCTCTATTTCATAGGAAAGGGGAAGTTTAAAAAGGTGTTTGCGAATGAAGAATTTCGCAATTATTTGATTGGCTTACTTATTCTTACGGTTGTAGTCACCTCAATCGTATGGAATGTGTCGGGTACTGGATTTGAGCAGAGTTTTCGCGATAGCTTGTTTCAGATCGTTAGTTTGATCACGACGACTGGTTTTGTATCTGCAGATTATACGCAATGGACAGAGAGCCTCATGGTGTTGTTTTTCGTCTTAATGTTTGTCGGGGCTTGTGCTGGCTCGACAAGTGGCGGGATCAAGATCATTCGACATACGGTGTTTTTCAAGAATACCTATTTAGAATTCAAGCGCCTGCTGTATCCTCGTGCAGTGGTCCCACTTAAATTGAATGGATCAACTGTTCCTTCGCGGATCATGACGCACATCTTGGTCTTTTTGCTCATTTTCTTAATGAGTTTTGTAACGGGCAGTATTGTGATGGTGATCCTGGGGATGGACTTTATGAGCGCCATTGGTGCTGTAGCCACGAGCTTGGGCAACGTCGGTCCTGGAATCGGAAAGGTCGGTCCGATGGATAATTTTGCTGCTGTCCCAGATGCGGGCAAATGGGTCTTGAGCTTTTTGATGTTGCTCGGCCGCTTGGAGTTGTTTACGATATTGGTGCTCTTTACACCTTACTTCTGGTCAGATTATTAGATGGTGAAATCCATGTGGTTTTGGTCTAATGCGTTTATAGGCTTGCACAATCTTGAATAGTTAATTACACACGACTTTTACGCTGCGTTTATATCCCCTTACGAGGTTGACGATTGTGAAATAAAAGGAAGTGAGTTCGTATTTTAGCTATCTTTAAAACCTATCTCATGGCGAAGGCTTCCTCTGTCGATGTATATATAAAAAATCATCCCCGATGGGCCCCGATGCTCAAAGAACTGCGAGCCATGTTGCTTGATCTTGGTTTTGCGGAAGCGATAAAGTGGGGGCGACCAATGTTCATGCTCGCCGGCAAGAATTTAGTAGGCCTAGGAGCCTTTAAACATCACTTCTCACTGTGGTTTATGAAAGGTCACTTGTTGAGTGATCCGCTCAATGTGCTATCGAATGCACAGCCAGGCAAAACCAAAGAAATGCGGCATTGGAAGTGGGAAGACTTAGAAGCTGTTGAACTTGAGGAAGTTCGCAAATACTTGGAGGAGGTTAGAGTGATACATCTCAACCAAGACTAAAGTATTGGGAATGTGCTGATTGCCTCTATCTTAAGGGCTAAAATACAGGGCAAAAAAAAGCCCCCGAAGTTGATACTTAGGGGGCTTTTTATGTTTAAGTTGTCTATGAGACTCTCTTCCCTGTCACTAGGTGGACAACGAAAAGAATAAGACCAATGGCGCCAATGACATAGGCGAGATTCATTGCGATACCTGATACTCCGCCAAGTCCGAGGGCTCCGGCGATGAGTGCGATAACTAGAAATGTGATTGCTAAACGTAACATGATTTTTGTTTGGTTGGTGTATCTAAAAGATGTCACCGTCGAAAGGCATGTTCAACGTCTTTCTAAATTAATAGAATTAGCGTCCCTATTTTTTTGTGAGCATAAAAGGTGTGGATAGGTCAACTTGTTGGGCAAAAATGCATTTATTAAGCATGACAGCAACGGTGTACATTTCTACGATCGAACCCTATGCAGGGAAATCTCTAATCTCATTAGGGCTAATCGATTTATTATTGCGGAAGTCGCCCAAGATTGGCTACTTCAGACCGATCATTCATAACGAAGCGGATGCGCACCTCACTCTTATTCTAGAGCATTTCAATTTGCAGCAATCCAAACAAGAGTCTTACGCCTTTGAAGCTGAAGCGGCAAATGCCTTACTTGGCGCAGGTAAGCATGATTTGCTCTTGGATGGGATTATAAGGAAGTACAAGGCGCTTGCAGATCGATGTGATTTTGTTTTGGTAGAAGGCACTGATTTTGCGGGTGAGAGCGCTTCGTTTGAATTTGATATCAATGCCTCCATTGCTCGAAATTTAGGCTGTCCTGTTTTACTCGTAGGTAGCGGTAGGAATAGAACTGCAGATGAAGCAACGCGACAATTGCGCGTAGCGATGGACAATTTCCTCGAAGAAGAGACAGAAGTTATAGGTGCGATTCTCAACCTAGTCCCAGAAGGGAAAGAGGATGAATATCACAAAGCGCTAACAAAGCGACTCGGCGGGACCGGTAAGCACAAAGCAATGGCCGTGATACCATACGACGAATTGCTGGCAAGTCCTACGGTGCGAGAAGTAGCTGAGAGCATAGGTGCACAAATGCTTTTTACAGCGGAGGATGCTCTGGAGAGGCCTGTGCGAAGATTCTCCATCGCTGCGATGCAGTTACCGGGATTGCTTGATTTCGTAACAGAGGATTGTGCGATTGTTACTCCAGCCGACCGAGGTGACATCGTGGTAGGAAGTCTTATGGCAAGCCGAGCGTCGAATTTTCCTTCGATTTCTTGTGTTATTGTCTCTGGACCTTTTCCGCTCCATGAAAACATTTCTAAACTCATCACAGGGCTTGAGGGTAATGTTCCTGTCTTGAAGGTGGAAACGAATAGCTACGATACGGCGGTTGCGCTTAATAATGTTCGCTCTCGGCTTTCCACAAAGAATCCAAGCAAAATCGTAAGTGCACTACGTGTCTTCCATGAGCAAATCGACACGAGTCTACTAGAGCAAAATATCTCCAACTTTAAGGCAAGAGGTATCAGTCCGCAAATGTTTCTGTATGCTTTGCGAGAGCGTGCGCTGGAAAAGCGGCGTCACATTGTTTTGCCAGAAGGGAATGATCCTCGTATTCTTCGTGCCTCTGCTGAGTTATTGCGAGACAAACACGTCGACCTCACGTTACTTGGAGATCAACAAGAAATTGAAAGAATAATTTCTGATCAAAATATTCCCCTTGAGATTGATAAATTAAAAGGGATTATTAACCCTGAATCTTCTCCTGAACGTTCGCGTTATGCAAAGCAATTATTTGAATATCGCAAGCACAAGAAAGGAATGACAGAAGTTGTCGCGGAAGACTTGATGACTGACGTGAGTTATTACGGGACAATGATGGTGCAGCTCGGAGAAGCCGATGGAATGGTGAGTGGTGCGGCGCATACTACACAGCATACAATCCGACCAGCCTTGCAATTTGTGAAGACCAAGCCTGACGTTGAATTGGTCAGTTCTGTGTTCTTCATGTGCCTGCCTGACCGGGTGGTGATCTATGGAGATTGCGCGATCAATCCTGACCCAACGGCGCCAGAGTTAGCGCAAATTGCGGTTACAAGCGCGGATACAGCTTCGATGTTTGGTATCGATCCGAGAGTCGCTCTGCTAAGTTATTCAAGTGGCAGCAGTGGGAAAGGCAGTGATGTCGAGAAGGTCCGTGAGGCTACTGCTTTCGCCAAAACCCTCCGCCCGAAGGTTCCTATCGATGGTCCGATTCAGTACGATGCGGCAGTTGACATGGCCGTGGGTGCGAAGAAGCTTCCGGGTAGTCCTGTAGCAGGGCAAGCGAGTGTATTGATCTTTCCCGATCTTAATACTGGGAACAATACGTATAAGGCCGTTCAACGAGAAACTGGGGCGATTGCCGTCGGTCCAATGCTTCAAGGTCTTAATAAGCCAGTAAATGATTTGAGCCGTGGTTGTACCGTTGATGATATCATTAATACGGTATTGATCACGGCGATACAGGCGGGGAGGGGTGAGTATTCAATATGAATTAAGCTTTTCAGCTGACGGTCAGCCGAGCGGAAGACCGTTGGTTGCCTAAAGGCTAAATGTCGGCTGAAAAGCTAACCTTTAACTAACCGCACTCGTTGATTCCCAACCACCAAGAAGTATACGCCAGGCGCTAGTGCCGTTACATCAACAGTAGTCGCATTTGGTCCAATTTTTTGAGCCTGCATCAACTGTCCCGTCATGCCGTAAATGAGACAGTCTTCTACAGTTTGCAAGTCAATATCTATGGTGACTAAGTTGCTTGCTGGGTTGGGGTAGAGGTGCAAGGTTTTAGCGAAATTTGACTCAGAAATATTTGAAATAGGATTAGCACAATCGATCAATCCATTCAAATCATACTGTGAGACAAAATTCCAAATGACTGAACTCGCATCGATATCCATGTTACCACGAACGCCGACCCAATCGTGACCACGGCCTTCGACTTGGTAATGCTCGAGAGTAAGGCAGTCATTTTCGTAAACTGAACGTTCAACCGTGCTTCCGTCGGAAGGATCGGTGTCGGGGAGGTTTGTTATCGTGGGATTTGAATCAAGATCATTGGAGGTTATCCAATAATCGTTCGTCTCTGGGACGGTCGTAGAATTTGAGGGTGCTGTTGTTGCATAAGATACGGTTCCATCTGCTGTTCCATGAATAGTGACTACGGGCATTAAGTGCGTTGGCGAGCAAGTGCTGAGTGTTTGCGAACTCATCTTCCCTCCAACAGATCCGATAGCTGCGATGCGATCACTCAGTTTACAGGCAAGCTCAAAACTGAAATAGCCTCCATTAGAATAACCACAACTGTATACGCGGTCTAGGTCGATGTTGTACTCCGCAGCAAGTGTATCTATCATCGCCTCCGTAAAGCCCAGGTCATTGGCTGTACTTCCTGTAGTCCATGCACCAACATTCCAATGGGGGATTCCAAAGAAATTCGACCCCTGCGGGTATACGAGGATGAATCCAGCAGTATCAGCAACCTCGCGCATGGCAGAAGTGAGCATGTGGTTCCTTGCTTGTTGCGTAAAACCGTGAAAGTTGAACATTACTGGTGTGGACGCAGACCCATCGTACGTGGCTGGTATGTATACGATGTATGACCTTGAAACACCATTGACATCTATGGTTTCGTTGAGGGTTTGCTGTGCGAATAGCGAGCTCAAGGAAAGGACGTATGCAGCGAATAGGGGGAGAAACTTGCTCATCATGTGCAAGCTCTAAAATAGTCCTTTTGACAGCGTTTATAGAAGTTTATGGTTTACGCAGCGTAAAATATTGGAGACGGTTCTTGAGCGTTTACGTAGACTAACCGTAAGCAGTTTATCGTCGCTTTCGAATATAGCTTTTGACTAGGGAAGCTTCTTTTCGTTTTGATGCTTTCTGTAAGCCGGGTAGAAGAGTGCGATAGCAGCAGCAGTCCATATAAGCACGTAGACCAAACCTGAAATATCGATTCCTAGAAAAGATTCCCGGCAACTAAAACACGTTGCGACTTTGTAGATCACGGTGAAGATGGCATAAGCGCCTACGATTAAATTAATTGTTTGTCTCATGATGCGTGTTGAGCGTTGATGTAGTCTTTGGCTACTTTGATTTGCTTAAATATAGTGTAATTTATGAGGAGTAATATTAAATCTGTTCTCTTCGCCGACTCCATTCATCAGATATTTGGGTCATTTTCAAATAGTAGAAGATTAAAGGGATTAACTCCAGCCGTAGGCTGAAATTGGATGCGGAGGAGAATTGTGCAATTTCTGTAAGCATTCCAATCACGCAGATAATGATACCTAAAAGGCCATCAATTCTTGCTGCATTGACGCCCCAGTCCTTTTCAGTCCAGAGGCCGTAGGATACAGCCCCTTTGAAAGCAAACACGGCAATAAGAAAGAGTCCAAGCACTGATAATGGAGCATTGGTTTCGTAGCCATAAAACGAAATAAGAAACGAAGATCCAAGTACGCCCATGACAAGTGCTATTGGTGCGATAGCTCCAAACAGAAAGAAAATCCAGATGAAAACTTTAATCCAAGTTGGAAGTAAAGCTCGTCTTCTAAGGTTAGGTGTTTCTATTAATTGATCGTCTAAAATTGTGTCGCTCATGAACTGATAATTTAGTAGGGCAAAAACTTTGTAGATGTTATTTCAACTTGATTGCTAAGAAGATGTAATTTCCTTTCTTAGTAATTTTGACCTTATCAAGGTTAGATTTGCTTCACAAATTTACAGGATCTGATTTCAAAATGTCACGCTTGATCTCACCAGGGTAAACTACATAGACAGGGATTTGAATATTATACTCTGAAATCAATCTTCTAAGTGAACTATTAATATCGGCTTTTGAATATCGGCTCGAGAAGTGGGTAAGGATGAGTTGCTCAACTGAAATCTCACTGGCCATCTTAATTACTTGATCAAGCCTACTGTGCTTATTACCTCGTGACTCTATTTGGGCATCACCTTCATTCTTGAGGAAGGTTGATTCATGGATAAGGATCTTTGTTCCATCCCATTTTGAATAGTCATCTACGGGAGTGTCTCCCGAAAACGAGATAATATTTGTCTCCGTTTGGGAGCTAATGAAATCCCTGCCTTTGATTCCTGCAATTTCCTTGATCTCCGCTCCTGTTTTGGAAAGAAATTCTGGCTTCAACTTTCTTTTTCGTTCTAAAACTTTATAGCTTAAACTCTTATGCACACCTATAGGTGCCTTTATGTGCTCATTTCTGAGCGCTTTGACCAGTATGTTCTTTTTAATTTCTATTTCAGAGCCATCTTCAATTCCAATCCATTCAGTTGCAGAGACATGTGGGTCAAACTGCTTTAAAAAGTTGTTCATCGCAGGGAAAGAGCCAGAATTTTTAGGGTAGTAGATTTTAGGAAACTCTCCTCTTGCGTTTAGTTGAATAAACTGTGGCAATCCGTTGAGGTGATCTCTGTCCGGATGAGTAATAAATACGTTTTTAATCTTGCGCGACTTTTGAAGAAGTCCAGAAGTTACTCCATCGCCTGCGTCGATAAGCAGATTCAACTCTTCGACGTTGACCCAAGTAGAGAAGAGGGCGGTAGAGTAGGCTGAGATGTTATAGGACACTGTATTGTTTGTTTAATAATTTCAATGTTCAAAAATAGTAAATATTGGGCACTATTTCACTTGGCATGATCAACTTAATGAACAACTCATGCATTCGAGTGAATTTATTACCAATACCCAATACAGGTAATTAACAGCAATTATCAACAAGAATAAGCTAACAAGATCTTTGGGGTTTTTCAAGACCCGATACATACTCAGTGTTATGAAACAGATTACAATGAAAGTTGTTAGTATAATTATACTGTCTACTGGGTAAGAGTACTTTTGCAGCTCTCTTATGACGATTGGGACTGTGTAGCGATCCATGCTGAGGTTGAAAAAATCGAATTGAATCCAAATAGTGTGAATTGGATTGTTGATGATAATGAGCTTATATGATGCAGTTCATAATATTGGTGGCTACTTCCCAGAAATGGAAAAGTAGGAGACCAGGAGTATTAAGCAAACGGTTTTATTAGTTCGGCTATAGGAAAAAATTGGTAAGCTAATAGAATGGTGTTTTCTCAGAAACCTACTTGATATACACCAATTAGCTAAAAGAGTGATACAGCACTCTCACTTTCGAATCTCAATAATAAACCTGGTCGGGCTCTTAATCAATCGATTAGCAAGCTTGTCTAAAGCTCTCCATAATCGAAAAGGTATAGCCCTTAGTAACCAATAGATGCGAAGTTTAATAAAATGTTTGTTTGACGCCTTGGAGAAATGCCAAGATCGTACATCGGCGTTGATCAATTTGGCGACATTCTGTTCGTTAAATGAATGTAGATGTGCATTTTCGGGGGTTAGGTGATTACAGTGTACACATAAATGAACTTGAATTATTTCATTATAAGGAGTAGTGATAATTAGTTTTCCATTAGGTTTTAATACGCGTAAAAGGCAATCGACAAATCTTTTGGGATCATGTACGTGCTCGATGATTTCTGAGGCAACGATGGCATCAAACGAATTGTCAGGAAAAGGTAGATTGAAAACGTCCGCAACCAATCCGCTGTGGTTGGGGTGAGGCGTTTGTTGGAGCACTCTTTTCACGTTAATTATCGACACATCTAGCGAAACAACATGATTGTTATCCTTCTGAACGCTTTCACTTAGCCACCCGTTCCCGCAACCCACATCTAGTATTTTTTCCGCATCGTCACCAAGTTTGTCGAGGATTAGTTGATTTAAGCGATGCCGCTCATTTTCTGAAATCTCACAGGGTTCCTGGAAGTAGTCAAAGACCTCAGCGTCTTTTTTGTAGTGATCTACGTAGTCAAATTTAGAATTGCTTTGGTCGTGCAGTTGAGTGGATGAGGAGGCTTGTCCTTTCGGTAAAATAATAGGGATTTGATTTTCTAATCGGCCTTCGAATAACGTAGAGTTTAAATTTTCAATTACATTTTTGCTGTGATTTAGTACCAATCTTTTACGTGATATGGGGTCAACCATTTGATTGTCAAGAAACATACAGAGTTCTTTTCTACTGAGAATAGGTTCGCGGACCTAAAGTACTTAGTGGAATTGGATTAGTATTTAGATCGCTGAAATTTTAATATGTAGATTTGCTTTTTGTCGAATGGCTTTCAAGTCTCCTTCAATGGTAACTTCCCTTATGATCCTAACCCTAAACGCCGGCTCCTCTTCACTCAAATTCTCCGTTTTCGACCTTTCCGCAGGTGAAGATGAAGTTGCGAATGGGCTCGTCGAGCGGATTGGATCGGCAGAAGGGCGCGCAACTCTGGAGATTGGAGATGAGACGCAACGTGTTGATTTTCAGGGAGATCATAGTGATGCGGTGGAGTTGATTGGCAAGTTTTTGCGAAAGCATGAACTACTCAATAAGGTGAATGCCGTTGGCCATCGAGTTGTGCATGGAGGAGAAGCGTTTCAGCAGCCTACTGTTATTTCAGCTGAAGTGGAGAAGACGATCAACCGGCTCAGTCCATTAGCACCACTGCATAATCCAGTCAACTTGCAAGGAATCCAGTTGGCTAAACAGACGCTCCCCGACGTCCCACATGTTGCGGTGTTTGATACGGCCTTTCATAGTACGATGGCCGCACAAGCGTTTCGCTATCCAGTGCCTCAGGCTTGGTATAGTGAGCATGGTGTTCGGAAGTATGGATTCCATGGTACTTCACACGCGTATGTAAGTACGGTCGCAAGTGAAGTTTTAGCGAAAGCCCCTCGCGGAGCGCGTGGGTCCACGGGAAGCGGGGCTAAAAGAAATCACCAACGAATAATTACCCTTCATCTAGGAAACGGATGCTCTGCTGCCGCTATCTTAAATGGGGCGTGCATCGACACAACGATGGGACTGACACCTCTCGAAGGATTGATGATGGGCACCCGTTCAGGTGATGTAGATCCAGGCTTAGCTTCATATATGCATAGTCTCGGAATGTCTGTTGCCGACTATGACAGGGCGCTTAACAAAGCGAGTGGATTACTAGGGATCGCAGGCGAAAATGACATGCGCGCCTTGCTAGAGATGAGAGCGAAGGGTAGTGAGGCTGCACAATTGGCTATTGCGATGTTTGTGTACCGCTTGCGCAAGACTATCGGTGCCTTTGCTGCTGCAATGGATGGTGTAGATGCAATTGTTTTCACAGCAGGTATTGGAGAGAATGCGGCAGAACTTCGAGCCGAAGTTTGTGAAGGTTTAGGTTTCCTTGGAATTAAAGTTTCTATGGAAAAGAATGCTGTTCGAAGTAGTGAAGCAAGAATTATTGGTTCTGGATCCTGTCAGGTACTAGTTGTTCCTACGAATGAAGAATTAGAAATTGCAAGGGCTACGATTGGCGTGATCGAATAATTTTAAAAGTGATTTTGTTTTCGAGGGTATATCTATAGGTTGTTGGAAACATCCGACGGAGCTCTAACATACTGTCCTTCAAAAATTGCAGAAGCGTCCTTCAAATTTGCAACGCATTGATCCTTTCGGCGTTACTAAGACGTGGCAGAATTCCTAAGAGTCAAGCTTTCGCTAAAACATACCGATCCGCCAATTGTGCGCGTGTTGGATGTACCTGCGGATTATAGTGTGTACGAATTGCATTTGAGTTTGCAGGTAAGTTTGGGATGGAATGATCATGAACCCTTCGAGATGGTTCGATCGAAACTTACCGTTGGTGTTGAACCTAGTTATGCCGGGGCGGGCATCGTGCATGATGGTCATGCATATCGGCATGCGGATGAACTGGAAGCAAAGGATTTATTTCAGATGGTCGGTCAGCAGATAAGCTATACCTATGACTTTAGTCGCCTTTGGGAATTTGATCTCACATTAGTCGAGCGCATTGAAAAGGATGGAGAACTCCCCATCTGTTTGGAAGTGCAAGAAGCTGCACCTTTGGAAGACGTCGATGATTTGGATACGTATTATGGTATTTTGATTGCCTATGCAGATCCTTCGATAGCGCTACATGGGCTCGCCGTGAATTTGTTGGGTGAAGATTTTGATATTTCCGGGCCACGGCCAGAAGACGTCACGGAGCACCTTGGATTGCTTTTTAGCGATGAAGTTGAGCCGCATGGCACAGATCAAGATGAGGCCGATGCAGATTACGGCTGGTGGGATCCGAGCAAATATGATGATGGAATGCGGCTGCGGGTCTTGCAGGATGATATCGAGCGACAAATACCCCGTGATCTGAACAACTTAGATACAGGAGCTAAGCAAAAGACACTCTTAGATATTCTTCGTGGCAAAGGTTCATCGTAGGGTAGAGCAAGGATTTTTGCAGGTTGGCGGCGGTGAGTTTGGGCTTTGATCTAAACGAGTAACAAATATCGATTATTCAAATATGAATTTGCAGTAATGACCTTCTTGTCGGTTGTCGTAAACACCCGACAGATTATGATTATTCAAATATGAATTTGTGGTAATGACCTTCTTGTCGGGTGTCGTAAACACCCGACAGGTCATGATTATTCAAATATGAATTTTCGGTAAAGACCTTCTTGTCGGGTGTCGTAAACACCCGACAGATCATGATTATTCAAATATGAATTTTCGGTAAAGACCTTCTTTTCGGTTGTCGTAAACACCCGACAGATTATGGTTATTCAAATATGAATTTGCAGTAATGACCTACTTGTCGTGTGTCGTAAACACCCGACACATGGTAGTCATTCATATATGACTCCCCGCTCCAGACGTCAGGAATTCCTCGCAAACATTCTGCAAAAGTCAGCTTGCACGAAGTGTCACACCCGAAAGAACACGCGGCCTATCAACGCCAGCTTAACCTAAAACTTCTGCGCGCACCCTTTCCTCTAGATGCACGATCCGCAGCCTCTTGGGCATTCGCCCAGATTTCTGCAAAATCGTCAGCTAACGAATTTGACTGATCGCTGCCCTCAGGCTTTTCAATAAATTGCCAGAGTTCTTCACTCTTTAGGCTGGAGATGGTGGGTACGTTATCGGTAGACGGTTGGGGCTTGAGAGACGAAAGTTGGATTAATTTCATATCCACATCATAGCTGAAACTGTGCCAGCGAGATGCTTTTTAAGCCGTATTCGATCAATACCGAAAAAGGGGTATCAAGGGGTGAAAATCCCAAAATTTATACAGCTTACTCCATGCCACTCACGGAGTCGAAAGGCAATCCAAGCTAAAAATTAAGCTCCAATTTTACCTGTACGCCCTAAGCAGGCTCACCCGCTGGGTACAACTTCGCTCTTGCTTCCTCTCGCTTATCACTCGCCAAGTACTCCTCTAATGTACCTAGGTAATCCACCTGACCGTTCGGTCCGATTTCAATGACGCGATTCACTACCGTCTGGACCAATTGGTGATCATGACTACTCATGATGAGGTTGCCTTTGAAGTCAGTCAAGGCATTGTTTAAGGCAGTAATCGACTCCAAATCAAGGTGATTGGTCGGCTCGTTGAGTAAAACAAAATTCGGGTGACCGAGCATCGCCTTCGACATCATGCAACGCACCTTCTCGCCTCCCGAAAGAACCTCTACATTCTTGTGTACCTCATCGCCTCCAAAGAGCATGCGTCCCAAGAATCCACGGATAAATTGCTCATCCTTGTTCTCTGAGTATTGACGCAACCATTCCATGATGGAAGTCTCGCCCTGACCTTTGAAATACTCATGGTTCTCAGATGGAACGTACTCCTGTGTGATCGTCTGACCGTACGTGAACGAGCCCGTAGCAGGCTCTTGACGACCTGCCAGAACTTCGTAGAATGCTTCTAGTGCATTCGAATTCGCAGAAAGGATACCAATCTTGTCTCCGTTATTCACTTGGAAGTTCACGTTACCAAAAAGCAAATTCCCATCAGGATCATGCGCGCTTAGGTTCTCGACCTTTAGCAGTTGATCACCAGGCTCGCGCTCAGGACTAAAGGCGATGTATGGATACTTTCTACTCGACGGCTTGATGTCGTCAAGGTTAAGTTTTTCGAGGGCTTTTTTGCGACTCGTGGCCTGCTTTGACTTTGAGGCGTTGGCCGAGAAGCGCTGGATGAACTCCATGAGCTCCGCCCGCTTCGCCTCGGTCTTTTTGTTCTTATTAGCTGCTTGCTGCGTCGCCAACTCAGAGGTTTTCTGCCAGAAGGTGTAGTTACCCGTATAGATCGCCGCCTGCTGAAAATCAATGTCTACGATGTGCGTACACACCATATCTAAGAAATATCTATCGTGACTCACGACAATGACCGTATTCTTGAAATCAGCCAAATAGTCACTCAACCAGTGCACCGTATCGGCATCCAAGTCGTTGGTAGGCTCATCGAGAAGAAGGAGGTCTGGTTCGCCAAAGAGTGCTTGTGCCAACAAGACCTTTACCTTGATCGGACCGGTCATTTCTGACATTGGGCGATAGTGTAAATCTTCGGTAACACCCATCTTACTGAGTAAGGTAGCGGCATTCGATTCTGCTTCCCAACCACCCATTTCGCCAAACTCCTGCTCCATGTCGGCGGCCTTGAGCATGTCCTTCTCAGACGCATCGGGATCCATGTAAATGGCATCCTTCTCCTTGCCCATTTTGTACATCACCTCGTGCCCCATGAGCACAGTCTCGAGTACTGGATACTCATCATAGGCCGCTTGGTCCTGACTTAGCACCGCCATACGATTACCCGGATCAAGGACAATGTCACCACGTTGCGGACTGATGTCCCCACTCATGATTTTGAGTAGCGTAGACTTGCCAGCACCATTGGCACCAATAATTCCGTAGCAGTTACCACGTGTGAATTTGAGGTCTACATCCTTAAAGAGGACACGTTTTCCGTACTGGAGAGCGACGTTGGAGAGAGTGAGCATAACCTTTGTTTTTCGGCTTTCGCCAAAACCCAAAACAACGTCATCGTGTAGCAGGTTTTAGCGTAAGCGGCCGCAAAGGTACGAAACGGCTTCGGAGACTATCGGGTATAAACGAATCGAGGCGTCGTTAGCTCATACATCTCGCCCGTACTCAAATTAAGCTCAATTCTGAGCTGCATAGTATCTGCCGTAGCAGGTGAGGGAATCAACAACGAAAGCCGTTGTCCCTGAATGAGGCTTGTATCCCTTACGAGCGAATCAAGAGGTGAATTTATCACCCTCGAAGGATGGTCACCTACAAGCACTACATCATTAATCATTGCTCCCGCAGGGTAACTAGGACTATAAGGCAGAATTGTGGTGACGGTCACCCCTGCATGCCGCTCTTCTTTTGAGCCATCATACCCCCAGTATGGAAGGCAGGCCATCAGTTTGGGAGTAAAGGTTTCGCTCCACCCAGAACTGGCAGGTTTAGTATACACAACGTAGTCGACCAGGTATTCTAGTGGCAACACTACATCGCGATCTCGTCTAAATTCGAACGTAGTGTCGACCGCGTTATTAATTCGAAATCTATCTCTATCTTGATATACATCGAAAAGCGCTATTCCCTGAATATCAATAAATGGAAGATTAGGAAAACTACAAATTGGCTCATCATTTACCATACTGCAAAAAGGAGTCAGGAACCCACAGAGAATAATGATGGCGAGATATTTATAGCTGTACTTCATAGAATAAAGATATAACGCTGTCCACGAAACTTAAAGTTCTGATTATCTAAAGTGAGGTAGGCTAAGGCATCACGAAATCCAGCCTAAGCAGAGCACAAATGCTGCTGGCTTTCATCGAGACTAGTAGCGAGAAGATCCAGCAGTGAGGAATGAACGATCTGGCAGTTAAACGATCAATGTACTTTCCTACGAGATAGGAGATACGAGATCTCTGATACCATAAACAAGGTCCCTGTTCGCGATCTCACATCCAGTGGCTCAAATACTCTACCAACGAAACCTCAATAATTTAACCTATCACTCGCATATCTGCCCCTTGTGTCCACCAAATTTTACGCCCGCATCCCGTGCAGAATTTTGCGGTCCGAAGCAGTTTTGAGCCGCAAGTTATGTTCAAGCAGGTTCGATCTTCACTATCAACATAGACTGGGACACGCTGGCCGTGTGCCTCCATGAGCGTTTTGTATTCGCCATTTTCATGAAATACAAGTAGTTGCCATGCACGGTCTACCGTCCAAGGGGTTTGTAAATTCTCAGATAGTTTTTTGCGTGCTTTATCACTTTGCTCGTGAAGGCCCAGGTTTTGGAAATCTCTCGCTTGGAGTAAGAAGCCATTTACCAAATCCTTACGATGAAAGTCTGCATTTGGAAGACCGGCTTGCTTCATCATCGTCGTAATACAGGCATGGAAATTTTGAGCGACCAACAGTCCTGCTCGGTCTGCGGTTAATTTACTGTAGCGAGCCCATTCCAGAATACGGTCTGACAAAAGGAATTGAACAACTTTGAACAACGGGTTTTTACCCATCACCCCGATGAGCTTGCTGAGGTTCGAAGCCATGCTCTGATATAGGAGGTGTCCACTCTTTATAGAGGCCAATTCTCTTCCAAGTAAAAACCGAAGTTCATCATCTGCCAACGACTCTATCGCACCGGTACTGATGATAATGAGCGGATCTTCAACGCCTGCAATCTCTGCTTTGATGCGCGATTCGGGTAGAATGTACAGCTTTGGAATGTAGTCGAATGCAAGCGTTGCACAACTTTCGGTTAGTTGTGCATGAAGTTTCGGGAACGCCGTCTGTTCTACTCGGATGTAAGATCCGAGATAGGTTACGCGTCGGTATTTTTCGGTGCCTGAATTCCAGAAGAATCGAGCGACATCATCAAATCTTGGAACCTGCATTACAAGTTCTAAGGCCTGCCGGTCAAACGGGTGTTCGTATTCTCTTGACTCGAGATTAGGGAGCGCTAGCTTATCCATGCTAGTTCAGTGTTCGTCTGATGGTAGCCTGCATAGCTGTACGGACATTTGAAGTCCGATATAGGCCAAGGGCTAATGGAATCAAGAGTATCCACAGAAACCAAAATGTGACTCCAATGATAGCAATCAGAACTGCTGCGATAATCCTCCCTGTTTGAGGTCCTTGCTCTAAGTCAAGC
Source organism: uncultured Saprospiraceae bacterium (assembly GCA_937923485.1). Taxonomy (GTDB): domain Bacteria; phylum Bacteroidota; class Bacteroidia; order Chitinophagales; family Saprospiraceae; genus CALDTK01. The sequence goes on from CALDUE010000196.1 coordinate 18,147, forward strand.
ATTGTTCCTCGTTCATTAGAAGTTATGCGGACACGTCCTTTGCCCGTCTGCCCGAGGAAATTAGGCATTGAGCTTTTCGTTTTGACGATAAGATTGCCTTGCCCTCCTTGGACACCTGAGGAGACAATGGTATAGCCGTCCCGAACAAAACCGTCTACTAGGATTTTCAGCAATTGCGGGAGTTGCTCCGGCGTATGTCCGGTTGTTATGTTGAACGGACCTGAAGGGACCAGTGTATTAAGCTGTAGTACTGACAAGTTGCTCGGTATTGCAGAAGGCATAGTCGGAATGACAGGAGCAGCTGGCATACTAGCCTCGCGAGGAATTGGCGGTGGTACAGAAGCCACCGGTTGCACTTTCGCTTGTGTTTGAGGCAGTGGTGGCGGCATTGGCGTGCCGTTCGAATCTTGGACCGGGGTGCCGCAGTGCATGCAAAATTTAGTGTCAATCTCTAAGCTTGCTCTACAAGCAGGATTTTCGCAGATGTGTGGGTTGAGCTCTGGAGTAGGAGGAGGAGGCTGAAGCATTCTATTTGTAAGCGCAGTTTGTTAACTGATATCGGTCTTGAGAACTAAATGTACAAACATCGCAAGGTTCTCAAGGAAAGCTACTCAAGCTGGAGTCCTGAGCCTACTTGCGACGTGTCAACCCGTAAATGGCAGTAGCCAAGATGAGCGATGAAATGATTCCGATGGTGATTCCTTCTTCTCTTGAAAGACCATCCATTAAAACGTCCGAAAGGTCTTTCCAAACACTTGCAATCGTCATGACTGTAATCGTTGTTAAGAGCAAGGTGATGATCCGATTGATCTTCTTTTGGTTTAAAGCCTCTTTGTCTCTCTCAACTTTAATTTCTCGATCTTCAATCAACTTGAGCTGTAATATTTTGCGCTCAAGCTCTTGATCAAGTCTCGGGGTTTCTAGTCGTAGTCTGGTGTAATGGTAAAAACGGTTGTGCTGATCAAAGTAAGCGATATCTTCAAATTGAAGTAGTAACCTGTTATGGTTTAAAAGTTCTAATAATTGACCGTTTTGAGAGGCATTCGGTTCATCTTGTTGTGCAAACTCCATGACGGTATGATTCATCGAGAGGAGCATGTACCGCTGTAATAGGGCCAACGTGTAGATCCAGAGATACCTGCTTTTGAAAACTTCTGCTCCAAAATTTGCTGCAAACGCAGGATTGAGGTTGTCCGCCGAAAGAAGTATGCACGCCCCTTCAATATCTACTCGCCAAGTAATGTCTTCGAAGGGCGTGAAATAGTTCTCGTCCATAAGCTCTGAAGTCGACGGTTGGTAGCTTTTGCTGAAGATTTTGCTAAGCCGGAAGGCTTGGTTTTTGTGCTCTGATTTGGAAAGCTGTTCGGTCGTTTGTAGGTACGTAAAGCAAACCAGTCGCCTAGGAGAGAGTAGTGATATCGTGACAGGTTCAAGCTCCTTAGTGAATACGTCTAAGAGGTCTCTAAATTGAAATACGCCTTGTTTGGCCTTGACTGTATTACTCGATTGATTTATATAATCTACGACATTTAAAATTACCTCTTTTGCCTTTTCATTATCGGGCAATTGCCATTGGATAGGTTGGGACTTGGTAGTGGTTCTACCAATGTTTTTCATTGAAAAGTTAAATTCTTCGATATATGCCCGGTTGGTTAGGCCGCTTTCTTCTTTCCATTTTGGGGCTAATGCAAAGCTTAGCATTGCAAACCCAACTTTTGGGAGTATCCACAGTTTGGGACTCAATTCATCTTTCAAACTTGATGAACTGAACGAGAAATCGAAATCTATATCGGCATTCGAAGAAAAAGAAAAGTGGCCTCTTAATATGCGTTCGAATGCACTATTGGCTCGTGTTTTTTGTTGGACAGGTTTGAGTTGGTAAACCTGCAAAGATTCATTCCCCGGTTGGTCTGTGTTTTTAAAGAACTGCTTGACATGGGGGTAGAAAAAATTGTTGCTAATCTCTAGCGTTGATCGTTCCCAAATCGACGATTCGTGGACGAGTAGAGAAATCGGTTTTGGCGAAAGCCCCTCAGGCTTGATCCTCAACGGATGAAAGAAGCATGTGTACTGATTCATGATCAACTTTGTTGTAGGGTCGCGATGAGACTATCGTAGCGTTGGGCAGGCAGTTGAGAACGCTTGTGCAGCCACTGCAGATCCTCCATGCAATCTTGTAGCAGTTCTTTGTGGTAACTGTACAGCCTTTCTCGAATCGCTTGGTTGCTGTGCCCTCCTTGCATCGCCGTTACAACAAGTGTATTACATGCATCTAGGCGCAGCGTTCGATGCGCTGCAATCGTTGAGTCGAGTCCTATTCCTTTCTTAAAATGAGCGAATGCTGAACTCCATTGTTTCAGCTTGACGTCTACAATTGCACGACCGATATACCCATACACATACTGCGGATGTGCTGAGATGAGTTGGGCGTAACTTTCTCTAGCTTCTTGGAATTGGCCAAGGGCAAATTGATGGTTCGCAATACCATTCAAGGCCGAAGAATTGTCTGGATCTAAGACCAAAACACTTTGATAGCTGTGAAGGGCTCCAGCTCTATTGTTAACAGCGAGGGCGAAGTGAGCTTTGTATAAGTGCAAGGAAACTGAGCGAGGAATTCGCCGAAGACCTTGGTCGGCTTGCAGGGCACCCGCTTCTACATTTCCGTTAGCAAGGTGGAGTGCGCAGTAAGCGAGGAATACTTCTTCGCATGATCCATCCAATTGCTCTGCTTTCGTTAAGAGCGATTGTGCACGACTAAGGTTCTTGTTGCTGATGGCGACTCCTGCAGCACCTGCATATATTTTTGATTCCCGTGGGTAATTGTGAAGGAGGTCTTCACAAAGCGCCTCTGCTTTTACAGAAAGTTGGAGCTCTTGATATAATTGGACCAAGTCCAATCCGAGTGCAGGGGACGCATTGGGACCTATCACTTCTTGCTCATATTCAAGGATCGAGTCCGTCAGTTTTCCGAGACGTCTCCGAGCGTCCGTCTTAAGCTCGAGCACTGTTTCGAGACGACTCGCTTGCCAACTTTGAACCTCTAGCACTTGAAGAGCACGCTCAAAAGAGCCTCCTTGTAAGTAGGTCTTTGAAAGTTCAATAGTCGCCCTTTCAATTCCTGCCTTCGCTCCGCTTTCAAGCAGAGGGAGCGCGATTTCGGCATTCCCTTCTTTGGCCGCATATACCCCCAACCAAGTGCACTCAACTGCTGAGAGGTTCTCTTGTCCGCGCAGACAAGCTAAAGCGAGTGACGTTTGATTGTTGGCGTCTACCTCGAAATGGGATTCGAGTACCGCTAGGGCAGCGATACGACTTTCAGGGACGTGATCGAACGCCTCGAGCGCAGCCGTTTGGGCTTCTTGTAGCTTGCCTTGGAGGACATAGAAAAGTGCATCTAAAATAAGCGTGTCATGGCCGATAGGGCTCATGCTTTTTACTCGAGTAATATCTTGAATAGCATCGTCGATTCGATGCGCACGCAGGAGTGCAATCGCTCGCCTGAACCTGTAGTTCTTTCGGTTGGGAGTGGCGTGAATGAGTCGTTGCCACAATTTTGCAGCGGTCAAATAATCTCCTTTGCGCTCTGCTTCGTTGGCCTCTAGGGTAAACTCCTCTATTCGATACTGATCACTTTTCTGAACGGGCTTCTGTGGAGCAACATCAGTTACTTGAGGCGCCTGCTCCTCTTGCGGAGTCGCACTAAGAAACGTAAACCATTCAACGGCCTCATAGAACAACTCTAAGGATAGCCAAGCCGATCGCTGCGTATAGTCTTTGCTATAGTGTGCGCCTTTGTTGCCAAGGCGAGCCACATACTGTAGCGCTGCATATACGTTGACAGGGATTTGCTTCCCAATTTTAGGATCGTCAATGAGTCGTTGAAGACTCTTCTGTACAACTCCTTCAAGTTGAAGCTTAGCGGCAGCATGAACAACCAGCATTTCAGCTGCACGCCGCAAGGTGCTCAGTGTCCGTTGCGGGAAGTGTTCGAATTCTTCGATCGCATTACCAATTTCCTCGTCTAGTTCGATGAGACCATGGTTCAATTCGTTGAATTCCTGTCTTAGTTGCTCGGGCCTTCGCACACCTGCAATCTAGCAATTTGAAGTGACAGCTCAAACTTTTGAAACGTAACAAGCACTATGCGTCTAAGCATCTATGTAAAGCATGTAAACCTAGTCGTTCGCGCAACGGACTCGCCTTAAGATTGTGCATCGTGAATGGCTGCTAAAGGCTATCACGTTATACATCCGAAATCCCAAATCCCATCTTAATCCTCCTCCTCCGGAGCAATCATCTCTTCCCCGCTCATAATTGCCACGCAGCGCTCAACGCCCCAATCCTCCTCATCCGGCTCTTTTTGCCAGTCGATGTCATTGATCTTGATCGCATCACCAGGATTTCCGCCCCAGGTCGCATCAAGATCATAGCGTTGTAGCGTTTCTACGATTAGGTTGGCTACGCCGCGCACTTGGCTCGGCGCTTTGGTCATCGCTCCAAACACGAGGTCGAGGCGTGCCTTGTCAGAAATTGCCGTTTCGAGGTGACCGGTGTGATAAAACACATACCCGATCGGACGGATGCCGTTCTCCATCAAGGTTTTGAAGGCCTCGGTTACTTCTTCAATCCCATCCTCGGTGGTGTAGCCTGGTCGGTGAAGAGCGATTACGTGTCGCTCAGCGAGCTCATCAAAAGCATTCGCGATGCGGTCAAAATCATTCGCCTCTTCAGGATCCCACTCATCAATTTCGTCCTGACGCTCGCGGTACATTTTTACTACTTGCTCACCAATCCACTCAGGGTCAATGTCGTCGTCGACAAAGGTCTCGAGCACTTCTTCAAGCAATTCGTCCTCTTCCATGAAGCCGAAAATGAGCTCCTTCTCGATAATTTCGATTGCTTCTTGCTGTAGGTCTGTCATCGTGTTCAGTTTGATCGGCCAAGAGAGTTGCAAAGCAACGACACCTAACCTATATGGTCTAGATTAAAAACGCACACATCGGCTTCGAGTTACGCCTTAATTCTCCTGATTTTCAAAAAGATGCCTCGATTTGATCTTTTTCACGCTTTCCTTGGTTGCACAAGCGTGTACATATTCCTCAAAGTCGCCCTAGGTTTTGGCGTAAGCTCACTCTTTTTAATCCTCCCCCTCATGTCTCAGACACCTATTCCCCTTAGTAATGGCCTCGATGCGGAGGACTGGTATGTCATCAACGATGGCGTCATGGGCGGCGTTTCCGAGAGCGAGGTGATACAACGCGACAGTGCCATCCGTTTTCAAGGGACGGTCAGATTAGAGAACAATGGAGGCTTTGCAAGTATTCGAAAATCTGTCGAACCAATCGTGGAAAAACTCGAAAATCCACACGTTCATCTTCGAGTCATGGGCGATGGACAGCGTTTTGAATGCCGCTTTCGAATGAAAAGAAGCAGGTTCAGTTACTCGTATTCCTTCCTCACCACGGCTGGTCAAGTAACGGAGGTCAACCTGCGAATCCACGATTTTAACGCATCCGTTCGAGGGCGACCTTACAATACGGATGAAGTTGGGCACCTTAAGATTGAAAACATCGAGGAATTTGGGATTCTCATCGCAGACAAACAGCAGGGAGAATTTCACCTTGACCTGTTTGAAGCTTTTATCCAGGAAGGAAACAAATAGTTTTACATTGGCCACCTAAGCCAATTTCTTCTATGTCTACTTCTGATTCTTCTAGCCCCGTTTCCCGTGAGTCCACGCGGGACTTTCGCCAAAACGCAACCCAAACCCTCGAACGCATTTTTGGCTGGCCAGCATTTCGCGATGGTCAATTAGAAGTACTCGAGGCTCTGCATGAGCACAAATCTGCGCTGGCACTCTTTCCAACTGGAGGCGGCAAAAGTCTTTGTTACCAGTTGTATTCGCAATTGGTACCAACAGGATTGACGCTAGTTGTCAGTCCGCTCATCGCCCTGATGAAAGACCAAGTCGATGACCTGCGTAGCCGAGGAATCTCCGCGGCAAGAATCGATAGCTCACTCGAATGGGAGGAGCTTCGTCAGATTAAAGATGACATTCGTAGTGGGGAAATGCGCATCCTTTATGTAGCTCCCGAGCGCTTCAACAACGAAAACTTTAGAGCGCTTGTCGAAGGTGTAGAAATCTCTCTTTTTGCCGTCGATGAGGCACACTGTATCTCGCAATGGGGCCACAATTTTCGACCGGATTACCTGAAGTTGGTTGAGTTTGCCGAACGCCTCGAGGCCAAAGCAGTATTGGCTTTGACCGCCACTGCCACGCCTTCAGTTGTAGAGGATATTCAATTGGCATTAAAGATTCCGCAGGAGGCCTCGATCATTACATCTGCTTATCGTCCAAACCTCTTTATCGAGGTCAATCCGCAGCCTACAAAAACGCGCACCGACGTGCTTATCGAGCGCCTGCAGGATCAAGAACCGGGAACCTCAATTGTCTACGTTACGCTACAACGTACAGCAGAAGAAGTTACCCATGAATTACAAGAAGCTGGTCTTCCAGCCAAGGTCTATCATGCTGGGCTGAAAGCAGAGGAACGTGCTAAGGTTCAAGAATCATGGATGCTCGGTCGCAACCGAATTGTAGTCGCGACGATTGCCTTTGGAATGGGAATCGACAAGTCCGACGTGCGATACATCTATCATTATAACCTTCCGAAAAGCCTAGAGAGTTACGTCCAAGAAATTGGTCGTGCAGGTCGCGATGGAGAACCTTCGCGCGTAGAGCTCCTGGGCAATGGAGAAGACGTTGCACAACTCGCTTCGTTTACCCTAGGTGATACACCTGCTGATAATGATCTGCGGGCTTTCGTTGAGTTCATCTTAGGTGAAGACGAAAACTTTGAAATAAGCACTTATCACCTTTCGCGGAGCTACGATATCCGTCAACTCACGCTCGGGACGGTATTGACCTATATGGAATTACTCGGCATTATTAAGCAGGGGACGCCGCGCTACACAGGCTACCAAATTACTCCAATCGGAGGCAAGGAGCGCATCTTGAATCGCGTTAATCCTGCAGCCAAAGCTTTCTATCAAAAGCTGTTTTCTGCAAGTAAGGTAGGCTATAAGCATATTAATACGGATATGGATATAGCTGTGAAGGAGACAGGATATGATCGCGATAAGATCCTGAAATCTATTAATTATTTAGAACAGAATGGATTGGCCTACACCAAGCCGAGCGGTCTTAAAAAGGGCTATAAAAAACTTGAGCACGAGTTCACCGTGGATAGCCTGACCGAGGAATTGATAAGACGTTTTACCGTAAGGGAAAAAGCAGACCTCGACCGCCTTCAACTTGTTGTGGATTTTGCAGAAACGCAGTCTTGCAAGACGGCCTACATCCTACGCTACTTCGGCGATGAAAACCCAAGTGATTGCGGTCACTGTGCTTGGTGCGTCGATAAGAATCGCGATTTCTCGACAGCTGTTGCAGCGCATGAGGGGAAGATTGAAGACGTCCTCTTTAGTGAGCAACTCGCCGAACTACAAACCTTAATCGAGGAGAAACCAAAAGCGCTGGGCGATCCTCGAAAGGTGACTCGGTACTTACTCGGTATATCAAGTCCTGCCACAGGTGCGGCGCGTATTACACGCAACAAGCTATTTGGACTATTGGCCGATTTTGGATATGCTGAAGTTGATGCGTTTGTGAAAGGGATGGGGTAGG
>CALDUE010000197.1 GCA_937923485.1 uncultured Saprospiraceae bacterium
TTTTCGTGGCAACGTGGGTATGGTGCGTTTGCGGTGAGCAAATCGCATTGGGAGATCGTCAAGCGATACATTGAAAATCAAGAAGAGCATCATCGTGCCCAGACACTCCAGCAAGAGATTCGGCAAATGCTAGAAGATCAAGGCGTAGAATATGACGAGCGGTATTTGTTTGATGAGGTGGATTAACGCCGTTGTTCGAGCGTTGTGTAGGTGAGCCGCAGAGCGCGCGATTGTCGAGCAGAGCGAAGACCCACGTGTTTGAACGGGACCCCGATAGCCTGCCCTGAGCGCAGCCGAATGGGTAGCATGCGATTTATCGTGACGGATGGAAAGCAAGTTGTAGATGTGAGATTAGGCGTCGTCCGATTGTCGTCGCGGAAATCCGCATCCTACGTCATGGCAACCGCGCGCTACGCGGCTACCATGCGAGATGTGGCTCGGCAATAAGATATTGAGATTTCAGGTGGATTAACGCTGTTGTTCGAGCGTCGTGTAGGTGAGCCGCGTAGCGCGCTATTGCACGGATGTAGCATGCGATTTATCGCGGCGGATGAAAGGTCAAGGTAGTCTACTCAAACCGACGCGGAAATCCGCAGTCTACATCCGAACTGCTTTGACATAGGTCCTCCCTCTTCGCAAGCTCAGGGGCCCCTGCCATGTCACGCTGATTGCTACGCGGCTACCATCCGAGATGTGGTGCAGCAATCAGATATGAAGATTTCAATTTAATTTCAACCATGGCAAATACATATAGCTAACTTGGCATCCATACCGTCATCGTGATTTTTGGTCGGTAGCGTTTGGAAGGTGTATTCATCCATCCGATGACCTTCGTCCTATCCTCAAGAGAGGACGGACGAAGGCTTTTGTAGGATATGTTTTACGGTTAATATATAGTCATCGGAGCGGTAACCTTTACTTGCTACCTGCCTATATGAATACATCTTATCACGTTTATTTATAGCTGGCTAACTATCATCTAGATAGCTTTTTCGGAGTTGAAATCAATTTTGCTTTCAAGTGTTTTGCTATGTCTCACGCCTAATACCACTTTGGAGGGCATACAGCTCCTAAGGTAAACCCCTGCCCTGGTGCTGCATTTGAAGTGTATTTCGCCCCTTCAAGTTTGAGTGTGAACAGCTTAGAATTCTTACTATAGGTTTCTCCATCTGGTAGCTCCATTAGTGATCCTAGCTGGCTGATCGATCCTGATAGATATAATTCTTCAAAATTAGTACAAAGCGTCTCGATAGATCCTGCGTCGAAGAAAACAAAATCAAGATTTCCGTCGGTATTATCAGAAGATGAATAAAATTCTAAAAGTTTGTATAATTCTGGAACTGAATCAGCGTCAGTTTTGATTGATAATTGAGCAGGAGTATCTGTTTCTGCAGATTCCTCGATATTATAGCACACGGCAAAATCTCTAAGCTTGCCGCTTGCTCCTAAATCTTGAAATCTAGCGGAATCTGGCTTTACATAAAGTTGCTGTACCTGTAGGTATGTATGTTTACCAGTTTGTCCTTTAGGAGTTTTGAACCATATAACTATGCCTGCGAGTGTTTCTCCTGCTTGCGGATTATCTGCAAGCCATGAGCTCTTGACATTTTGTGGAATTAGTTTGAAAGTAATGGGATCCGACATGACTGAAGTTTGGATGGTTGTGAGTTGATTTAATCCAAATACTTCCGAATAGCTTCCACGCGATTGTTCACGTTTAGCTTTCGGTAGATATTGTAGTTGTGCTGTTTGACTGTACCGTCTGCGATCTTCAGCCGATCAGCTATTTCCTTGTTGAGAAGACCTTCAGCGATGAGCTTGAGGATGTCTTGCTCACGTGCACTGAGGGTTTGCAATTCTGGTTTTGGCGTACGTCCCGCCGTATGGCGAGGACCCTCGTGCATCGCGCTGGGCTGAGGACTTTGAAAACTTTCGAAAATCTTCTTAGCAATGGAGTGACTCATTGGGGCTCCACCTGCTTTCCAATCACGGATGGCTTTGTGCAAGCCTTCTTCTCCATCACCTTTGATGATGTATCCAGCTGCACCTAGCTTAAGCGCTTCGAACAGATGCTCATCGTGTTCGAATACAGTGAACATCAAGAAAGAAGATTGCAAACCCATTTCCTTTAGCTTTGACATGCATTCTATACCTGAAATTCCAGGTAAGCCTATGTCCATGATGATGACATCTGGATTGATCGCAGGAATACCTTCTAGTGCGTCTTCACCATTCGAAAAAGATCGCACTAAGCTGATTTCATCAACCTCTTCAAAATACGCCACCGTACTGGTGCGCAAGTATTCAAGGTCTTCGACGATAGCAAGCTTCATGTGGCTGTTGTTTTCGACATTACAAATGTGTCACCCAGTCGATGACTTGTGCAATAGGACTATAGTTATACATACTTGCAAATGCTGATTTTATACTAACGGAACCTCTACGATCACAGTAGTTCCAATAGTTATCGTGCTTTTTATTTCACACGTGCCGCTTAAGGTATGTGTTCTGCTTTTCAAGTTCTTCATTCCGTTTCCAGTTTGGATAGTATCAGGATCAAAGCCCTGCCCAGTATCTGTAATACTGATTTTAAGGTCAGCTCCACTGTGCGAATAGGTAAGCTCAATACTCGGAGTTTGACTGTGTTTTAAGCTGTTGTTGATTGCTTCCTTTGTGATGAGGAATAGATTCCTTCTACTTCTTGGGCCTAGCTCTTTTGCGCATATTTTCGGAGGAACTTGATTGTTCATTTGAAAATTAATATTTCTATCTGAGCACATGTTCGAAGCATACCGTTGCGTGTAGGTGATTAAGCCACCGAGCGTTGTATCGTTGCCTTCGAGCGCCCAAATAATGTCTCGCATGTTGGCCAATGAGGCCTTTGTCAATTCGACTATCCGCGAGCTATTGGAAGATGGTTGTTTGCGTGCTTCGCGTTGACTTAAGAATAAGATGGTAGCAAGTTCCCCCCCAAGATCATCATGTAATTCTTTTCCAATGCGATCACGTTCGTCTGCAATCATCCGCTCGCGTTCTCTTTTTTGTTGCTCCTTCATCAATCTACGTCTGTAGCTCAATCCAATGACTGAGGCGAATATTCCAATCGATGCAAGTGCGGCCAAGGTTCTAAACCACCAAGTTTGCCAGTAAGGGGGTTGAATAATTATGGTAATGCTGATTGACTGCTCAGGAATTTTCTCTGAATCACCTAAAGCAATTTCGAGCTGATACGATCCTGGTGGCACTTGGGTGAACCTAATGTTGTTGCCGCCTCTTAGCTTGACCCATTTAGTTTGATATCCATTGAGTTTGTAAGTGATATCAGGGGTTGCGGCTCCTACAGGTTGTATTGCACTGATATCGACTTCGATTGTGCTTTCATCATAGTTCAGTCTCAAGCTATCTTGATCAAGTAGTAGCCCTTTGGGCCAGGGACGATCATTAATCCAAGTGCGTAAAATGTACGGTGTGGGAGTTTTGGCCGCTAAAGCGTTAGTGCTCGGGAGATTGAAGTGAAGTAGGCCATGATCTGATCCAATCCAAACTTGATTTTTCATTATTACAACGGAAGTCCTGTCGCTATAATTTCCTTCTAGTCCTATCTCTTTTCCGTATTGTTTCCAATTACCACTAGCTTCTTTAAGCATTAACCCCTCACTGGTTATGGCAACGAATGGTTCGTTATTTCGAAGGGAAAATTTATGTACTTCTTGTCCAATTAGATCGTTGGGTATTTCTTCTTGGCTGTGAACAATGCCATTTGTGGTTCCTAAAAGATAGGTGCCTTCGTGAAGTTCTCTGGCTGACCAGACTGTTCCCGTTGTTGTAAAACTATCGATAATAGTGATTGAATTATCTTCGTATGAAAATATATAAAGCCATTTATCTATTGGGCTAAAAGCGAATTGATTATGTCGAAGCTTTATTATATCATTTGGAGAGCTTCGGTCTAAGATTCGATGGTGAATAGGGTGGACTCCTTCTACATCAATTCTATACCATGCATTCCGCGTTCTTACCATCGGATCCCCCGCTGAGTTGACGGTAAAACCTTCGATGGTTTGGTCGAACGAAGCTAAAGTATCTATTGAAATTGCACGTCTATCACGATCATAGAACACGCTGAAAATGTTCTTCTCGCTTTGCGCTAAAACTTGGTTTTTGGTATTCGTTACTTGTAGGTCGTGGATAGGATTACTTTCATTAAAAATGTGTTCGAAGGAATTTCTTAGTGAGCCGTCCGTTCCCAATAAGTAGATGTCTCCCTGCATAGTTGCAACCCAGATTTGGTCAAATCGGTCAGCGGCGATTCCAGAAACGCTCAGGGAGCGATCATTTAAATCGAAAACTTCTTGTGCTGGGTTTGGCACGGGACTATAGACATCAATTCCCTCTTCACGGCACATGGCGAATAGCGTACCCGTTGGAGTTACGTGCAAAGCACGTGGCGATTTGTCAGGTGAATCTCCAGTCGCTAAAGCGTTTGCCCCTAATGCGTTTTCATATTGCTTGGTGCTGGGATTAAATAGCCACACTCCAGATTGAGCCGTTGAGACAGCGAGTTTGTCTTGAAATACAACGGGTGACCAGACTTCCTTTGAGCTTTGGTCTGGCGAAGGATATGTCCCCAGAACAGTATCTAAGATTACATCGTAGTGTATTAATCCAGCTTCTGTTCCAAGCCAAACACGGTTTAAGTGATCCGTTACTCCTCCATTGATTCGTGTAGATTTAATTTGCTTATTCTTTGACCAAGAATGATTAATTATTTCTCCGTTGTTTATCTCGTATCGTTCCATTCCCGCACCCATAAGCCAAGGGAAACCTAAAACAAGATTAGTACCGTCGGCAGGTATGGTTAGATAACGAATACTATTAGTCGGACTAAGCTCTTTTGTTTGTGGTGCAACCCCTGGTCTGTAAGCCCAGAGGGCTTGACTATTTGACAATAGTAATTCGTGGCGTTCTTGATCGTACCACACGATGTGGTAGCTTCCTGAATAGTTATGTGGAGCTTTCGCGAAAACCTTACTCGTAACTGCATCAGTTTTATAATTATAGCAGTTTAGGGCGTCTAAGGTTGAGAACCATATCCTCCCAAGCGTATCTTCAAAGAAATTACTTTGTACTAAAGTTTGCAGGCTATCGCGTTCGGGAAGATAATTTGTAAAGGTTTTTCCATCGAACCTGTAACATCCAGTACTTGATGAAATCCATTGAAAACCTTTTGAGTCTGTACTTATAAAGGCATTGAATTGGTCATGAACCAAACCATTTGTGGCATCTAAATGCTGAACGTAATAATGGAGTGAATCTGTGGGAGTCTGAGCATGTCCAGTAATGTGAAAGGCTGCCAATAGGGCATAGATATACCAGCTCCATAAGAGACATAATTTTTGAGACCTGAACACAGTGCCAAACTACGCAAAAAGCCGGTGGTTTTTTGGAATGTTCGGGAGGACCATAATAGGAGTAACGGCAGATCTATGAAGAGCTTTGTCAATGTGCTCAGTGGGTATCAAAGGCATAAAAGATGCATTTTGCCACCGTACGTTGTGCAGGTGAGCTGCAGAGCGTGCGAATTATGGCGGCGGCAAATAGCTTATAGTGAATCCCTCGAGCAAGACCTCTTTGATCCCTCCTCCCCACCCACTTTTGACTACATTTGAAATCTACAAACTCGAGACCTATGTTCAAGGCTATGCTCTTGCCATTCTTGCTTCTGTTCGCCACGCTGCTGACGGCGCAAACGGCGAGGGATTATAGGCCGTCAATTGGCTTTATCACCTTTGGTACGACCATAACGGGATACGGCGTCTCAAACGAGTTGAAGACGATTCCTTGGCCTAAACCCTTGACAGAAGAGCAATTGCTTCAGGCGGAGATGGAAGGTGTTCAGCCTAATTTTTTTGGGATAGATAAAATTCCAGAAACGCCGCGCTGGGACTTGAACGTCCAGCATCAAAGTGACAAAATACTGTACGGATCGATTGCCGCTGGTCTTGTATTTACCGTGGCTCAAGGGCCTAACAGTGACTTCGTGCCTGTGATGGCTCAACTCGAATCCATTTTAGCGACGTACGGATTCACCAAATTAGTAAAACCGCTAATTCATCGAAAACGACCTTATGCATACCATGACAAGGCGCCACTAGATGAAAGAAAAGACTACAATGCCAGATTGAGCATGTGGAGTGCACACACAGCCGCCGCATGGGCCTCTGGAGCTTCAACGTATCAGATCTTTCTCATGAGAAATCCGAATATGGACTTTACTGGTAAAGCTGTTGCTGGAGTTAGTATCCTCGCGATCCCAACAGTGGCAGCGTTGCTGCGCATCAAAGGAGGAAACCACTTCATTACAGATGTGATCGTCGGAGCCCTTGTTGGGTCTACGGTCGGAGTCTTAGTTCCGAGGTTGCATCGTGTCAACTTTCAGTAGCGTTTTTCCATGATTGGCGAACGTTGACGTTTAGTCAGTCGACTGGAGATGTAGCTAATTTCATTAAATCCGCACCCCAAACGTGAAACCAAGACGTAGGCCTGCATTCTGATGCCATTCATTTGGAGGCAGTTCTTCCACGAAGTCGAAAAAGTAAACGACTGCTGATTGAGCGTTTTGGACGTCCTTAGCTTCTAGGATATAGTTTTCTAGCACAACCCCAACAGAAGCATCTACAAAGAAGTAGCGGCCAAGATGTTGTCGCACACCTAGTTGAAATTGGTTTTGCCGAAAGGCCACCTTCCCAGATAAAAAACTCGCTTGGTGAAAACGATCATCAAGCACGGATTGTGAAAGTCCAAAGACATTCTCTGAAAAGGATAGATTTCCTTTCATTTTTGCATATTCTAAATAAATATCTAAGTCTTTATTGGCAGGGATATTAATACGGAAAACATAACCAGTCATTCGTCCGCGATTATCTTCAAATAATTCAGGTAATTTATCTGTTCGTATTTGACCGCGACGTATTCCCACTGAAAAGAATTGTGCGGGCTGGAGAAGGACTTCGACCGTCGGGATTTGTAGTTCTAAGTTAACGGCAGATCTATAACTCACGCCGACCTGTAGTAACCTATCATTTTTGTACGTCTGCGGGATTGAATCCTGCACTGGAGTAGTACTCGCAAAGCAGGAGGTACTAAGCAACCCGAAAAGTAGGGGTATTATTAATCGTATTTGCATGTTGGAGCATTGAGAAGTTCAAGTGTAAATCCAGCGAGTATCGAGTCAGGGTCTGGACAGTTTAGATAATAATCTTGGCCGTTCGTATGTCCGCTAATACCAAGGGTACCATTCAAAAATTGATAAGGATCAAAATTTGAGGGTATCTCTCGCAGCCTTGAGATTACCAAGGAATCTTCCTTAAAGTCTATCTCAAAATGAGCCGAATATTGGCTTATGCGGAGTCGGGATTCGCGACGCTTGAACTCAAAATCAAGAAGTCCGTCTACGTTTAGAAATGCTTCTGTGACGGTATCGCGGTGCATGGTGTCCGCTCGCCAAATAGCCACTCCTTTGTAAGGAATAATGCTCATCAGATACTGACCGACCGTGCGTCTAACGCTAGTCAATGTATCAACGAGCGGCTCAAATGATGGCAATGGTGGTGGTGTATCAACATAATAGGGTTGAGCACCCTCAACTACTTCAGGAACAACCTCAACAGCAAGTTCCGAGTGCAGCAGCGCAGTGGTGCACCCGGTGAATACGAAGCTGAATAAGAGCAAGCTGAAATGAACTGCGTTTCGCATGGCTCAAAAGTAGAGTCCAACGTTCCAGCTTGAGTTTCACTTTTCGCAACTTCGCCACCACACGCATTCATAAATTGGGAATAGGTGCACGCCTAAGTCGCATTATCAATTGTCAAGCGTCCCTATCGGCACGTCCCAAATGCATTATCAATTGCCAACTAACAATTATCAATTAGTAAGCGTCCCTATCGGCACGTCCCAAAGGTATTATCAATTGCCAACTAACAATTATCAATTAGTAACCGTCCCTATCGACACGTCCCAAAGGCATTATCAATTACCAACTAACAATTATCAATTAGTAAGCGTCCCTATCGGAACGTCCCGAAGGCATTATCAATTATTAATTACCAATTAGTAACCTTCCCTATCGGCACGTCCCAAAGGCACTATCAATTACCAACCAACAATTATCAATTAGTAAGCGTCCCTTTCGGCACGTCCCAAAGGCATTACCAATTACCAACTAACAATTATCAATTACCAACCGTCCCTATGGCCATTCGTAATTTAAATTTCTCCAAAGGCCCCCACCGCCTGCATCACCCCTCGAATCGTCCGTTCACTCAAGCAGCGTACATCTGCACAATAGTCCAAATAGGCACGAAGCATTGCTGGGGTTGCTTGGGGTAGTGGAACCGGCAACCACTCCGCATATAGCTTTACTGCAGACCGATACGTTCGTATCGTAGCTTCTGCTTTACCGAGCGCTCTGAGCTTATCGACATATGACGTTAGGTAAGGTGCAATTTGGCGGTCTGAAACGGTTTGGCGTACAGTACCATCTGCGTGCAATCGTTCAGGAGCTGTGGTATAGAAGTCCTGCTGCACACTTGGATGGGGTAGTGTCAGGTGCGCTGTTTGCTGAGCCGCTTGTAAGCGTGCAAGCGGATGAGGTACTTTTCGCGCTCCACGCGCAAAGCCATAGCGCGGAGGGATGGTAATGGTAGGGTCCAGTAAGCATTCCTCAAGGCCCTTGGTCGATACATCTTCTTCTGCACCTTTCCTTTTCGGCACCCGCCACATTTGATGATGTTCATCCCAGACTGCTCCGGGAATAGACTTGGCTGCCTTCATGCGCGCCTCGCAATACGGTATTCGAAGCCAATAGTATGGTTTCACGATTTTGACTGATTTTGGTTTGAGACTTATTCAGTGGTAATGTAAATCGCACTTATCAAAACTTTTATGGGGCGTTAGTATGACTTTAGTTATACCACAGCCCCATAAACGCACGATGAAATCAAGACATCACATTAACTTGCGCTGAAACACAAGCGAACTCCACTGATCTTCCAATCAAAGATTTTAATTCGCAGTTTTAACTAACAAAAATCTAATACATATGATATCTAATATTTATCAAGATAGCTCAGATATTAAAATGATAATCCAAATACCTAGGATCGTCCTCCGCTAATTTTCTGAAAATGAAGTATCCTTCTCTTCCGCCATGCTCGCATAAATTCCTTTGAGATGTGAATTTGACATTTCGAGGATCACAGCCATTTCTGCAATCATGGCCTGTTCACTTTCATCGATATGACCGTCGGCAGCAGCAACTGCTAGTGCACATTTGATTATCATCTCTTTGCCATGCGCATTGAGTGCTGGAGCAACGCGTGCTAGGTAAGTAGAGATTGGTTCTTTTTGAAGTGAAACCTGTTCAACAAAGACCTCAAGCTCATCGAGCGTCATGTCCGAATGCCCAAACTTGTTGATGATCTTTTGGACGACCAGCATTTCCTCTTCATCAATGTGACCATCTGCCAACATCATGAGCACCATGCTGTGTCTAATCGCCTTTTCATATTCACTTTGAAAAGCATTCTGACTGGCATTTGGATCGTATTCCAAAACGCGAGGGACGAAGGTGCCTTTGCATGTAGTGCATTCAACGTACTCTCCAAGACTGTTTAACGGAATTAGCGGAATGAAGTAGAACGTGAAAAATTTACGCGCCTTGCGATGCCGAAAATGCGTTTCGCGTTCACACTGCAGACAGTGAAAGGAACTTTCTTTTATCGTTGATTTTACTGCGCGTGTTCCGAAAATAATGAATGGGCTAGGCATGAGGTGAGAACTATGATTTTGATTTGAAGGCCTCTATGTTGAAGACGTCTGACTAAGAGTAAACCATTTCTAGGAGACCCTTCTACAATGCCTCGGCGAAATCGCAAAATCTGTGGTTTCCGTAGCCCGCATGCGAGTACTGTTGGACCAATTCAAGAAGCAATGTACTCGTCCATCTTTTTTGCCACAGAAATGCAAAGCGTAGCGGCGCTGGTAAATGGTGGATTAAAAGAGCTTTACGCATGCTGAACTAATTAATGTGTAAATGAAAGGAACAGCATCCGCTCATCCGTCCGTATGGCACCTTATTTGGATATAAACTATTGAGAATGAAGCTTTTGTATTGCACTAAGTTTTAATGTGTTGCGAAAGTTCTTCATACCGAGATTAAGAGACTTCCAGAAGTGAACTTTCTCGACTACTGTAATCTGATAATGCCATTGGTGAATTCCATCACCTGCCAATTCAGATTTACAGCTTGAGTTAGATTTTGGATAGAGAGACTACAATGACTGAACAAAGAATCCTTTTAGTACTTTTTTGTACTGCACTTGCAACGATGTTAGCTGCTCAAAGTGGCATTGGCGTAATACCGACCAATAATGACTTTGCGCTTCACATCAAGACTTCTTCTGGGACACAAGATCCACTTCGACTCGAAGGTCTAAGGCCTGGAAATGCCGAAACTTCTGTACTCGTAACCGATGCAAATGGCAAACTCTCTTACCGACCGGCAGCAGACTTGTTCTCAGGGAGTGCAAGTAGTTCCCTTTGGTCAGAGAATAATGGAGACATTACTCCTACCTCAAATCGCGCTGTAGGCATCGGTCAGGCCAACGTTGACAACTCACTGATTTTGGGCGTAACCGGCAACCAACGCATGTCGAATCAGTCACAGATACAGTTTAGGAACAATCAGAATTACATCTTCGCGCAGTCCGTCAATGAACTTTATTTCGTTGGTCGACAGACAATGAGTTTCCGAGATCGAAATAATTCTAGAGATCTACTTACGGTCCGGGCCGACCGAGGACGGGTTGGATTGTTTAATACAAATCCAAGAACAGATTTTGAAGTTTCTGGTACTCAACTCATGACTGGCGATGAACAGCTACAATTTAGGGATGGAACCAATTACATTAATTCTCCGGGAAGTAATAATAATTGGTACTTCCATGGTCAGCAATATGTAGTATTTAGAGACCGTAATGATGCGGTCGATATTCTAACCGTTCAGGCAAATAACCGACGAGTTGGAATTTTAAACCGAAATCCACAAGTAGATTTCGAAGTTAGCGGAACGCAGCGCATGACCAACGACGAACAACTTCAGTTTGGGTCTACAATGAACTACATGTACGCTCGCTCTAATCAAGATCTTCGTATTCACGGATTTACAGAGACCAATTTTATGTCTCGTGGTGAAGCAGAAGTAGTTATGAATATTGATGCAAATACGAGGCGTGTTGGCATCGGTACAAACGACCCCTCCGCAGTTTTTCATGTAGATAATACAACAGCCATAACAAGGGTAGGAGGAGGAATTGCAAGATTTGGAAATCGAGCCTATCTAGGACTTAGCCAAAATCAAATCGGGGTTTACGATGGCAACGCTACTGCCCCTCTTCATCTCCAGCAGTTTGGGAATTCAGTCATTATCGGTGCGAGTAATCCAACCAGGAGTTTCTTCGATGCAAGAGGTCGAGCTCGTATCGGTGTTATGCCAGAGGTGGGGAATGACGCCTACATTGTCACGGCAAATATTGACGGCGATTTAAGAAATATGAAAACTCAACAAGCAGCTACTCTATTTGCTGATAATTTAGGGAATCATACAACAACGCAAGACTTAGTTATTTCACCTAAAAACTTAATAACTTTTACAGATCAAGAAGTAGCAATATTTCGATCTGCAAATGATCTTGAAATTACAAGCCTTACTGGTGATTTAAAGTTTCATGGTTCGGATACGTATTTTAGAAATGAATTAGGGCAAATTGTAGCAATCTTTGATGGAGCTAATAGACGAGTCGGTTTTGGCACAGAAACCGCACCTGCAGCTACCATTCACATCGATCCTGCAAATACAGATTTCCCTATTCGTATAGAAGATGTTCCTTCAGCTGGAAGAGGATCATTTCATCGACTTTTGATTGATGCTTCTGGGTATATATACAAGAGCAGAACTACGTTTGATGCCAATGGGATAGCTGGAGGTGGAACAGACAATCCAAATTACAGGGGTAGAATACTGGCGCTTGAAAAACTGTCTAGAGTGCCTTCCAGTCAGGAAAACCCTATCGGAAAGCAATCTCAGGAAGATTTAACTTCAGTCCTGTATCAAGCCGTCCAAGAATTAACCGCTGAAAACGTAGAATTGAAAGCAGACCTTGCGGAGAGTCAGCGCCAGCAGGAGACTACAATAAGTAGTTTAGAAGCAAAACTCGCAACCCTCACCAACCAGATGGATAAGTTATATAAGGCTACTGGTCAGGTGAAGGAAGGAGTTAATGCTGCAGACAAGCCGGAGCTTCAAGAACGGAAATAAGCCTGACTGAGGTAGGAGCTAAAGTCGCACGCCTACTTGAAATGCAATTACATGTGGAGAGCCAACAGCTAATTCTGCTCCAAGCATTATGCGATCATCCGGATAATACTTGAACCCAAATGGAATGGGTACCAAGTGAGGAATAACTGCTGTACCTGAGCCAAAGCTTACTCCTGTTCCAAGTGTGAAGTCATCTTGGTCGACGGACGAATCAACGTTCCATAAAGTAGCGCCCACACGGACACCGGAATACAGGTCCCATTTAGGATTCTTTCCGTAATGAAAGAGGGTTCGTCCACTCAGAAAAATTCGATTGATGTCGATAGCGCCAGAAATACTTTCGTTTGTTTCACTATCTCTAAATCCATTGATGTCAATAGACTGAAAGCCTACTGCACCACCAAGACTAAAGATGCGTCCAAAGCGATAATCATACGCTATTGTAGTAGCTGCAGATCCATCAAAATTTGCTGTGTAGAGTTGCGTATTTCCTGTGCGATCATTACTGATTTCTATGTCTCCTTGATGGTTATTAAGAAGACCAAACCAACCGTAACCGTACTGAGCGGTCAAGGTATGGCGTGGACTGAAGTTGTCTTCTTGAGCGTGAACGAGAGTAGAGATAGAAAGGAGGAGAATAACTAGATGGAGCGCTTTCATGAGCCTGTTTTTTTTGAGGGAAAAAGAGGAAATCAATCGATGATTGTTGTTGACTTCTGGCTCCAAAGTAGACTCGTTTCCAACAGGTTATACTATGACCGCATGACTTTAAAATGACTTTAAGAGAGCCGTTAATGAAGCCTTAAGGCTTCTCATACTCAATTAGGATAAGTACTACACGTAAATCCACGATGTGCAGCCAACAAGCTTGCGCCTTAGCGATTAGTTAGATTACTAATTCTTTATTAATTAATCTATTTACGTTTTTCTAACTATATAGATGCACCTTGCTTAGGCCTTAATCTCTGCCAACTTATTCTTCGTCCAATCTTTCGTGACAAGTGTGCCAGAAATCGCCGCGCGTTCTTTTAGCAGCACATCCCAATGGTCCGTTCCTTCCCAGAGCACACGCTTCATATCGATCATCGCTTCTAGGTGCCAGCTTGCTAGGGTTTCTGCTTTCGCCAAAACCGCCTGATCAAGTGCAGCAACATCCTCAAGTACTTCGGTGTACAGGCCATGGGTTTTGGCGTAAGCTGGACTAAACCACTCATCGGCACGAATAGACATTTCATTGAAACTTGCAAAACCTGCCTTGCGCGCCACCGCTGGCCCGATGACAAACGGTCCAATTCCAATCGCCAACTCAGAGAGTTTAATACTCGCAAATTTGGTCGCGTACACGATGTCACAAGCACTGAGTAAGCCTACTCCGCCACCGACAGCCTTTCCCTGCACCCGACCAATAATAAATCTTGGACAGCGGCGCATGGCATTAATCACTCGAGCAAAGCCGCTGAAAAAAGCGAGGCCCTCCGCTTCATTACTTACCGCAATAAGTTCATCAAAACTTGCGCCCGCACAAAACGTACGATCACCACCAGATTTTAAAATCACAACGCGGCAGGCCTCATCTTTTCCCGCAGTATCAATCGCCTCTGCAAGTTGAGCGAGCTCTTTCCCCGGTAGCGAATTATGCGCTTCGGTAAAAAATTCAATGGTCGTGATTCCTGCGGTGGTGTTAGAGTTGACGTAGGACATTTTTGTAATCTATTTAATCAATTGTCCTGAGAACCACCGGTTCGCAGGAAAAGTAAAATGAGACGAAGGCGAGCTAAACGTCGTGTAATTGACAATTAGCAATTGACAATTGTCGAAGCGGGGCTTCGACTACTCACCCTCATCCATCGTATGAAACACATTCACCACATCGTCATCCTCCTCGAGCTTGTCGATGAGCTTGATGACTTCTTCAGCTTGCGCATCGGTGAGGGCTTTAGAATGTTGAGGAAGACGAACCAACTCAGAGCTTTTTGCTTCCAAGCCCATTTTTTCTAAGGCCGTTCCGAAATTTCCAAAATCAGTGAAGCCGCAATTGAAGACGATCATGCCATCCTCATCCTTGCTCACTTCTTCGAGGCCAGCATCAATAAGCTCCAATTCGAGCTCTTCCAGATCCTGACCACTATCCTCAATTTTGAATTGGCCAACTCGTGTAAACATGTAGTCTACCGAACCATTCGTGCCCATCTGTCCGCCATACTTAGAGAAGGCATGACGCATGTTGGCCACTGTACGCGTTCCATTATCGGTCGCCGTTTCTACGAGGATCGCGATGCCGTGCGGGCCGTAGCCTTCATAAATGATCTCATCATAGTTGGCCGAGTCTTTCTCGGTTGCTTTCTTGATGGCGTTCTCAACATTGCTCTTCGGCATGTTGGCTGCCTTCGCGTTGTTGATCGCCATACGCAGGCGAGGATTGTAGTCGGGATTTCCGCCACCTTCCTTTACAGCCATACTGATCTCGCGACCAATACGGGTGAACGCTTTGGCCATTCCAGCCCAGCGCTTCATTTTACGTTCTTTCCTAAATTCAAATGCCCTTCCCATGAAGTTAAATTTTGCGAGTGGCAAGGTAATGTGTTTGCGGCAGTCCAGTGTACTGTACTGCTCACTGTCCTTCGAACCACTGGTTCGCTGGAAGAAAGAAGGCCTCCCCCCAAAGAGTAGCTACCCCGAAAGCCATCCCCTCGCAAAAAAGCGTTACTTTAAACCTCAATCGTGAAAGGAAGGTTAGTTGAATATAGGATGTAAGGTCCCAAGTCCCAAGTCCCAAATCCCAAGTCCCAAGTCCCAAGTCCCAAGTCCCACGTCCCAAGTCCCAAATCCCAAGTCCCACGTCCCAAGTCCCAAGTCCCACGTCCCAAGTCCCAAATCCCACGTCCCAAGTCCCAAGTCCCAAACCCAAACCCAAACCCAACATCATGCGCGGATCACATAAGATAGCTCGAATTGCAGGCATCGATGTCAAAGTGCATTGGACCTTCTTGATCATTCTTGGCTGGTTCTTCTTCAGCTACTACCGAGAGACCAGCAATATTGAGAGTGGACTCTACGGGATAGGATTCGTCCTTGCAGTTTTCATCTGCGTACTCGCGCACGAATATGGACATGCACTGGTGGCGCGACGTTTTGGCATCCGTACACGTGACATCACGCTCCTACCTATTGGAGGACTTGCATCGCTAGAGCGCATTCCTGAAAAGCCCAAAGAAGAACTTATCGTGGCGCTGGCCGGACCAGCTGTGAATGTGGCCATTGCGATCGTGGTGTATATCTACCTCGCTGCAACTGGGCAACTCGTCAACCTTGTCAACTATACGGAAACGATCTCTTCACTTGACCCCATCTATTTCGCAGAAAACATCTTTGCGGTCAACCTGATTTTAGTCGTCTTCAACCTTATTCCAGCTTTTCCAATGGATGGCGGCCGCGTTTTACGTGCCCTGTTAGCCATGCGCTGGGATCGTGCTAAAGCCACGCGTTTTGCTGCCGGTATCGGCCGTACCCTAGCCGTAGGGTTTGTTTTTATGGGCTTCTTCGGTAACTTTTGGATGGTCTTTATTGGACTCTTCATCTATCTCGGAGCGACCGCAGAATCTCGCCAGGTGTTGACCAAATCTATACTCGAAGGCTATTTGGTTGAAGATGTACTGATGACTCAATACACGCCGCTCTACGTGCATGAGCCGTTGCAACGTGCTGTGGACCTTCTCCTCTCAAGCCAAGAGAAAGAATTCTTGGTCTTAGATCTTGAAGACATCGTTGTTGGTGTACTTACCCGTGAATCGCTCGTGCAAGCACTATCAACCGGTGAGCCGAACATGCGCGTCAAGGATGCAGCTTTGGCGACACCTTTAGAGTTGCATAAGCAGATGCCATTGCAAGAAGCGTTTGAATTAATGATGGGCGCTCGGGCTACGGTCTGTCCAGTCTATGATGGCCAGCATTTAGCAGGCATGCTCAATCAAGAAAACGTGCAAGAATTTCTTCTGCTCCGTGGCAAGGATGCTCGCGACGATGCTGAGGACATTTATGACGGAAGCGAAGAGTTGGAGCCAAAGGGCGATGCTTGGGCGACGCGGTAGTGCAGATTATAAGGAGTCTGTTCAGGCCTATTCGTGGATTCTGCGGCTCCGTAAGCTACAAGAGGACCTTTGCCGTAGAGTACAGCTTTCGCCAAAACAGATATTAGTTACATTGAGCTTCATTTCACCGCCAATGGCGTAAGGGCTATGAGGAAATTTATCGGTCTACTTATTCTGCTAAACATTGCACTAAGTCAAGAGGCTAAGGCTCAATTTTTTCTTGGAGTGGGAGCCAATGCCCAGTTCACAGATCTCAAGGATAGCTTTGTGGGAGATCCAGATCGTTCATTTACTAGCGACAAGGAGGATACCCGCTACACCTGGTCTCCTGCGCTGCGAACGGAATACGTCCTATCTTCAGACGCTTACCTCAGTGGTACGTTCTCGCACCTTTCCATTAAGGATTATGGCTTCGAGACACGAAACCCAAGCAGTATTTTTACAGCTGACAAGGTGCGTGGCATTCAAGGTCGATTTATGGGCGGTTGGGTATTCGATCACTTTGGACTAGAGGGTGGAGTAGTCGTTCTGCAGTCCTATAAGAATGAGCGTACGCTTATCACGCCCAACGATCCTTTGTCGTCGACCGTTGAGGTGAACACTTCAAATACAGGATTCACAGAGTTTTATCCTTGCGTTTCAGCTACTTATAAATATGGTCAGTGGCTGGGCGTATTGAGTGGCACGTTTAGCTCTAATCGTTTCCGTCCTTCTGGCCAAACGCTTACCACGGTGGTGCCGCAGACTACCGTGACTTTTGGAGTCTTTTACATCTGGAAAGCAGTCGCTTCTCCGCGACTGACGAGTCCGAGGTTCTAAGGGCTTGTTTTGACGAAAGTTCAATAACTCGGAGCTACCCAGCGAGAAAGGAACAGAATCCTTATTTTCTCTTCTCAAAAGGCGCATATACCTTTTTCATTTCTGGCCGATTTGCAGGTACTTCACGAAGGGGCTCAACCTGTTCGGTTTCCGTTTGCCAAGTCTTTGGTAGGGTCTGATACAACTCGGTGCCTGCCGTTTTCCAGTCTAATTGTTGATCGCTTACCTCTCGGATCACCTTTGCGGGATTTCCGACGACAAGACTTCGCTCAGGTATTATGGTTTTTGCTTTTACAAAAGCTAGGGCTCCGACAATGCTACCCGCACCAATCTTCGCGTCGTCCATGATTACGGCGTTCATTCCGATCATGCAGTTTTCGCCCAGTTCTGCTCCATGAATCACAGCACCATGACCAACATGGGCGTTTTGGCGTAAGCGGACACTGATGCCTGGAAACATGTGAATGCAGCAACTCTCCTGCACATTGCAACCGTCTTCTAGTACGATCTCCCCCCAATCACCTCGGAGTACGGCACCAGGCCCGATATAACAGTCTTTGCCGATGATAACGTTGCCAATAACGGTCGCCTGTGGATGAACGAAACTCGACTCGTGGCATACGGGGACATGACCTTGAAAACTGAAAAACATGTGGGAAAGGTACTAGGATGCACTTTATATCTTGTGCTAGCTTAGTATTTGGTACAACCGTTGCACCGTCTGCACCGTGACACACTGCTACTCTTCATCAAACATCCCTTCGAATCACAGCGTTATTCTGAAATCTAAACTGACCAAGTGCCTAAAATTCTACTTCTCGCCTTCGGGTTACTTCTTCTCAGCTTGCCTACTGCGAAACTCGCTGCTCAGGTTGATATTCCAGAACACTCAGAAGGTGAAGCGGAAGAGTTGACCGGACTGTCGAAGCTCATTGAAACGCTGACGTTACGGCCAAACAAGAAGAAAGCTGCCCTAGACAGCACCATCTACCCTTCAAAGTTCATCATCGCTCCTTATGTCCTGTACACACCAGAGACTA
Organism: uncultured Saprospiraceae bacterium; assembly: GCA_937923485.1. Taxonomy (GTDB): domain Bacteria; phylum Bacteroidota; class Bacteroidia; order Chitinophagales; family Saprospiraceae; genus CALDTK01. The sequence goes on from CALDUE010000197.1 coordinate 18,324, forward strand.
GCTTTGGATTTGGCGTTGGAGGCTCCTTTCAGTTCAAGCTTCCTAATTCAGGTGATGAAACCAGGACTCGAACGAGTACTATACCGATTGCACTAACGTACACTTTAGAAAATCAGATCCTCTTTTACAGCGGTTTTGAGATCTTTTTCCCAGATGAGAAATGGGTACTTTCTGGTAATGTCCGAGCGCAAGTCTTTCCTAGACTCTTTTACGGAGTTGGACGAGATACGCCAGAGAGCAATGAAGAAATATTTGAAAGTACGCAGCTTATTCTTGAGCCGATTCTCTCTAAGCAGGTCTTTATTGATAAACTTTTTATTGGAGCAGGTATACGTTACCGACATGTTGCTAGCACTAATTTTAGAAATGAACACGAAGATGAGAATGGTATGAAATTACCTAGTCAGTTTTTAGATACTGACATCTCAGGGGCCAATGGCTCTACTTCTGTAGGTGGTGAACTTGCCGCACTTTACGATACACGTAATAGCTTGCTGAATGCACAAACGGGTACTTACCTAGAGGCCACGTTCAGCCAGTACGGAGAAATTTTAGGAGGTACTCATGTGTACGATCTTATTAGATATGATCTTCGTCATTTCATTCAGCTAAAAGGGAAAGAAGATTGGAGAGATGTACTAGCGCTTAATACAAGAGGATACTTCGCAAACGGAGATGTCCCACTTGTGGATTTAGCTCAGCTAGGCAGCAGCGAGATAATGCGGGGCTACTATGAAGGAAGGTACATCTCGAATAACATGCTTGCAGCACAAGCAGAGTATCGCTTAAACTTCAAAAATTCACCTTGGGGAGCTGTAGCTTTTGCCAGTACAGGTGATGTGGCACCAGATATAAGTGACTTTTCTCTCAAGAATTTGCGAGGAGCCTTTGGTCTAGGAATGCGTCTCATGGTCGATCCGCTCGAGCGTCTAAACTTGCGTGTAGATGTAGCCATCACCGCCGAAGGTGACATTAACCCGTACATCATTATTGGGGAGGCGTTCTAAGAAGAACAGCCAGATCGACTATCGAACTCTACTAAACAGTAGTGTTGAAGTTTAAAGTAGGACTTCAATATTAGTAGTTGTAGAACCGTCAGATCGACCGCTAAAACACATCCATGTAGAAGTATTGAGTTTAAAGTAGAATTTTAGTCGAGGAGTAGAAGAACCGTCAGATCGACCGTTAAACACATCCATGTAGAAGTATTGAGTTTATAGTAGAACTTCTACAAGTAAAAGATCTGACGGTTCACCGCCAGCATCACCACCACGGTCTCTAAAATAAAAACTCAGCTCCAAAGCTGAAAAAACGAGGGCGAATGTCGAGCGATATTAAGGAGAAACCTTCTTCCTCGGTGATTTCTTCACCATTGAAGTCAAATGTGGTGTCACTAAAAGAACTGTAACTGAAGTTACCGAAGCTCGCTAGAAGTCTCAGGCGATTGATCCGATATGAAAGGGTTGGTGTGATTCCGGCAGAAAATACGCCAGACATTCTGGGTTCCAAGTCTATGGAAGCACCTTCAATGGTCTCACGGATTCTTGAATATGATACTTGGGTCTCCAGGAAGAATTGAAAGGCCCCTTCGTTCAAATAATTTCTTACAAAAAGTCCACCTCCAAAAGTACGAGTTTTTATGGTCTCTCCTCCATCGAAAGAATTATTGAAAATTCTATTTCGATAGCTATAATTTAGGCTTACACCAGCACTAAGCTTGCTACTGAAATCTAACCCTATGTATGGGTTTACACCTACGGAGAGTTTTTCGTAAAAGAATCTTGCTGGATCGTCTCTGATTTCGCTTCGAAGAGAAAAGGTGCCTCCAACAAAGGTGGAATAAGATTTTGGCGCTTCGGTGGATACTTCTTGTGCTATTGAACTTACCTGCAGTAAAGCGAAAGCGGCTAAGAATAGGATATACTTCATAATTGCAATATAAAAAACCACCATGAAAGGTCATTTCCGATTCATGGTTTTAATAAAAAAAGCCCACACTCCTCGCGAAAGGAATGTGGGCTTTTGGCTGAAGAAGACTAACTTAATCTCTACTCAAGTAGCTAAGCAATCTCAAGATCTCTACGTAGATCCAAACAAGGGTAACGAGTAGGCCCATTGCGAATACCCACTCGTAGCGCGCTGGTAATCCTTGCGCCGCACCTTTTTCAAAGTTGTCGAAGTCAAGTAAGAGGTTGAGAGATGCAATCGCAAGCACGACGCAAGAGATGCCTATACTCATCATCCCTCCATCAAAGAAGGGGAGGTTAATACCAAAGAAACTCAAAGCGAAAGTGGCTACATAAAAGATGAGAACAGCGCCTGTTGCCATCATGATTCCAGAGCGGAACTTCTGCGTAACCTTAATGAGTCCTGTTTGGTACAAGGCAAGCATTGCTAAGAGTACACCAATGGTGAGGCTCACTGCCTGGATGAGGATTCCGTCGAACATATAAGCGTACATCGCTGAGATAGCACCAACGAAAAGGCCTTCGAATAAGGCATAAGCGGGTGCAGACCAAACGGCCGTCTTTGGCTTGAAGCTTCCGACAAGCACCATGATCAACCCACCAATCGCGCCACCCCACATAACGAGTGGACTTGGATTAGAAAACCCATATGCTGCGGTGATGAGCATCAGGAAGGTGAGCATCAGTGTTTTATTGATCGCGCCAGTAACGGTCATTGGCCGTTCTTGAACGCGATCCAGACCCGCTTCGAGTGTGTTGAGCTGCTCTTGCTTGGTTGCTTCTCGGCTAACGCTACGCATCACCGGGTTACTAGATTCCTTTTGTTTGAAGTTGTCGAACATGATTAATTTCTAAGTTGATGGGAAAGATAGGCTTTCTTAGGTGAATAACATGTTGTTCGTGCATGAAGTTCCACTGCATCGGGCGGAGTCGCCTCTTAGCTCCGGATGCTGAACATCCGTTCTAGGATGCTCGTCCCTAAAGAAATTCAATATACAAAACTTGCTAATCCCAACTTATTTGACTTGCTTTGTATCGCAAAGTACTTTATCATGTCCAGCGTAGATACCTATTCCGATCCTCAAGAGGCCTTGGCTGACATCCGCAGTTTGATGTCACGTTCTGGTCGCTTCCTGTCCCTAAGTGGTCTTTCAGGCATTTGGGCTGGAGTCTGTGCCTTAGTGGCCGTGACCTTCGCCTACATGAAGGCCAACATTCTACCTTTCAGTGGGGTAGACTACTACACCGCCTTCTACCGTCAATACCAAAGCGTAGAAGCGATAGAGCCATATGTGTTTACGAGCGGACTCATCACTATGGTTGTTGCTGTGATAGGAGCGCTCTTCTTCACAATGCGACGCTCAAAGCGCACTGGATACACCCTTTGGAATAGTGCAAGTCGATCGATGCTCATCAACATGCTAGTGCCGCTAGCCGCTGGTGGATTGCTTGTCATTGCCCACTGGTATCACGGAGATTATGGCTATTCAGCTGCTATCACCTTGATCTTCTACGGCCTGTGCCTACTCGCTGGCGGTCGCTACACACTTGACGAAATCCGCTACCTTGGCTACTGCGAAATAGCACTGGGGCTCTTTACCGCCTTCTATCCAGGTTACGGAATCGATGCCTGGGCGATAGGATTTGGAGTACTGCACATTGTGTATGGAATGCTGATGTACTTCCGCTACGAAAGAAACGCTTAGGATGTCCGTCAAGAAATACCTTAATCAACTTGATAAGCTACTCGACAGCAGGGTGCGCCTTGCGGTAATGTCGCTATTGGTAGCTACCGATTGGGTGGATTTCACCACCTTCAAGGATGAACTCGGCCTATCTGATGGCAACCTCGCCTCTCACCTTCGTAAACTCGAAGAAGCGAAATACGTCGAACTTCGCAAGGGCTTCGTTGGTCGTAAAACTTTAACCAGTTATCGGGTCACCGAACTCGGTCGCCTCTCCTTCCAAAAGCACGTTGAAGCGCTGGCCAACATGGTCCGCAACAACTCCTGATATTTTTTTGCCCTATAACTTTGTAACGCAAAGCACTTTCCAATGAATACTTTGAATTTGCCTTCTTCAACCACTCCGCCACCGCTACCCACACGACCAAACCACCCTTTGGCTTCGTCTAAGCGAAAGCGTAAAATTATGCTCACCGAATCCCGAGCCGCCCCTTATCAGAGGGCAACAGCGGTCATTGGGTTATTTGCCTTTGTCGCGAGCTTACTCACCTTTGATGTAGGATGGGGCCTCAATCTCCCGCTACTCGCGGCGGCAGCACTCGGCGTCGTTTTTCTGCGTAAGCCGCATATGATATTTCACATAGAAGTACGCATGCAATTGGGCATTTGGCTGGCATTGGCTGTTGCCGTTGTCTTTCATTTCGACCCATGGACCATCATCCCCTTCATCCTCGTCACCTTAGTTTTAATCGGTGGACTGCTTTTCGGGCGGTCCGTTGATCCCATGCGAGGGCTTGCACGTGCAGCAGTGCAATTAGCGGCTATTCCATGGGCCTACCTTCGGGCCAGCAGGATGAGTTTTGCAAGTTTTAGTCAGAAGAAGTCTAAAGTAAATTCGATTCTTCGACTTACTGCGTTCCCGATTTTCATGGCGCTTGGATTCGGTACTTTATATGTGTGGAGTAACCGCAGCTTATCGCAATGGTCTTTCAATTTCTTTGATCAATTGTTGGTAGGAGCGTGGTTTGTCAATGGTCTTCAATTTGCTTGGTCTCTCTTCCTAAGCTCATTGCTAGGTGCAGGGCTTTTCTACAGTATGAAAAGGCAAGATGGCCGACTCCTCAAAACGATCGGAGTTAAACCTGCAAAGCTTGCCGAATCAGCTGCAACGTGGAGTTCGGTGAGTGTAGCGCTGGTGCTTGTAAATGCCTTAGCGTTGGTGCTCAATCTGGTTGATGGGTCGACCACTTGGATAGGGAAGACTTCGAGTTCTGCAGCAGTCTTGACGCAAGGTGTGCATTCAGGAACCTACACGCTGATCACGGCCATTATTTTAGCGGCGAGCTACCTACTCTATAATTTTCGCACTGCTCCGAAGGACTATGAACGAGCGCGTGTACTTGCGATGGCTTGGCTTGGACAGAACTTGATGATGTGCTTCACCGTTGCACTGCGCAATTACCATTACACTGATGCATACGGTCTCACCTTCAAGCGAATTGGTGTTTGGTTGTTTCTCATTTGTACAGCTACAGGCCTGTATTTCCTAGGACGAAAAGTTCGAGAGAATGGATCTATTGAACGTCTAGTGCGTCGTCAGGCATGGGCGGTGTATTTGGTTTTGGCGACAGCTGCACTTCCAAATTGGCCTGGACTAATCACCCATTACAACTTTCAAGAAGCGAGGATGGTGCTTGATGAGGACTATCTAGGGCGACTTAGTCCATACAATTTAGCTGTTTGGTCTGAATACAATCTTAATGCGTTGATCGCCTTCAAGTCTTCAGAAGGAGATATTTTTTATAAGCACTTTAGTGCGCCGAATGATCTGCGTGATTGGGATTTTCAGCAAGCAAAGCTGGCTTCTTTGACGCATTATTTGGTGGATTTCATTCACGTACCTGAAGATCGCGCAGAAGAAGTCATCCTACCACTTAACGAAATCGAAACCAAAGTCGACGAGGAGCCCTATGAGGTCGAACCCTCACCTGAAGAAGAAGTAGAAAACCGTCGAAACAACTAGTCCATGCCCACTCAACTTCTCATTGCTTCGCGCACTACTTCTTTACAATATTTCACCAAAACAGAAAGTCGAGTATTTGCAATCGCCTTCATAAGTTTGCTTTTGCGAAATATGCTCATGGAGCATTGGGATTATCTTTTTCTACTTTGGAATCTATTTCTGGCCTTCGTCCCGATATTAATTCAACAGCTTTCGCTAAAACTGGCTACCGTTGGCAGCAAATTTTGGTATACGATACTGATGGTGTGGCTACTCTTTTTGCCCAATGCTCCCTATATCGTAACGGATTTGATGCATCCAATTGTTGCTTATAAGCAAGGTCTAGCGTTTGGCTTACCGCTTGGACTTTTGAGTGTCTGCTTTACAGCGCTGCTAGGTATGCTCTGGTTTTCGAGGTCATTGCGGCATTTCGATGAACAGCTCCATCAACTAGGATGGGATGAGCGCTCTAGGCGATTTGCGATTGCACTCGTCATCCTTGCGACGGCCTGTGGAGTCTGGATGGGACGAGTGCTACGGTTCAATACTTGGGATGTACTCACTAAGCCTTGGCAAGTCATGTCAGACAGTGCGCACTTTATTTCTACGCCCATTTATGCGGAGTGGATTCTAGTGACCGCCATCATTTTATGGGGTACATGGCGCGCCTATGAACGCTGGTCTTGGGTAGGAGAAGTGGTTGAATAGGTGCAAGATTGACAAGCGCGCCGTATGTTGCTGAAGTGTTGAACCCATCCATATTCGAGACCGTCGAGGCACCTGTTTCTATCTTTTCTACTATCTCGCGTTTGGCCCGCGAGCATCAGGCGATTAACCTTGGTCAAGGCTTTCCTGACTTCGTACCAGATGCATCGCTTACTGATCGACTTGCGTATCATGTTAAGCATTCGAGCAATCAGTACGCACCTCCCGCAGGTATGCCTCGACTGCTACAGGCGATCGCAGCGAAAATTGAAAATTGCCACAATGTCCGTATCGATCCAACGGCTGAAATCAACATCACCAGCGGAGCTACCCAAGCAATTTGGACTGCTATCCAAGCTTTGATTCAACCTGGAGATGAGGTTATTATTTTTGAGCCAGCTTATGATTCCTATGCACCAGCAGTTGAAAGCAAGGGTGGGGTGGTCGTTCCATGTGTTTTACCAGCGCCTAACTTTCGACCAGATTGGGAACGTTTTGGCGAAAGCATAACACCTAAGACGAAACTCGTCATCATGAACAATCCGCACAACCCGACGGGAACGTGTTGGACAGATGAGGACTTGCTTGAATTAGAGCGACGCCTGCACGGAACCGACATCGCCCTACTGAGCGATGAGGTCTATGAGCACCTCACTTACGATGGTAGGGTACAACGAAGTGTGCTACGTTATTCTGGCCTTCGAGCGCGTGCTTTTGTTACTTGTAGTTTTGGGAAGACTTTTCACGTTACAGGTTGGAAGGTGGGCTATGTGATTGCACCGCCAGCCTTGATGCAGCGGTTTCGTTCGATACATCAAT
>CALDUE010000198.1 GCA_937923485.1 uncultured Saprospiraceae bacterium
TATGCAGCACCGATCATGCCTCCACTCGCACCGCTGATGAGGCTGGTATGCATAAACATTTTACCGCCTGTAGCGCGCTGTGCCGACTGAAGCACGTTGGTCGTCCAAAACGTAGCCTTCAGCCCGCCACCACTTACACAAAGCAATACCATTCTCGGCTTTTCCTGCCCTGTGCGCGCCTTCCAACGATCGAGAATTACCAACATGGAATCCTTATCCGTATTAACATTACTTGGAGAGGCAATCTCGACTAATCGATCATATTGATAGACAGGTAAAGTTGTAGAATAATCCATCCCATAGGCACGGTTACGAAACGAAAACCAGTCTCGGCCCGTCACCATATTAATACTGACTAACAATAGAATGAAGATCGTTGTACGCCAAGTATGAAACCAATAGGTGATCGCGCCAGCACCGGCCGCAATAACACTAAACAAAATAAAAATTGAAGCGCCCGCAGGTATACGAATCCAATCGTAATCAATACCAAATCCTACGCCCATTAAGATGACGAGTAAGAAGGTTTGGAGTATAAGTGCATTCAAATGATTTTGCCTAAAAATCCGGAGAATGTGGTGTGGACTGTAGTGTGCAATCGAGCGAGTTCGTCGCGGTTGTAGATTCTCGGTTAAGAAGGTATCTACTCGCCAAGCGGTCTCTCCGCTAATGATGCGCTCAACGTCCATTTTACGATAGCCGGGCGGCATCAATTTGCGCCTACTCGAACGGCCTCTAATCAAATCCTTTAATGCAGGATAACTGGCGATATCCTTATTGGTATAGCGAAAGTAGACGACATATGCGATAATAACCACGGTGACTCCAAGACCGAGGGAGGAAAGAACAGCGAACAATTGACCGTTTCCATAGTCCAATTCCGACTGTAAAAAGTCCTTAAGTTGAAAGGCATAGAAAATAAAAAATCCAATGGGAAGAAGGCTGTTATTAATGCAGTACTTCCCGAATGGTCGTTCAAGTGTGGCCAAGAATGGGAAATACCTAGCCGTCAATAGGTAGGTCGTCAAATTCCAAGTCATGACCAGTCCGCCAAGACCTATCCCAAGCAAGAAAAAGCTCGTAAAACCTACAAGCCCTTTGTACTCGGGTTCCAAAAAAAGGTATTGTATCCCAAATTTTGAGGCTAGATGATCCCCTATAAACAGTGCTAAAAGCGCCCACAAGGCGAGAAGCAGGTGGTTTTGGCGAACCTGCAACGCCAGCAACTGCACAGGAAAACTATACCATAACTGATCTAACCGCTTGAGCAGCTGACGATACAGACCTTTTATGGAAGAGCGAGGCATGGAGTAATGTTAATTCAAAATTCGTGCAGCTTTCGCCAAAATCTGCATTAATTCTACCTGATAACGCGTAGCAGATACCTGTTAGTTGGCATAATCTGCTAAAAATCTGCGCTTTGGACAGTTATTGGCACCCTTTTAGTGTTTTACTAATATGAAGTCTTATTTTTGACCTCGGTCATACTGGCCTTCCCTTAAACCGTTTGAAAATTATTCGCATGAACATTGCAGTAGTAGGTACCGGCTATGTCGGACTCGTAAGTGGCGTTTGCTTCGCTGAAACAGGAAACAACGTAATCTGTGTCGATATCGACAAAAACAAAGTTGAACGTCTCCGTAATGGAGAGGTTGTTATTTACGAGCCAGGTCTAGAGCCACTCTTCGAACGCAACGCACGTCAAGGGCGATTGAAGTTCACCACCGATCTTGCAGAAGGCATCAAGGATGCTGAAATCATTTTCCTCGCACTACCTACTCCTCCAGGTGAGGATGGGTCGGCAGACCTTAAGTACATCTTAGGTGTAGCATCCGATCTTTCTAAGATCATTACTGATTATAAGGTAATCGTCGACAAGTCGACTGTTCCTGTTGGAACCTCTGAGAAGGTACACGCTATTCTAGCGGACAACCTCGATGAGTCACTCTTCGATGTTGTTTCTAATCCGGAATTCCTTCGTGAAGGTGTTGCGGTAGATGATTTCCTGAAGCCAGACCGCGTTGTAATCGGAACTAGTTCTGATCGCGCAGCGAAAGTGATGAAGCGCCTTTACGACCCATTCGTACGTCAGGGCAATCCTGTAATTGTGATGGATGAGCGTTCGGCAGAAATGACGAAGTACGCTGCAAACAGCTACCTCGCAACACGTATCACATTCATGAACGAGATCGCAAACCTTTGTGAGCTCGCAGGAGCTGACGTGGACTGCGTTCGCCGCGGCATGGGTACAGATTCTCGCATCGGTAAGCGATTCCTTTTCCCTGGCATTGGCTACGGAGGTTCTTGCTTCCCGAAAGATGTGAGCGCCCTAGGTAAGACAGCAACGCAGCATGGATATGACTTTAAGATCCTAGAAAGCGTAATGAGTGTCAACGAGCACCAAAAGCGTAAGCTTGCTCGCATGATCAAGGAGCACTTTGGCAATGACCTTACCGGCAAAACCATCGCACTTTGGGGACTTGCTTTCAAGCCTGACACTGATGATATCCGTGAAGCACCGGCGCTCTACATCATCGATGAGCTTATCGCAGCAGGCGCGAAGATCCGTGCTTTTGATCCTGAAGCAATGGCCAACGTTGCCAAGGAAAAACCTGAGGTTACTATGGTCGACGACCAGTACGAGGCGCTCGATGGTGCCGATGCACTAGCAATCTGTACAGAGTGGAAGGTGTTCCGCACCCCAAGCTTCCCTGCAGTGAAGAAGATGCTCTCTACGCCGCTCATTTTTGACGGTCGTAACTTATATGATCTAGAAGCTCCGAAGGAGCACGGCTTTACCTACTACTCTATCGGACGAGCAGTAGTAAAAGCTGGAGAAGTAGTGACTGTATAACAACAAGTCCAACACTACAGCCACGCTGATTTTCAGAACCAGTATTATCAGAAAGCCCGTGCCGCAATAGCGCCATGGGCTTTCTTCATGAGTGAATGCCAGCTGACGCAGGATTACTGCGCCGCTTCGACAGATTTTATCAGGCAGCGAATCTTGTCGCTTTACGTTTTTAATACAGTTTTAACAGTTGTTAACAGAAATAACAACTAACTTTAAGCTGACGTTAGACTGACATATAGCTACTCCGCCCCGTATGCAAAAGACTATCCCTAATAACCTTAAAAAGTATAAAAGCTTCAGTGCATTCTTGGGCGGCGGTAAAGTCATTCTGCTTTTCCTATTCTTTTCACTATCACTTTCTAGCTGCTCAATCTGGGATTCAGGTGGATTTGGATTTGGAGGGGATGATGAAGAATCCCCCGAAATTACTACTGGACAACGTCCCATATATGCACGTGAAGATGCTTTTGACATATTTTCCGATGTACCAAGGGCCATACAAAATGGCATAGTGGTTTTCGAAGAAGGTACTCTACTCTTTACCGTAGATGCTGACCTTGGTATTCACGTGGAGGACAACAGCAATCCATCTTCACCTAGAAGATTAGTCTTCATCCAAATCCCAGGCGTTCGCACTGGAAGTGCCTCTGGGGATAGGCTTTTTGCAAATAATTTTGAGGATCTCCTGGGCATTGATATCAGCGATCTCGATAACGTTACCGTGGTTTCCCGTCAGGAGGATTTCTACGACTCACCCGCAGCCTTTCCACCAAATTTCACAGGTTTCTTTGAATGCTATGATGAATCACGAGGCCCGCTCTTAGGCTGGGAACAAGCAACAATCTTCAGACCACAGTGTAGAATTTAACGTACACTGTTTTTTATAACCTAATCCACCCCATTCACCCCACTCAACATCTAAGTCATGAAAACAACGACAAAATTCCTATTCATCCTTTTAGCTGGCGTTTCACTTTTCGCAAGCTGTACAGATATCGATCTACCTAATAGCGCACCAACGACTGCTACAACAGTTGAGAGTCTTTCAGGTGATTTCTCTCGTACCCTCATCGTTGACGAATTCCTTTATGGAGTTGATCAAACAAGTATTGTTACTTACGATATCTCTAATCCTGACGCGATTGATCTTGTCGGTCGCACAGATGTAGGATTAGCACTAGAAACAATCTACCATCACGATGGTAACCTTTTCATTGGCTCAAGAAGAGGAATGTACATCTACAGCATTTCTCGCAACGGTACACCTGTAGCTCGTGGAGATTTTGACTACAGCAACTTGCCTAACGTTGTCCAACCGTGTGACCCAGTAGTTGCAGAAGGAAACACAGCATATGCGTCTCTTTACACAGGCGATGAAAGAGGAGTCTGCAATCGCGCAACTGATCTACAAACCATTGTCGTGATGGACATCTCTAACCTCGACAATCCTACACTGGTTCAGATGCATGATGTGCAAACGCCGCGCGGAATTGCTATCGACAATGATATCCTCTTCGTTTGCAACAATGAAAATGGACTCACGGTCTATGATGTATCTGATCGCACAAACTTCGTAGAAGTTGACCGTATCAATAACGTGAACGCTTGGGATGCAATCGCTACGAACAACAAACTTACCGTTGTTGGAGCGACTGAGGTTATCCAGTACGATTACTCTAATCCAAGCGAGCTTGTAGAGTTGAGCCGTCTAGTTTATCCAAATCTATAATTCAACCAACTATAGCCTTGCTAACCTCTACTATCTAAGCTAGGGTAAAGTGAGGCTTGTAGCTTATAAAGCAGACGCGTTGAATTTTATACCTAGACCCTTCAATATTCTCGTCCTAGCACTCTTCTGTATTTTCTTGCAGGAGAGTGCTTTTGCACAGACGGGACCACCAGAAATAACTACGCCTGGAACCAAAGACACTGTCTTTGTTGTTCGGCGAGACACCGTTGTCATCGTACAAAGAGACTCTGTCACTATTCTTAAAGAAGGTAGTGATCAAGAAGAACAAATAAGTGAAGCTGAATATAGAAGGCGTCAACGGACTGGCGGGTATGACCAAGACCGCCGACCCCAAAATGATGTAGTTCGACGTAGAATCGACTTACGAGAACAACGAAGAAGAGAATATGAAGAATGGTATGATGCTCAACCGACGGTTAGAGCCGGAAATACCATTGCTTATAAATTATATCCAACCGCATTAGGCCAGATTGATTTCCCTTCTATTGACTTTGCAGTCGAGAAAACATTTGATGGAAAGTTTGGACTACAAGGTTCATTTGGGTTTTTAACTACACCTCTATCTTTCTGGACGAATTTCCGTCGAGATATTGGCACTCCCCGTTATGGCTTGAGAGGCTTTTCGGTTGGAGCGAGTGGAAGATACTATGTTAGTCATGTTAAGAATCGTTTTCCTTTTTACATGGAGCTAGAAGCTGATTACAGCCTAGCGCCACTTGAAATGCAATTCTTTATTCCAAATAGAAACGGCACCTTCGAACAATTTATTGAAGCTCCTGTCAATGGTCAACAATTCTATTTAGGATTCTTAACGGGATGGGAATTAAGAACCCCAGAAGGATTCCTAGTAGATTTAGCTACTGGACTACGAGTAGGTACAAAGTCGATTACCTCTAGTAATCCACAAATACAAGAAAGTATAAATAGAAGGTTTTGGAATATCGGCAATTTCAATGGTGGCGGCAACGGCAGAACTCCTTTTGTCAGTATCGTAACACGCATAGGGATCGGCTATGGACATTGGATTGAGCCAGAAGCGAAAGAGAAGACTACTCCAAGTAAAAAGAAGTCGAAAGCCAAAGGAAAACGTTCTAAAAACCGTAGAAGAAGATAGTCGCTAATTACTAGACGAGTTAATCACCTCTCAAACCGCCATTATAGTCACGTCATCCTATTAGAATGAGGCTACTATAACTGCGATAGCTAGTACAGCTAGAGCTGCTCCAATAATACCTAGAATTAATCCTGCCTTTGCCATTCCCTTTCTATCGTGATAACCTTCATTATATCTCCTCAGAGATATAGCGCCAAAAATAATTGCCAACAAAGACAGGACTAGGTATGGTATTGATAGTATCCCTAAGATACCTAAGACCAATGATGCAATGGCCATTCCTGAACCCGGCTCTTTCGCTTTTCTAGGAGGCTTGTTTATTGAAAGACCTGATATTAATTTAGATACAAATTTACCTACTTGAGATCTACTAGATTTCCTATTGACATTGTGTATCCGTACACTCTTATTTTTATCTCCTTTGGCAATCATAGATGATTGTAAATGCTGAGAATCTTGCGTAATAATTTCAACAGGAGTATTTCCAGGAGCGTGAACGGCACTCAATGGCAATTGAAGTGAAACTGTAAAAAATATCAGCATTACGAGAGAAAGAAACTTATTCATAAAGGTAGTTTAATGTTGTTTGACGGCAATATAGTTAGCGTATTATCATTCACCAACACCATATTCCCTAAACGATTATAAATCCCCTAAAGCTACGTTCCTATAAATAGTTTGAAGAGCGAAGTCCAAATTAATCGAGCGGGTTACTCCAATTTCAAGAGTAACCCACCCGAATTTCACTACAAAGAGGTTAAATCAAAAGCAGACGGTTGGACTTTTGCTTTAGCAACTTGCACATGCTCAGGTTTGTAAATCCGACTGATTAAGTTATCGATTACATAACCTCTGGTCCGACTATAAAACGTATCCACTTCTTGTAAGTACTGGTGATAAAAGAAGTTAAGGATCAAGCCGACGACTAGGGCAACCAGTGTGGTGTCAAATGCAAGGTTCAAACTGGATGTGATTTCACCCATTCCTTCAGTGGTTTTTGCCAGGTGACTCAAACCGATGGAAGAGCTCAGACCGAGCAAGGTTCCGATAAAACCAAGCGAGACAATTGCACCTGTGAGGTAGCGCACCACTTCAAGTTCGCCTTCTGTAGCTTCTTTACGCGTTGCTACTTGCGCTTGAAAAACCTGTAGGGTTTCACCTACATTGTTTGCGTTGCGAAATTGAGTGCAAGCCTTTTTGACTAATTCGCCCAAGACGCTGCGCTGTCCACTCTGTTCGCGACGGATCACCTCAAGTTTAATGCCCGCCACCTCCTCAGGTGTGAGTACGAGTTGATCTTGCTCAGGGAGAAGTCCGTGGGAAAGCGCAGTATTTTCAGTAGCTAATGCTTTTCTGCGTTGCGAAAGCAAGACTACGCTGTAGGCTGCAACGCCGTAGATGGCTGCTTGAATGTAGCCAGCGGTTGATCCACCAAGCAGTTGTACAAGTCTTGAAAGTGATCCGCCTTCCGGCAAAACGGTAGCTATGGCAATGAGACCGAACCATGTGCCTAAACCGGCGACGAGGGCTACAAAAAGTGGGGCTTTATTTGAAGTTTTCATGATGTTGAGTTTGAGTTTGAGATGTGGGATGTGGGATGTGGGAGTTCGGATTTCGGATCGGATCTCGGATCTCGGACGTGCCGAACCTTGAACCAAACCTTACGTAGTGCGAAGCACAAGTCAGGTTTGCTGAACCTTGAACTTTTTCGCCCAAAAGAGCTTCGCTCTTTTGGGCGAAATAAATGACCTACCTCGTCGTAAACGTCCCATCAGCCTTGACAACGACCGTGATTAACCGGGTCCTAGTTTCAGCTAGCTTAAGGGTGCGCTTATAGGTTTCGCCACGCGGCTTTCCTTTTGCATCCTTGGTGTAGATGAGTCCATTGACGGCTACACTCGTTTTCTTACTGCTACTTTCCTTGAACATGGCGTAGATGGTGTAGGTCCCTGGAAGTATGCTATCAAATTGACGGACAGCTTCTTGATTGGTACGGAGGTCGTTACCGAAAAGACGGTTGCGCGATTTTCCAGAATCCCAATCTCCGATTTTGCTATCGCGCTTACGGTTTCCGAAAACACAATTGTTTCCTTGACAGACGAAGAGATCGACGTTATCATTCTTATCTGCCCAGTTCAGTTCAAAACTGAGGCGAGCAGGAACCGACGGAGGAGTTCCTCGATACGTTGGCTGCTTCGGCACAGGCTTAGCTGCAGGTGGTGCAGGTGGTGGTTTTGTTGGTGTAGGAGCAGAAGCTACTGGTTTAGCCGTCGGCTTTGCTTGTGTTGCAGCAACACGTGCATCGGCTCTTGCCTTCGCAGCTTTTGCTTCTGCAAGGCGACGGGCAGCGTCAGCTTTTTCCGAGGCAGATTGTGCACGTTTTGAAGCGGCGAGGGCAGCTTCTTGAGCGGCTTCAGCCTCCGCTGCCCGACGGCGCTGTGCCGCCAGCTCAGCCTCGAGACCTCCAACATCCGGTCCGTTGATGGCTCGATAGTCTACCAGCATTGCAAACAGTGTATCGCCCGAAGTTTTGCCGACAAGGCTATCAGGAAGACGTCCATGAATCTGCATTGTAGCTGTATCAAAATAGATCGAAGCTTGCTGAGCTACGGCAGCCCCTTGCCCGCCTTTTGGAGTAATGATGAAAAGGAATATGATCGCTCCGAGTGCTGCGGTTAGCAAGTCAAGCAAGGAGAGGTTGAAGGGAGAATTTGCGCGACGCATGAGAAGATGAATTTGAATTAGAAATTTTGAGTTTTGAATTTTCCTAGCCAGATGGTGTTACAATTGATAATTTTTAATTGTCAATTACTAATAGCGAAACGTTCCTTAAGGAAGCTCTTACTTGAGCCCTAATAGAAGGAAGTCGTCCATTAGAAGCCAGTCTAGCAGCAAACCATTTCATCAGCCCGCTCTACGGTATTGAATACCTAAAGAGGGCGGGGTTTTGGCGGAAGCTGAATGAGGAGACTCCATGCTTTCAGGAAGTGGCCATCGACAAGTAGGACAATGCTTGGCGGTACTTGGTGCATGGCCAGCACAGTTCCCACACGATACATGCTGTGGCGTGATAACCGTCGCGACGGGAGCTGGAGCATGACCAAAATCTCCGGGGATACGGCATGCGACGCAACGTTCTACGCCTGGAGGGTTTGGAGCATTACAATTGAGGCAGTTCATTTTGAAGGGACTTAAGAGGTGGGATTTGAGATTTGAGATACTAGATGTCGGATTTCGGATGTCGGATGTCGGATGTCGGATGTCGGATGTCGGATGTCGGAGCTACTCAATATGTGGCAGCCTGTTGCATGATCGACCGAACTTCGATATGAGAGGCGAGAGGTGAGACTTGGCCTATCCCAAATCCCACGTCTCACATCCCACGTCTATGATTTAATACCGATCAGCGAAGGGGATGCGATACTGGTATCCGACCGTGATGGCGGCCATGCGATTGGTGAGTGTTCCTCGGTTGACTTGGAAAAAGTCGTTGGCCGCCTTGTAGCGCGGATTGAAACTGTCTTTCGTCCCGAGATCCCAGACCGCATTTAGCGTTAGGCGATTGCGATGATCTATGTCAAAGAACAGACTTGGACTAAACTGAAAGCCTACCATCGAGCTACGATAATCGTCATTGACACCGCTGCCAAATTCAACCTTGTAGTTTTGGAAATCAGTCTGTTCAGAACCGAAGTATTCAGTCGTCTCATCTATACGTCCAGTAATGCCAAAGTTGAGACTAGGACCTGCTTGAAGGGTGTATCCAATTCGATTGGTGAGGTAGTCGCTATAGCCTACAAGGACTGGAACACTTAAAAAGTGTAGACGCTCTCTTGCGTAGAAATAGGCTGTCTGGCCATCTTCGGTGGTGTAGGTATCCGTTTGGTAATTCGATCCCTTCTGGATGTATTGAAGTGCGGTACCGAAACTCCATTGTCCAAGTTGGAAACCTGCATCAATACCTACGTTGACACCAGCAAGGCGATCAGAGGTTGGGTAAAGTTCAAGGAGGTCTTCGGTATAGCGAAACTTCGATCCGTTAACTCCGGCTTGGGTTCCTAGGTAAAAGGCTGATTGTGCAGTGAGTATTGTGAGACTGAGTACACTAAAGGCTGCTAAGAGCATGAGTCGATACACGAGAATGGTACTCGCATAGGTAGCCGTAAGGGTTTTTGCTTTTCGTGGGCTGATCATGATGTGGGGTTTGGTGAATGGTTAAAAAGAGGTCAAAGCGTTTTGCGCTATGTCTCTCCGTTTCATGCCACCAACAACGGGCTCACCCCTGTTAAGCCCTCTTAAGAAGTCCTTTCCAAACCGTTAAGCACCCACTTTTCGGCCCTTCTTTAACGTGGTTTTTAGAAGTCGGGTAGCTTACATTTTGATTTTGAAAAGACTTTAGAGACCATCGTTGAGCGATGAAGCTCGACAAAAACCCGCTTTTCAGCCAAAAATCACTTATAAGCAGATATGCTATGAATAAATGAGTTCTACAGCCAGATTGGCTCAAGAATTGACAGAACAGAGCCTGAGACATGCTTAAAAAAAACTACCATATTCCTGTTATCCTTATCTTTTGGATTTTCGCTTTTTCAATACCGCCAGTGAGCGGTCAAGTGAACGAGCCGGAAGTCGCAGAATTTAACCGTATCATCCTAACCTTCAATCTCATTGATAAGTATTTCCTTCAAGAAGTAAGATCAGCTGAAAAGGACAAAGTTGCAGAACAAGAGATTGAGTTAGCGATTAACACGTACTTCGACAAGTCGCACATCGGCCTAAGCGCTCAAGTCATCTTTAGCGTAGTTGATATCTCGTCAAAAATACCAAATTCGAATAGGGTACTTAATGAATTAGCAGAACGCGGTTATAGGGTCAAGCCAGATAACACTCGTCCAGACCATACAGCATTATTTATTCATGCCATGAGTGTACTAGAGCTCGAACGTCATGACTATCGCGCAGGGTTAATCTTTGCGGATTCTGTTTCAAGCATTCCTCAAGATCGAGTATTACCTCAAACAATTGCAGGAAACTTCGCCATTCGAGGCTACTGTAACGAGAACTTAGGTAATCTCGAAGAGGCCAAGGAAGACTTTTTAAAAGCTGCAGCAGAGTTTAATAAGCTGCCCGGCAGTGAAAGTCGCAAGATTTCTGTTTTACATTCTAGTGCTCGGACCAGCCTCGCATTTAGAAACCTAGGAGAGGCGCTGCGGGCTTCTCACAACGCCATGAAAGAGCTCAAAAAATTGGAGCTTTCAGGTAGCAGATTTCACGAGGACTATCAAGTATATCGTTCGCATGCACTGATTTTAAGAAAGTCAGACAGGCCTCTGGAAGCGCTTCCCATCGCTCAAAAGGCGCTAAGACTGATCGAAAAACGCGGAGAGATTATCGCAATTGCGCATTGTAAGCAAACGCTTGCCGAAATCTACGCTGACCTCGATCAACCTGAAAAGGCATTAGCAAACTTCGAAGCTGCAGAAGTGATTTACAGAGCGCAAGACAACCCTGTTGAATTACTAATTATTCTTGAAGACAAAGCGAATTTTCTCGCAAGCCTTGGCCGAGTGGAAGAAGCTTTTCTACTTAAAGACCAATGCCTTGATTTAAAGGACAGTATCGCTTTACTCAGCCAAGCAGATCGAATTCTGGAAATTCGGGACAAGCACGAGACAGAGCTCGTAAAGAACAAACTGGCTCTCGCTCAAACACAGCAAAACCTGGATAAAACTCAGAAGACGGTGATGGGCTTAGGCCTTATCTTCTTTGTATTATTGCTAGGGCTACTGCTTTCGAGATATGTCCAGCGTAATAAGCTACAAGCAAAATTAGAGTTATTAGTACAAGAACGTACTAGGGAGTTGGAGCAACAAGCTAGAGAACTTAAACAATCAAACGAGGAGTTAGAACGCTTCGCCTTTATCACAAGTCACGACCTCAAAGCTCCGATTCGGAATATCCTCGGTTTCATGTCACTCATGAAAAAGAAGAACAACCGTTCGACTGCCGAAGAGCGTGAGGAGTACTTAGACATCACTATAAATTCTGGCAAACAGCTTCAGAGAATTGTTGATGATATTCTTAGTTTTTCAAGGATAGGAAACAGTGCAGAGGATACTGCTTCACTGATTCAACTGAACGGCTTTTTCGATGCACTAAAAAAACAGCTTTCTCCCCTACTCTCTGAGAACAATGCTTCTATGGAAGTGACCGGGTCTGCTGAGATACAGATTGCCGAAGGGTATCTAACTCAGATTTTCATGAACCTTGTGACTAATGGAATAAAATTTAACGAGTCAGCCTTCCCTCGAATCATTGTCAACGCAGCAGAACTTCCAAATGGCATCATACGCGTAGAGGTATCAGACAACGGAATAGGGATCAGTGAAGAATTTCACGATCAAATCTTCGACCTGTTCAAAAGGCTACATGCCTCTGACCAGTACGAAGGAACGGGCTTAGGACTCGCAACCTGTAAAAAAATCTGTGAGGGTCTTAATGGCAGCATAGAAATTGAAAGTACCACTGGAGAAGGTGCCACATTTATAGTTACCCTTCCGAGAGACTGCAGTCCAGCTAAGCGCAAGAAAGATTCCCAAGTCGCATTTTTACGAAGAGAACTGAAGACTGCCTAACGATATAGACTAGGGTGCAACTGGTCTTCCATTCATATCCGTAGTAGCTTTTCCGACCGTCTTGTTCCAAGGGATTCCCAATTGGTAGGCGAGATCTTCTGACCTACTTGGGTCTGCCGTATCGACACCATATACTAATTGAGCTTCGTCTATCTCTCCATACGTCCCGAAGATTCGATCCCAAAAGGAGAACATGTTCCCAAAGTTTGTGTCTGTGTGCGGAAGGGTATGGTGGTGGTGCACCTTATGCATAATCGGAGTGACGATGACATAGCCCAAGAGCTTTTCAAGTTTTGCCGGAAGGCGAATATTGGCGTGTGTCCAATAAGTAAAAAAGACGGTCACTAAGCGATAAAGCAAGTAAAATGCTAATGGCATTCCTGTAACCACAACAGCAACCAGCGCCGCCACTTCCCTAAAAATGAAATCTAGCGGATGGTGTCGAGTACCCGAAGTCACGTCTACATGCGTATCGGAGTGATGCACCAAATGCAGTCGCCACAAGGCTGGAATTTTGTGCAATGCATAGTGCGCACCGTACTGCGCTATCAAATCTAAGAGGAGCAGACTAACAAGCAATTCTGCCCACATTGGCCAAGCAACTAGATTGAGCAATCCAAATTGACTTGTCTCTAGCCAGACAAATACGCCAGCCGTCGAAAGTCCGAAAACCACGTTAATCAACATTACGAAGCCCAACAGAATCAAGTTGGTGCGTGCGTGGCTCCACTTACTGTATCCGTGTTTTGCAAAAGCATAATAACCCTCGGCAATCCAAAATACCGCCATGACACCTACTATCCAAAGGACTTTTCCATAGGTAGGTAAGCCCGCTGCGAATTCGACCAAGTGCTCCATATGCTAAAGGTAAGGACTGAGGTATTCAAATAGTTGGTGAACGTAGAATTAGACTAGAGACTGACTTTTACACTGTGATCAAAAACACGTCGACTGACAACAAATTGTTTTACCCAATGAGTACGATTTCTTACTTTCGCCGCCGATTATGAGCACTGATAACGTTGAAACACTTGTCGATCCCAACGACGCACCTTCACTCAAGGGCATGTATCAAGATTACTTCTTGGATTATGCCAGTTATGTGATTCTTGAGCGAGCCGTCCCTTCGATAGAAGATGGACTTAAACCCGTTCAGCGGAGAATTCTCCATGCCTTAAAACAGATGGATGATGGGCGCTACCACAAGGTTGCAAACGTCATTGGGCAGACGATGCAATTCCACCCCCATGGTGATGCTGCAATCGGTGATGCGCTCGTCAACCTTGGGCAGAAGGAATTGCTCATCGATCCTCAGGGTAACTGGGGAGATCATCGTACAGGCGATTCGGCCGCAGCTGCTCGATACATCGAGGCGCGGCTTACCAAGTTTGCGCTAGAAGTCGTTTTCAACGCGCAGACGACCAACTGGCTGCTTTCCTACGACGGCCGCAACAAAGAGCCAGATACGCTTCCTGTCAAATTCCCCCTTCTCCTTTCGCAAGGTGCAGAAGGAATTGCGGTAGGCCTTTCAACGAAAATCCTACCCCACAATTTCAGAGAGATTTGTAAAGCCGCTATTCAACATTTGCGCGGCCGAAAGTTTAAACTCTATCCTGATTTTCTAACGGGCGGCGTGGCCGACATCACCGATTACCAAGACGGTAAGCGAGGGGGTAAGGTCAAGGTTCGTGCTCGTATCGATGTGGTCGACAAAAATACGCTCGCAATTAGGGAGCTACCGTTCAGTGTCACAACAGGGTCGATGATTGACTCGATTTTGAAAGCCAACGATAAAGGCAAAATCAAGATCAAGAAGGTTGATGACAACACCGCTGAAGATGTTGAACTTCTTGTTAGCCTACAGCCAGGCGTAAGTCCTGAAGTAGCGATGGACGCTCTGTTTGCCTTTACAAACTGCCAAGTTTCGATCAGTCCGAATGCCTGTGTGATCGTCGATGATAAACCACAATTTCTAGGAGTCAGTGATATCCTGCGCGTCAGCGTCGATCACACCAAAGACTTACTCCGCCAAGAACTAGAAATCAAGCTCAAAGAGCTTCAAGAAAAGTGGCACTTCGCGAGTTTAGAGAAGGTCTTCATCGAAGAGCGCGTCTACCGCGAAATCGAGGAGGCCACCAGTTTCGAGCAAGCTCTTGAAATCATCGGTGTCGAAATGCGCAAGTATTTCCGCGAACCTGATGTGAAAAAAGCAGGGGCCAAAGACAAGCGCATGCTCTTACGCCGAGTGATTACTGAAGACGATATTGCACGGCTTACAGAGATCCGCATCAAACGAATTTCAAAATATAATTCTTTCAAGGCTGAGGAGCTACTCGCACAAATCAATGAGGATCTCGAGAGCGTTCAACACGACTTAGACAACCTTACAGACTACACCGTTGCTTGGTTTGAAATGCTGCTCAAGAAGTACGGCAAAGGACAGGAGCGTCGCACCGACATTTCAACCTTTGAGAAGGTCCAGGCTTCGCTCGTTGTAGCCAACAATACAAAGCTCTACGTCGATCGCGCTGAAGGATTTATCGGCTCTGGAATCAAGAAATCAGAGTTCGTTTGCGACTGCTCGGACATTGATGACATCATCGTCATTCGTCAAGACGGCGTGATGCTAGTCTCCAAAATGGCGGACAAGACTTTCGTCGGGAAGAACATCGTCTATGTAGGCGTCTTCGACAAGACGGATGATCGGGCAACCTTCAATATGATCTATTGGGATGCTACGAAAAAGCGTGCAATGGCCAAGCGATTTAACGTGACCAGCGTAACTCGCGACAAGGAATATCCACTCGCCAAAGGTGGCCCGAAGAGTAAATTGCTCTATCTCAGTATGCACCCCAACGGAGAGGAAGAGATTGTTTCGATCATGCTTTCTTCTGCCTCGAAAGCGCGCGTAAAGAGTTTCCCATTTGACTTCGGTGCGCTTGAGATTAAGGGTCGAGGCGTTGGTGGCAACATGGTGACCAAGTACCCTGTCCGTAAAATTGAGCAGCGAGAAGTAGGTCAGTCGACCCTCGGTGCGATCGAAATTTATATGGATGAGGTCAGCGGCCGTCTCAATACGGATGAGCGTGGCAAGTACCTCGGTGGATTCGATACGGGAGACCTCATCATTGCGATCTTCAAGGATGGAACCTACCAGCTGACGGACTTTGAGATTACTCACCGATATGATGTCGAGCAGCTTCTGCACATCGGCAAGCTCGACACAGAGGATGTCATCACCGCAGTTTACTACGATGGTGAGCGCAAACGTACGCTTGTCAAGCGCTTCAAGATCGAGACTACGTCACTCGACAACATACAGTCCTTTATTACCGAAGCTCGAGGATCAAAGCTGCTTTTTGCTACGCTTGCGCCAAAACCAGTTATCACCTACACCATGACCGTTAAAGGCAAGAAAATGGACGGCGGTGAGGTTGACCTTGTAGAGTTTATCGATGTGAAAGGATGGAAATCTCTCGGCAACAAATTATCTGACCTCAAATTGACCAATGTCAAGATGGTTGGAGATGGTGGAGCTTCCGCCAAAACCTCAGCTTCGAAAAAGTCTACCGAGAAAGGGATTCCGCCAGGAACAACGGTTTCTCTCGATTTGGATGATGCAGCACCGAAAAAGAAGCGTGGTGGCAAAGGTCAAGAAAAGCTATTCTAGGACAAACTCTAGCAGCAATCAGCGTAGCTTTTTTCGCGTTACACGCAACGGTACAGCTTAGCAGTGCGTATTTAGAGTTCAGCTACTGGCTTACGATACCTAATTCATAACCTGTTCTCACTCTTTTGCTTTCCTAAGCTTCGCCCTCGGAAATTCATTCATGGCCAATCGCCCATCAAAAACGCACGAGCTCATTCGCGAGCGACTTAGTGCTGAAGCCATTTCAGAGGGTCGAAAGATTTACCTCTCAAGTGCTGTGCGCGAACTTCGTATCGATGTACGTCGACGCCGTTTTAGCGCAATCATCGATGGTGAAGAAAGTACCACTACCGTGAAGATCGACCACGGCAAGGATGGTCCGAGCTGGATATGTAGTTCGGATGGTCGCAATCATACGGGCTGTGCGCACGTCGCCGCACTTCTCACAGCTATCCGTGAACGAGAAGCAAGTGAAGGACCATCTACAGATGATGGTAAAAAAGAAAAAGAAAGCCTCGTCGATCACTTGATCGAAAATGCTGATCGAGACCACCTCATTCAAGCATTCCGACTTTGCTTACGCACTTATCCAGAACTTCAAGGAGACCTCGTATTCACAATCTTGGAGAATATTGACGCCGACGGTCAACTCTATGATGAGGTCGTCGCACTCATGGACGACCCCAAAAGCAGTTCAGAATACACTTTGCCAAAAGATGGATTTGATCCGTATCGCTTGCTCGATGAGATCAACTACCTCTACGAACAAGAAAAGTATCAGCAGACCTTCCTACTCAGTCGAGCGATACTCTCCAACCTACTTCAAAAAATGTCATCGGGTAAAATCTTGATGGAACATGAAGTCGACATGGTAATTGCCAGTAGTGGGATGTTGAGCGACCTTACTATTCCTCCTGTACCAGAACAGCTTGCCGAGCAAGTTCATGGGCTTGGAATGAAACTCCTCCAACGCTTTCCAAAACTCGAACCGCAAATTCAAAGTAGCCTCATTGCCCTACTTGATGATAGTGCGCTCGATCAAAGCGAGATCGTTACCCTCGAAAAAACACTCCGCTCACGCTGGGAACGTGCGCGCAAAAAAGAAAACGGAGCTGAAGATGCAGAACGCTTAGCAATGCCACTTGCCTTGTTTTATGCTAGAACTCAGCAATTTGGAAAGCTTCACGGTTTATTTGACAGCCACTTGCAAAACCCGCTGCTACGCGCTCCTGCACTTGCAGAGATGCTTCACCACCAGCTACACGATGTAGTTGTGAAGTACGTGGAAGACGCACTCATCATTCCAGGTGAAGACACGCTACGCGAAGACCATGAGGACATGGCTCGATGCGGCATGTACAACGACCTGGTCATGATGCTCGTTGAGTCCGAAGAATTGACTACTGATCATCGCGATCTATTGCGCAGAGCATTCATGAGCGTAGGTCACCGAATTTACGGTATACTGGACCTCTACAAAGGTGAGGTCGGTGAAGAGGTCTACTTAAAAGACCTCGCTGAAATCGCTAATGAGCTTAAAGAACCAGCATCGAGAGGTGTTTACGTCGCTTACACAAAGTACTTCGTGGTCTTGTGCGAGCTTGGCCGTTTTGACGATGCGTATAAAACCCTAGATGAGCAGGGCGTGGTTGATCCTGTGATTTTACTTGATTATCTCCCAAGTTTCCTACCAACATACAAAGAGGCTCTTTACGAACCTGCCATGCAGAGTATTGTAGAGCTGCTGCCACTTGTTTCTGAAGACATGCTCAGGGAGCTCGTCCGCAGAAGCATTACTACCGTTTGGGACATTGATGAAAGTGCCAGCAGGAGTATTCTGAATCGTCACTTTTTAGATATCATCGACGAGGAGTTGGCTGATTTTGTGGACTTACTCCTAGGAGATTTTGATGCTGATGAGCTTGACGACTAGTCTTGTTGGGGTAATATCTAGCGCATAATCTAATTGATCTATTTCCTGCACCTTACTTTGCAGCCCCAAGTTGGTTTCTAGGCCAACCAACATAGAAACACACGATGAAAGTTACAGATTACATAGCTGCCGCTGCTGGCAACACCCTCATTTCGTTCGAGGTTTTGCCCCCGCTCAAAGGAGGCAGTATGAAGTCCATCTTCGACACGCTTGATCCACTTATGGAATTCAAGCCACCTTTCATTGATGTTACCTATCACCGCGAAGATTTCGAATACATAAAGCGCCCTGGTGGACATTACGAAAAGACAGCCATACGCAAGCGCCCAGGTACAGTAGGGATTTGTGCGAGTATCACCAACAGATACGGTGTTGACGCAGTACCCCACCTCCTTTGCGGTGGTTTCACCGTATCGGAAACAGAGAACGTACTTATTGACCTAGCCTTCTTAGGTATTCAGAATGTCCTCGCTCTACGGGGAGATGCTCGACACTTCGATGGAAAGTTTGTTGCTGAGGACCATGGACACAACTATGCCGTTGATCTCGTGAAGCAGATCGCCGATATGAATCATGGAAATTACCTCGATGAGCATATCAAAAATGCTCAAGCAACTGAGTTTTGCATCGGTGTTGCTGGCTATCCAGAAAAACACTTCGAGGCTCCTAACCTAGACATGGATCTCCGCTACTTAAAGGAGAAAGTCGATGCTGGAGCCCAGTATATCGTTACCCAGATGTTTTTTGATAATCAGGTATACTTCGATTTCGTCGAAAAATGTCGTGCTGCAGGTATTGATGTTCCCATCGTACCTGGCTTAAAGCCACTCACGAAGTATTATCAGCTCAACAGCATTCCGAGGCTTTTTCACATCAACCTACCAAGTGACCTCGTAGAGAGTGTTGAAGCGGTGAAAGATGATCGAAGAAAGATCAAACAAGCCGGTATTGAGTGGTGTATCCAACAAAGCAAAGAGCTCAAAGCCGCAGGCGTACCTTGCTTACACTACTACACCATGGGTGATGTGAAGACCATTCGAAAGATCGCAGAGTCTGTGTTTTAAGACCCCATTGTATATCTGAACCGATAGCCGATGGTGACTCTAGCATATACATCGATATCCACTCTGGTTTGAAGTCCGAGGGATAAAAAATCTCCCGCCTCGCCCTCTTCGCGCACAAGCTTTTTAGCAAAGTTGCGGCCTAATCCTATTCCTGCACCGAGCACAAAATGCTCTCTAAACACGTGCTTGTAGGAACCTCCCATACCAACGCTGATTTTACTAAATGTGTAATTATCACGATCGAAAATGGTAGGAGATCCATTATCCTCATAACGAACATCTAAGTAGCGCCCATAAGCGAAGATGCTCCATTCAGCATGCTCGCGATTTGTATCAAAATAATAATGAGCTAATGCACCAATACGATACCCTTCTGTAGAATAATCAGGTGTCCAAGCGCGTCGCGCTTTGAAAAAATAAGAAGATTGAAGCTCTACGCCAAACGATGGAGCGACAGGTACTTCCGCCATGATTACAGCTGTACCGGTTAGCGCGCTTAGAGGGTTTATTGTCACATCAACATATTGAGCCATTATCTTAGTTGAAGACAGCGCAGCTAAAATAAACAAGCAGCTGGTGAATACGCACCTTTGAATCATTACTTTCATTGGTGCAAGGTGGCCGTACTATGAAGGTGAATCGGTTTAAATTTTGAAACTTCGGATGCGCTCAGTTGCGAAAAATGAAACTTAGAAATCGATTGAGGCAACTCCTCGCTTGCTTGGCTACAGAACACCTAGTGACTTGGCGCGTATACATGAATATCTAGCTCACACAATTCGACTTTAATTCCGAGGTTTGACTCCTATGCGCAGCATCCTTTTCTACACGGTTTTGTCATTCACTCTGTGTACGAGTGTAGTAGCTCAAATCAGTACACCGCAGAGCGTCCTGCAAGGCTACACCACATCTTTCACTCCCCACGAGAAGCTCATTGCTTACTTCGAAACGGTTGCCAAAGCAAGTCCCAGAGTGACTTTGCAGCAGTACGGCACCAGTTATGAAGGGCGTCCGTTGATGCTTGCCATTATCTCTTCGGAAGCAACCATAACCAACCTAGAAGCTGCTCGCGAAGACCACCTACGAAGAAGTGAAATCCTCGAAGGCAACGCAAATGGTTCACCCAAGGCCGTCGTTTGGCTCTCTTGTTCGGTACATGGAAATGAGGCTGCAGGTAGTGAGGCAAGTCCGCAGATTTTGTATGATTTAGCTTCCGCAAAAACAGGCGATTCGCTGGCTACATACCTCGACAATACCATCGTCATTCTTGATCCTAGCTTGAATCCAGATGGCTATACGCGCTACACTGACGACCAACGCCGACATGCTACGCTGCTTCCTGATCCAAACCCGAGCGCTTGGGAACACTACGAGGCTTGGCCCAACGGACGGACGAATCACTATCAATTCGATCTTAACCGCGATTGGGCTTGGGCTACACAACAAGAAACCCAAGCTCGACTCAAGGTCTATCACCAGTGGTTTCCCCATGTTCATGTAGACCTGCATGAAATGAGTGCGAACTCAAGTTACTACTTCGCTCCCGCTGCAGAACCTTACCACGCTTATCTCACGGAGTTTCAGCGAACCTTTCAAAAAACTATCGGACAGAATAACGCCCGAGTTTTTGATAAAAATGGCTGGCTCTATTACACTGGCGAAGTATTCGACCTCCTCTACCCTAGCTATGGTGATACCTATCCGATGTTCAACGGAAGTATCGGAATGACCTACGAACAAGGTGGGTC
>CALDUE010000199.1 GCA_937923485.1 uncultured Saprospiraceae bacterium
GTCGCTTCATTCGCACCAGCTCGCCACACTTTTCCATACGCAACCTGATCGCCTAGCATTGCACGACCGCGTAGCATCGGCTGACTGTACACTACACGCACGTAGCCGTCACCTTTGTGCATACTCGCCGAATTCATCGGACTTTTCTTGGGCACAGGCTCTGTGGTCGTAATACGATCTGCACGAGGCAGCGTCTCTATTTCCATCATTGCGTCTTGGGCCATTAAGCTTACGCTCCCGCAGAGCGAGGATGCCAGCACAAAACATAAGGCAAGAACAAATACGGGGAGTCGAAACTGATATTTCATCTGATTGAAGTTTGTGGATTAATGAGGCTACTAAGTAAACACCTTTCGGCAAAACAGATTGCAAGCTCGTCAGAAGTAGTAGGTTATTGAACTGTGAAATGCAACATCAAGAAATTTCACGTAGACGGCCAAACCACTGAAACTTCCATCCCGAGAAAATGCGAAGAACAATGAGCGAAGCGGCGGCTAGCGCGACAATGCCTAAACTATTCTGATCCGTCCAATGACGAACGGCAATGGCGATCAAGGCCCAGGCTACAACCAAAGCAACTTCTCCACTCCCTTTAGACCTTATAAAATACAGCGCCAAGAACATAACCACTGTAATCATGGCCATGGTTATGATGATATCCGTTTGAGCACCGAAAGTGACATCGTAGCTTACCAATAGCGCAGTAGCATTAGCCACGGTTGCTACACAAATCCAACCTAGGTGAATTCCAAACGGCAACCATGCTAGCCAAGCTTCCTTGCTACTCACAGGTTCGGAGTGCAGGTTTTCCCGTAAGGAGAGAAAAATGAAACTCAAGGTCACGAGATAAGCAAGCATCAACACCATCGATACTTCTATAAACCGATAGTGCCAGGCGAAGATCCACCCAACGTTGATCGCGCAAATTAAAATCCACTTCCAACCAATGCGCTGTACCGCAGGCGGAGGAGAGCTGCGTTTGGTGTTGTTTGTCCCCCCATCAGTCATAAATCCATAGACCACGAAGCCCAGCGCCAACAAATAAATTAGCCCCCAGATCGAAAAGGCATACCCCTCCGGCACGAAGTAATTCGGATAGAATTCACTCAACTGACCGGTCGTATATCCATTAAGCGGAAGGGCGTTCGCAGCCCAATTGGCCGCAATCACGGCACAGAAGCCAAGCGCATTTGCTATCGGTAGTATTCGCATGGTCGCCAATTTCTCCAATTCCAGCTTGCAATCGGCCTGAAAAAGAGAACATTTTCCCACAAACGCTCGTATATTCGCGCAAACACATACCTGTTTAACTCGAAAAGGGAACCCCACAGGTTCCCTTTTTTGATACTCTTTATGTTTCAAGCCCCACCCTCATCCTCACTCAAAGGTGATGCACCAAGTCAAGTAAAAGCTTGGGCACTCGAGTTCTTAGCCGATCCCGAGTACACGCATGCTTTTCTCATGGAGATTAAGATGGGCGGAAACAACCGAGTGGAAGTGTTTATCGATTCCGACGAACGCGTCGATTTCACCCTCTGTCGCAAACTAAGTCGTCACATCGAAGAGCAGCTGGATACCACCATGCTCCTCGGAGAGAAGTACACCTTAGAAGTAAGCAGTCCAGGAACTTCCAGACCGCTCACCAACCCGCGACAGTTTCCAAAGCATATCGGTCGCACGCTCAGCGTCAAGATCGATGAAGAAACAACTGTGCAAGGCGAACTTACCGCTGTAACCGAGGAAGGCCTCACGTTGCAAGAAGAAGTCGTGCGCAGAGAAAAAAAGAAAAAAATCAAAGAGCAAGTCACGCATCAAGTTGCCTTCGGAAGTTTCGAAGGAGCCACGGTGAAACTTAGCTTTAAATAATACCCCTCAACCTCGCCTAACCCCCAACGCTATGATGAATTTGGTGGAGACTTTCTCCGAATTTAAAGACGGTAAGCACCTCGACAGACCAACACTGGTCAAAGTCCTCGAGGACGTATTCCGCACCCTCATCAAAAAGAAGTTCGGCGATGACGAGAATTTCGACGTAATCGTCAATACGCAAAAGGGTGACCTCGAACTTTGGCGTGTACGTGAAATCGTACCGGACGGTGAGGTAACCGACGAGTTAGCCCACATTGCGATCTCAGAAGCCCTCGAAATTGATGATGATTACGAAGTAGGCGAAGAGTGCTACGAGCAACTTTTCCTCGAAGATTTCGGACGTCGTTCAGTAATGGCTGCACGCCAAACGCTTGTTAGCCGTATTGGCGACCTCGAAAAAGACGAAGTATACAAGCGCTACCAAGATCGCGAAGGCGAGTTGGTGCTTGCCGAGGTACAACAAGTCTTGAAACGAGACATTCTAGTAGTAGATGATGCGACTGGAAACGAGTTGCTCCTTCCACGTAAAGACATGATCCGAGGTGACTTCGTTCGTAAAGGCGATATGATCCGAGCGATCATCAACAAAGTCGAGAACGACAACGGTACTCCGAAAATCTGGCTCAGTCGTACAAGCGAGGCTTTCTTGGCCAAGCTGATGGAAAACGAAGTCCCAGAAATCGAAGACGGTATCATTGTCATCAAGAAAATCGTCCGTATCCCAGGCGATCGCGCCAAGGTTGCTGTAGAAAGCTACGACGACCGCATCGACCCAGTTGGTGCCTGTGTTGGTATGAAAGGTTCACGTATTCACGGCATTGTTCGTGAGTTACGCAACGAAAACATCGACATCGTTCCATGGACAATCAACGAGTCGCTCCTTATACAGCGTTCTTTGACGCCAGCGAAGGTGACGCACGTTGACATGAATGCAGAGACCAAGCGCGCAAGTGTTTTCCTCGATGCCGACCAAGTTTCTCTTGCGATCGGACGTGGAGGATCGAACATTAAACTTGCCGGTCGTTTAACTGGTTATGAAATCGATGTCTTCCGTAATGACCTTACCTACGATGACGTCGAGGATGTCGATCTCGAAGAATTCTCTGATGAAATCGAAGGATGGATTCTCGAGTCACTCAAGAGCATTGGTTGCGATACCGCACGAAGTGTATTAGCCTTGAGTCAACAAGAATTAGTTCGTCGAACAGATCTTGAAGAAGAAACGATCGACGATGTTCTTGCTATTTTGGCGAACGAGTTTGCTGGTGAAGAGAAGCCTGGTGCAGCTCTAAAAACCACTCCAACGGACGAAGAAGTTCAAGAAAGAGCGGCTCGTGCACGTAAAGCAGCGACAACTGAAGCACCTGCTGCGAAGGTTGTTGAAGAAGCAGCGCCTGCTGCCGAAGCTGCGCCAGAAGCTGCAGCACCGACCGAGGCTGCTGCTGGAGAAGAGGAGTAATCCTCTGATTGAAATTCGCGTATGTGTTGACTGCCAGTCAGTTAGCTCGTACATCTACATACAGCAACGCTCAGCGTGTTACTGGTTTTGGCGATAGCTGAATACGACTTTCGTCAAAACCAACTACTCACTGAGTCTTGTGAAAACGCCGGATTAGGGCAAGTTGTAAACGCATGTCAATGCAACCAGCTTTAATCCTGTTATTCCGATAGGCTTGTCCTATCTTTGCGGCTGCTCCGGTATCTGCTTTTAAGCTTTTGTGTGCTCCACAACCTTTAACGGAGTACAGCACGGACTAATATCCTACATGAAAAGACTCATTAAAGTCGCCAAGGAGTTGAACGTCGGAACAGGCACCGTCGTGGAATACCTGCGTGAGCAGGGCCATGACGTTGACAATAAGCCGACGACCAAGATCGATGACGAACAGTTCTCCCTACTCAAGCAGAAGTTTGCTTCCTCTTTAGAGACCAAGCAAGCGGCTGACAAAATCGAACTTCGTCAGAAAGCCGCAGCTCAGGCCAAGCCAGAAGCCGCTAGCCGTCCTACAGTAGTAGGAGGTCTAGCGGCAGCAGCAGCTGCACGGGATAAAGCTCCCGCACCTGCACCTAAACCAGCTCCAAAAGCAGAGCAGGCACCACCCCCGGCACCTGCACCTAAGCCAGCGCCGGCACCTGTTGAAGCAAAGCAGACTCCTCCGGCGGAAAAAGCTCCTGAAGCCCCAAAGGCTGCAGAAGCTCCTGCTCCGAAGAGTACAAAGCCTGGTGAAGTTGAAGAACGCCAGAAGTTTGGGCTTAAAGTGAAAGGGAAGATTGATCTCAATCCACCTAAGCGTAAGCCAAAACCAGCCCCTAAGCCAGAAAAGGCACCAGAAGCTCCTAAAGTAGAAGCGAAGGCACCTGAGACGCCAAAAGCAGAAGCTCCAAAGGCTGAAACACCTGCATCGGCTACTCCAGAAGGTACACCTGCTGCGGAAGCAACAGGAGATCCTGCTTTGATGAAGCGCGCTGAGGCACCAAAACTTGCGGGACTAAAGGTTCTGGGCAAGATTGATGTCAAGAAGTTTGAACGCCCTAAGCGTGAGACAGGCGAAGATGGCAAACGTAAGCGCACGCGCAAACGTGTTGCTGTTGGAGGAACTCCTAACCGCGGTGGAGGCGGCGGTGGCCGCGGACGTGGACCAGGCGGCGGACAGAACAGAGGTCGCGGTGGTGCTCGTAAAGACGAAACAAAGGAAGTCTCTAAGAAAGAGATTGAAGATAAGATCAAGGCAACTATGGCACGACTCTCGGGTCGTGGCAAGAACAAGCGCCAAAAGATCCGTCGTGATAACCGTGATCGTCACCGCGACAACCGCGAACGTGAAGAAGCAAACCGCGACACCAGCACACTAGAGCTCACCGAGAACATTAGCGTTACAGAGTTCGCTAGTCTTCTAGACGTTGAGGTTACTGACGTGATCCTAACCTGTATGAACCTCGGTGTGATCGTTTCGATCAACCAGCGTCTCGACAGAGAAGTGATCGAGCTCGTCGCTGGCGAGTATGAGCGTGAAGTTGAATTCATCAACGCCGATACTGGCGGTGAGGAGGAGGAAGAAGAAATTGTAGATGATCCTGCAGATCTCGTTTCTCGTGCACCGATTGTGACCGTAATGGGCCACGTTGACCACGGTAAGACGAGTCTTCTTGATTATGTGCGTAAAGCAAAAGTTGCCGACGGTGAGGCGGGTGGAATCACTCAACACATCGGTGCTTACGAAGTAAGCGTTGGTGAAGGCGATGAGCGTCGCAAGATCACTTTCCTTGATACACCTGGTCACGAAGCCTTTACGGCGATGCGTGCACGTGGTGCCAAGGTTACTGATATTGCGATCATTATTATCGCAGCTGATGATTCAATCATGCCGCAGACGCGAGAGGCGATTAGTCACTCGCAAGCAGCAGGTGTTCCAATCGTCATTGCGATCAACAAGATTGACAAAGACGGAGCTAATCCTGACAGGATTAAAGAGGAACTCTCTCAACTCAACGTCCTTGTAGAGGATTGGGGTGGAAAAGTTCAATGTCAAGCTATCTCAGCTAAGACCGGTGAAGGAATCGATGATCTACTTGAGAAAGTGGTTCTCGAAGCTGACATCCTTGAGCTCAAAGCAAATCCAAACAGACCAGCCATCGGTGCTGTGCTTGAGGCTTCGCTTGAAAAGGGTCGTGGTTACGTTGCCCGTGCCCTTGTACAAACAGGTACCCTCCGCATTGGTGACGCTATCGTTGCCGGTGAGGCGAGTGGTAAGGTCAAGGCCATGTTCAACGACCATGGTAAGAACGTGAAAGAAGCAGGCCCTGCGACTCCAGTACTTGTACTAGGACTAAGTGGTGCACCTCAAGCAGGTGAGCGCTTCAAGGTCATGCCTTCTGAAACAGAGGCGCGTACCATTGCAAGTAAGCGTGCGCAGATTATGCGTGAGCAGACCAACCGTGCGACTAAGCGTATCTCACTCGATGAGATCGGCCGTCGTCTTGCACTCGGTACCTTTAAGGAACTCAACCTCATCGTCAAAGGTGATGTGGATGGTTCTGTTGAGGCACTTTCTGATTCGCTTATCAAGCTAAGTCACGAAACTGTGGCCGTTAATGTGATTCACAAAGCCGTCGGACCGATTGCTGAGTCTGACGTACTCCTTGCGAGTGCTTCTGATGCGATCATCATTGGTTTCCAAGTTCGTCCGAGCCTCACTGCCCGCAAGCTCGCAGAGCGCGAAGGTGTTGAAGTCAAGACGTACTCCATCATCTACGAGGTAATCGACGATGTTGAGTTGGCTATTGAAGGCATGCTCGAGCCTACCAAAGAAGAGAAAATCGTTGGTCAGGTCATTGTGCGCGAAACGTATAAGATTTCCAAGATCGGTACCATTGCTGGTTGCTACGTCGACTCAGGTCGCATCAACCGCAACGACTTCATCCGCATCATTCGTGATGGAGTGGTGGTTTATCCGCTCAAAGAAGGTCAGGTCGGAAAAATTGGATCGCTCAAGCAATTCAAAGACGACAAGACGGAGATTTCCGCCGGCAGGGAGTGTGGTATCACTATCGACGGCTATAACGATATTCGTGTCGACGATGTCTTCGAAGCCTACGAGATCATCGAGATCGCACAGAAACTTGATCGAAAGAAAAAGAGCAAGTAGTAAAAAAAAAGCCCTGCATCTTACGATGCGGGGCTTTTTTTTTGCTCAGGATTTGGGATTTGAGACGTGGGGTTTAGGACGTGGGATTTGGGACGTGGGATTTGGGATGCCAAAGGTACGCACAAGCTAGACGCTACCGCTATGCTAGTTATGCATCTCGGCATTCAAAATCCAAAATTCTTGGCGCGAAGCGTCAAAGACAAATTCAAAATTCCCGCTTTACTCCTCCCAAATGAGCTTCACATCCTCAACTAAGTCCGAGTGAAGCGACCTACTCACCGGGCACCCCTTTGCAGCTTTCGCCAAAACCCGCTTCTCCTCAGCTGTGTAAGGTTTTGCCGGAAGGCGAATCACGATACGGATTGCCGCAACATGTCGCGGTGGACCGCCCATCTCCTTTACTACTTCTGCTGTAGTACCCGTCATGTCTATCTCGCGATCCAATGCAGCAATGCCCATGATGGAAAGTATGCAAGAAGCTAAGGAGGTCGCAAATAGATCTGTTGGACTAAAGGCTTCACCCTTACCTCTATTATCTAAGGGAGCATCGGTGGTGATCACATTGCCAGACCGAAGATGAGTTGCTGAGGTGCGTAGCCCACCTTCGTAGATTACTGTACTCATTACGTTTGTTGGGGACTTAGACATAAAGCTTTAATTAACAGGCCAAGAAAAAAGAGTTACTAGCTTTGACCTACATAATACAGCTATTCACAGCTGTAGAACTCTCACGAACCCAAAACACATCCTAGTTATGAAAATTCTTCTTCAAACCCTCTTTTTTGCCTTCTTGGCATTCAGTATCACTTCATGTGATGACGACGATGATGAGACTATGGAGCCAAATCCTCCCACTACCACCGTCTGTACGCAAGCTGCGACGTACTTAGTAGATGGGGTCGAGATTTGCTCTTCGGGCTCATTTACACTCGGAAACGGATCATCTACCGCAGTAAACCTAGTAGGTGCAAACAACGAACTTCTCTCTATCGTCGTGTTAGGTGCTGGAGAGCAGGCATTTGCTATCCCCGCAGGAAATGCTAGCTACACTTCAGCCGACGGGACCATGTTTACTTCAACGAGTGGAGGACTTTTCACAGTAACGCAAAACAGCCCAACCCTGGATGCAACATTCAGTTTTGATGCGCAATCTTCTGGAGGAGCTACCGTCTCTATCACAACGGGAGTCATCGTAGGCCTTCCACAGTAGTGTAAAGGTTTAGATACTAAAAACTCAAATGCCCACCCTGATTACTCGGGGTGGGCATTTCTGTTTCAAGCCTTCTCGTTACAGAAGTTGGCGTCGTAGTGGAATACCACTTAAAAGCTGTTCTTCCACATCATACTCTCGACGGGCTTGTCCGTCTTATTGTTGTACTTGGCGTTGGCCTTCTTGTTGTAGTAGTTCTCAATGTCGCCAGACACCATAAAATAGATCAACTGTCCGATTGGCATGCCTGGATATACCCGCACGGGCATGGATACGCTGATTTCAAGCGTCCAGTGGTTACAGAAACCGACGTCTCCCTTACC
>CALDUE010000200.1 GCA_937923485.1 uncultured Saprospiraceae bacterium
ACGGCTCTGGAAGAAACTTGCGTATATAAAGGCTTAAGCATCCTAACGGGGCGTCTAATACTTAGCTACTTCAAGGGCCCTGGGCCGTGATTGCGGTTCAAAAAAAGCTTACTTACCCTGCAATTCCAACGATTTTCCTACCGAAACCCGAAATCTACCTTTCGGAGTTTGGGGGTTTTTTCGCGTTGAATGGATGAACTTTCGCAGGGAGCGGCAACCGACCGAAAATACGGTCCTGTTGGCGTCTGGTTTGCAATTCATACAGTGAACGACACTGTAAGAAACCATGAACACTCTCACTACGCTATGCACTATTCTGTGCCTTTTAACCTCGAGCCTAGCAGCTCAGACAGTCCAGTATTCGTATATAAGCGATCGGACTTTTGCATCTCCGGTTGACCTGATTGGCTACGACTTCAAGCCAGCGTTGCGAGAAGTGCCTGGAGAAGAGCCAGAAGAAATTCCTATTGGGAAGTATTCTTTTGGTATCACACAGAACAACCTCTATGTTGAAGGCCCTGCAATACAAGGCGTATACAGCGTCAACAACATCAACACCACAGAGTATGGCTTCATCATGAAGCTCATGAATGCACGTGACCCTACTATACAGGGGCACCTCAAGATTGTCGTTGATCCAAAGGGGCAGGTAGAAGGTTTAATCTTCAAGCGCTCAAACAAGGATAAAGAGGTCATTTTCTTCCTTCGCATTATTCCTAAAGAAGTGCAAGAAGCCGAAGCGGCCTACTTCACGCACAAGGGTGAAAAGAAAATCGAGAGCATCGACAGCTTATGGACAGGTGTTCACGTTCGTCCTTTTCTTCGGGTCTTTCACAACATGGGAGGCGTCCAGCAAAGGATTTTACCATCTGATTCTGTCTACCTCAACTTCTATGAGATTACAACGGTCGAAGAGAAAAGAGGCATCGGCGAAAAGCTCAGTAAAAAGAAAAAGAACAAAAAAGAGAAAAAGGAAGAGGCCGTTGCTGTACAAGAAACGTATTCCGAAGTTGCTCCACCACTAGCATCAGAGCCAGAGGCGCAAAAAGCTGCCCGAGCGGCACTGCTTGCAAAGGCGCAGGGAATTCCTGCTGATAGTGCCTTGGTGAAAGTTCCGAAAAGATCACAAGAGGAGATTCTCGGAATGGAGTTTGACAACGTAGTCGGCGACACCTTACTTGCCAATGAAGAGCTCGCAGCGGCGACGGTGGATAGCATCCCTACGCTACTGCCCGACAGTTTGGTTGCGAACCTTGAACAAGCAGCCGCACAACCTGATAGCCTACTTGCGATGCTAGAACAAGCCGTTGCACTTGAAGGGCAGGTAATCGATTCTACTAAGTTGAAGATCACAACGAAATACTACATCGACCTGAATTCCTTCATGTACTTCGACGATGGAAGCACTGAAATGCAACACCGCACTTACCAAGTCAATGGAGTGCTAGAGCGTGAAAATCCAAACGCTCGTCCAGGTGGCGATCGCTGGCAATGGGAACTCAATCTGCACAAACAGCCGAACGCTTATGTGTACTTGGATGAGAAGTTCCGCGTCAACTCCGTGGTGATTGACGGGCAGAAGTTCTATATGCGGGGGCAGTAAAAAAGCTAAAAGCTTTTTTCCTTGTCCTGCGAACCCCTTTTTTCCTGCGAACCAGTGGTTCGCAGGACAACCGCAAAGTGATAGCAAGCTTACACTTTACGCTTCCACGTCTGCGTCCTGTACAGCCCCGTCCAGTGCTTACCACGCACGTACAGCACATTTGGGTTCTCTTCGATCCACATGATGAGCTTATACTCCGTATCACCTTCCGGATCATAGATTTTGCCTTCCCACTCCTTTTCACCGTCTGGCTCAGCATCTATGATGATTTCCATACCGATGTAAGGAGCATTGGCGCGCTTGCCCGAACATGTTTCGCAAGTAGGCGTAGCTTCTGGGTCTAGTGTCTTGGCAATGACGCCAGAGAGTTTGCCATCGACTTCTGTAATTTCAATGTGGCTGCGGTCTTTTCCAGAATTGTCGTCAACGGTAATCCAAGTGCCTATTGCGCTCTGTGCACTTAGCGTGATCGTTGCAATCAGTACGAAAAGGAAGGTGGTAAGTAGTCTCATGCTAGTATAGTTGGTAGTCGAAAGATACAACGCACAAAAGCAGTGTTTGGATATGGAGGTAGTCATGGTCTTGTGAATTGGCATTCTTCCTTAAGAACATTGCCGCCCTTTTTAAACGGCGTTGAATAGCCGCTAGCAAGTCTCTAAAAATGCTAGGCTACTGATGTGGAAGTAACATTGCCGCCCTTTTTGAACGGCGTTGAACCATTCTTCTAGCAAGTCTCTAGCAAATATCAAGGCTATTGCTGCGGTGGACCTCGGTTCAACGACGTTCAAAAAGGGCTACGTGTATGCTTGCATTTTGGCGTGACTACGATTCAGTATGCTTTGGCTACGATTCAGTAGGTTTTGGCGAAAGCCTGCTAGAAAACGCCCTCATCTTCGAAATACAAACAACGAAGATCATGGCTACTCGCATACTCACGCTCGCATTTTTCCTTCTACAGACACTCTTCATTCACGCTCAACTAGAAGTGAGCGGACGAATCGTTGATTTCACCGGAGAGCCCCTCGCAGGCGTCAATATCTACAACCCGGAAAGCTATGAAGGGGCCACTACCGATTGCCATGGGGCATTTCAATTTATAGCTTTCGCCAAAACCCCTTTTACGCTACAGACGCAATACATCGGCTTTAAGCTTGACAGCGTAACAGTGACGGAAGAGAACGCAACGAACATCAACTTCACCTTAAAGGAAACAGCGACGGCGCTTTCTGAAGTGGTCGTTTCTGCAGGTGCCTTTGTAGCAAGCGATACACGTAAAGTAGCCGTGCTTTCTAGTGTCGATGTGGCAACAACAGGATCGACGGCCGATATCGCAGAGGCCCTCAATACCCTTCCAGGAAGCACACCTGCAGGTGAAACCGGGCAGCTACTGG
Source organism: uncultured Saprospiraceae bacterium (assembly GCA_937923485.1). Lineage (GTDB taxonomy): Bacteria > Bacteroidota > Bacteroidia > Chitinophagales > Saprospiraceae > CALDTK01. The sequence goes on from CALDUE010000200.1 coordinate 2,995, forward strand.
TAAGAGGTGGTGCGGCAGCAGAAACACAGGCCTACATCAACGGGATGCGTGTGCCTACGCTTTACACCAGTGCGTTGCCCGATGTACCGAGTCGCACCCGATTCAGTCCATTCGCCTTTAAAGGGATCACCTTTGCTTCCGGTGGGTTTTCGGCCCAATACGGAGACGCGCTTTCAGCTGCGCTCATTCTTCAAACACAAGATCTGCCTGAAAAAACACAGACACAAGTCAGTGTAATGACCCTGGGTGGAGACATCACGCACACCCAGCTTGTCGCGGAGAATCAAGCCTTCGCTGTTGGCGTTGGTGGACAGCACATGGGCCTGTACGGTCAGCTCAACGAGGAAGTCCGCAAAAACATTATCAAAGTGCCACAAGGTCTGAACACGCAGGCGGGGTATTGGTGGAAAGGAAAAGATGGTCGCAATTTCAAGGCCTTCGCCCAAGCCAGCACCAATGCATATGCTGCTTCAAATCCTGGGCAGGCGAAGTTTTATGGCGGTTCAGACTTGAGTATCAGCAACAAAAACCTTTACGCCCAAGCCGTCTATCAGCAGCCACGAGGAACGACAGGCTTGTGGGAATTTGGAACCTCTGTCGGAGGCAATCGCGATGAGTTAGGTGTAGACGGTAACGGTAAAATCGTTGATCAGGTAGACCTTCAAGCACGCGCCAGTTACAGCGACAATTTCAAAGAACTTGCCATTTGGAGAGCAGGCATTGAGCAACAAAGTCGCCACGAGCAAGTCGATGTGTTTAACGGAGAAAATCAGATCAACATTGGAGACTTCACGCGTCATTATACCGCTGCTTTTATCGAAGCCGATTGGTACCTGAATCGGAAGTGGATGGTCCGCACGGGTGTTCGTGGAGATGCCTATGCCGATGGCGCAGGCGTTTACGTTTCACCTCGCGGGCAGCTTTCTTACCTCTTCTCTGCAAATCACCAACTTGCACTTTCTGCGGGTCGCTACGTGCAACGCCAGTCTGACGAGGAGCTATTTTCCTTCGACCACGACCTTGATGCCGCAGAGCTTACCTACTATGGCCTCACCTACTCTCGCAGTTGGGAAGGTCGTGTGTTGAGGGCTGAAGCTTACGCCAAAACTTACGATGCGCTGAAGACCAGTCGCCACGGAATATTAGCAACAGAAGGTGATGGAATCTCCCAAGGATTCGACTTGTTTTACCGTGATCGCAAGTCTGTGAAAAATGCAGATTTCTGGGTGAGCTACAGTTATAATACCGCTGAGCGTTTGCGCGATGGCTTGGTAGAACGTGCACCTGTCACCTTTGCAGCCAAGCATAATGTTGCGGTAGTGGCAAAGCGTTTTTTCCAAAAGCCTGGCTTAGGAATCAGTGCGACGTATCAGTTTCACAGTGGCCGCCCGTATGACGATCCAAACGCACCCGAGCGCTTTGCTGGTGTGACGCCACAGTTCCACAACTTGAGCATGACGGTTACGCATTTGACGACAATCAAGGGCCACTTTACGGTGATTTTCGCTAGCCTAAGTAATGTGGCAGGTGCACGCCAAGTGAATCAATACCGTTTTGCGCAGCAGCCTGAAGTCAACGGTACGTTCGAGCGTCTCGCCGTTGATCCGATCTTCCCTCGCTTCCCTTTTGTCGGCATGTTTGTGAGCATCGGCGATAAGGATCGCGTTGGTGGGGTGGATGATATTTAGTGCGAATTTCGGTCTGCTTCGCTGGCGGATAACAGATGTCAGACTGCGAGTAGGGATGGTAAACCAGCGGCTTCCGCTTTCCGATGCGGGCTGGTTTTTCATCGCTTGGATGCATCGCGTGGAGTGCGGGGGTCTTGGGATGGGATTTATCCCGACTTCACTGGCGGCGATGGGCCATATGAAACTACCGCCCAACCACAAATTTTCCGACGCCTTTGAAAGCTCTTTGCTCGACGCGAACGATATAGACACCCGCTGGCAGATCTCCTATATCCGTGCCCACTCCGTTCTGAAAGGTTCGACTTAGTACGACTCTACCCGCAGCATCAAATACTTGCAGTTGTGCATCAATGAGGTCTGAAGGGAGCGTAACGAACAACTGCCCATTGATGAATTTTGGCGAAAGCTGATGCACCTCAGGTAAAAGTTCGGAAGTTGAACTCGTAGTATCCTGCAAAGCGAAAGCTGGAAGCTCTACAACATAGCAATCGACGCTTTGACCATCTTCACTGCCGCTCCAATCGCTGCCGAAAAGAACTCGGGTTCCCGAAGGACTGATAACGGCATGCGGTTCGCCCCAATAGTCGAACTCGTTTTCATCGCTACGGTGATGACCGATGCGATAAACCTCGGGAGCTCCTTTGACAGCACGTGCGATAATGAGTTCTTGATCGAGCAGGCGCTGACCGTCTTCCTGAAATCCTATCATCGAAGCGGCTAGCCATCCTGCATTTTCATTCTTGTGCGCGAGGGCAGAGATGTGCGTTCCCGATTTAGGATACTCGTAGCCGTTCACTTGCCCCGTAATCGGGAAACACTCGCCTGTGGTCAGGTCGTGCGCAACGACATCTGCTTGGCAACCGCCATTGGGGCCTTCCTCAAATGAGATGGCGAAATGTGCATCGGTGCCATCGGCTAATTTACCGAGGCAAGAATGCTCTACTCCATTTTCATTGAGTTGAAAATCGAGTTGGCCGTCTGCCCCATAAACCTTGGTAAGGTGGTAAAAGCGCTCTCCACTTGGAGCGGGCATTGCAGCGGTATTCCCTACGCCAGAGCTAGAAATGGATAAGCCCCGAAATGAGCCTGCATCTAAATCGTAGTAGTAGGCAGCCGCATCCTCGCATCGAAAGCCAAATACTCTACTGTCCCAACTCATCATCTGGACATCGTTGCCCATAGCAAATGAAGAACAGCTAATCGGTAGGGTGTTCAGATCGATGAGGACGGTTTTGGTCCTCGTCGAAACCTCATAGGAGGTGAACCTATAAGTGTTGCGTTCGAGGTAGTAAAATACATCTGGCTGCTCAAAATCCCAGAAGATCTGCTCAACGTCTGCGGGGTTGACGTCATCGAGTATGCGAAGGAATGCATAAGTTTCACCATCGAGCAAATGGTGACTGCCGCCAACTTCATAAACGATCATGAGGCTTTCGTCGGCATTCCAAGCTTGAATAGTGCTGTACATCGGAGCGATTATGTTTCCAGCTCCAGCATCAGTAATACGGCGAATGGTAGTACCAAACGAAGGATCTATGATGGTATCCAAGTACCCCGGTTTGGCGACGGGTTGCATCGGGTGTGGATCGAGATCATTTAGTAGTAGGCCTTGGCTCAAATCTTGAGCAAAGCTTGTGAGTACTAAGAAGCAGAGGGCTACAAGCGAGAAAAACAGCTTTGTTATTGTATGCATTAACGCTTCTAACGAGTGGGGCAAGACAAACGATGCAGCAAATGAAATCTTAAAAACCAGTAAGGGGCGGGTAATGGCAACTCCTTCTTAACATTTGATCTTAAAACCGTCCTAAAATCGATTTTTGGTCAGAACGATTTTCGGTGTTTGGTCGTCTTAGCGATACACCAAACGCAAATGCCATGAAAGCTCTAACGTTTTTTTTAAGCATGATAATTCTTGCTGGTGTGAACTTCGAAGCTCACGCCCAGAGCAGGACACGCAACAACGATGGAGACGTATACGTCTCTGATGTTAACGATAATTTCGACCGCGGTAATGACCGTAACTCGGCGATTAATGAACGCCGTCGTTTCCAAGACGACCTCATCCGCCGTGCAGATCGACTAGACAACCTAGAGTACAACCTCCAGGCTAGACTGGATGCACTAAACGGTTTTGGATTCCGAGGAAGCCGAGGAGTTCTCCGCTCAAATGTCCCCAATGGATTATTGAGTTACGATGAACTCTTGGCCTGGGAGAATCGCCTCAACCGCCAGTCCAGACGACTTAACTCACTACAGCGCGACATTGTACGCACTCAACGTTTCCGACTCAATAGCCGTCGCAACGTTTACCGCAGAGGCTACCGCAATAGCTACAGAGGTTTCCGAGGCAGTGGCTTTCGGGGCTGTAGATACTAGGATCACCTCAACGTGGTGCTGATACACTTAAAAAGAGAAAGTCTTTCTCTGCTGCTTCCTGTCGCAGCCGACCCTAAGCCTGGGTTGTGCTGTCGAAAGGAGGCTTTTTTTGTTGGGATGTGGGATGTTAGTAGGGATGCGCCTTAGACACGCGAGTATTACTGCGAACCACCAGTGGTTCGCAGGACGGAGGATGTCAGCCATCGAGCGAGGCTATAAAGGTAAAAGCGTCTCAAATGTGCATCCTGACTCTGCGGTCTCCGCTCCGCTATAAGGCCTTCAGGCCGTCTCTGCGTGAAATATAGCAGGATACTCAGATTTTAAAAGACAGCACCCAAAGTCTTAAAATCCACACTATAGCAATATTCGGAAACACCGTCTTAACACCTCCTCATAAAACCATCCTAAAACGGATTTTCGGATGTAACGAGAAGGTCAGTTTGGTCGTCTTAGCGATACACCAAACGCAAATGCCATGAAAGCTCTAACGTTTTTTCTAAGCTTATTAATCCTTGCTGGTGTGAACTACGAAGCTGATGCTCAGTACTCACGCCGCTCCAATACTGGAGGCGTATACGCTTCTAATACGAATGCGAATTCTCGCAATTCAGATACCTACACCCGCGGTACCAACCGTGGAGACTTCCGTAATGCGACGCGCTCCGAACGACGTCGATTCCAAAACAACCTCGTCCGCCGCGCCGATCGTCTCGACAATTTGGAGTACAACCTCCAGGTCAGACAAGAGGCCCTCAACGGACGTGGAATTCGCAGAAGTCGAGCAAATTTCCGCTCAAACAACCCTAGGGGTTTGTTGACTCTTCGGGAACTCATTACCTGGGAAAATCGACTGAATCGAAAAGCAAGACGTCTTACTATACTCGAACGAGACATACTTCGCGCTGAACGTCGCCGAGGCAACAACAGACGGAACACCCGCGGTGGTAACCGCAACACCCGAGGAAACAACGGTGGCGACTATTGCCCTCCAGGTTGGGGATAGGATCACCTTGAAGTGATAATCATACACCTACTTCCATAGTCATTCTCTACTGCTTCCTCTCGCAGCCAATCTTTCTTAGAATTGCGCTGCGGGGGGAAGCTTTTTTTTGGGGATTTGGGATTTGGGATATCGGATATCGGATATCGGACATCGGATTGCTGATAGGGACGCAAGAACTAGCGGCTTCCGCCTTCCGAGGCGGGCTGGTTTTTTTGGTAATTGGAATATGAGACGTGGGACGTGAGACGTGGGACGTGGGACGTGAGACGTGGGACGTGGGACGTGGGACGTGGGACGTGGGACGTGGGACGTGGGACGTGAGACGTGGGACGTGGGACGTGAGACGTGGGACGTGGGACGCAGAATTAGCACCTTTTACCTTCCGAGATAGGCTAATGTGCTGTAAGCCATCAAACCCTCAGCATTGATACGGAAAACATATTATAAACTTTCACAACATACAAATGCCACACATTTAGCTGATTAAATCAAAAAGGCAGGGTTTTTGTGAAGTAAATAGCCAGAACCGAGTGTTATAGTTTTTAAGAGGCCACTAGTCCTCAAGAAGACAAGACATACTTAACGTTTGTTTTAAAGTCTAGCTAAAGGCCCTTCAGAAAGCTAAAATGAACACTCTTTTGAACTTCATTGCAAACACCAAAACCCAGTCAAATGAATTCATTATACCCCCCTCTAAGCATACTACTTAGCCTATTGCTGTGTGTAAGTTTGTCAGCGCAGACGCGTTCAAATTTGATAAGCGACAACACTCCCGCTAATCCTTCAGCTTACAGCTACAATGCGCCATCATCGCAGAGTGACGAGCTCAGCAAAAAAGAACTTAGAAGTTTTCAGCGAAGCCTCGCACGTAGAGCCGACGACCTTGCCGATTGGGATCTTGAACTAGAAAATCGCGAAATCGCACTCAGCAGTAGAAACAGGGGAACGAGTCGACAACTTAATCGGAATCCTCTTCCTCCTCGCTTGCTAAGTCAGGAAGAACTTTTTGCTTGGGAAACCCGATTAGATCAGCTTGCAAAACGACTGGTCAATAAAGAAGCATCGGTTCGGTTGCGTGAGTCTAGGGTAAATTTCGACTACGAGGATCACGATGACTATAACCAAGCGCACAGAAATGAGCGCAAAGACAAAAAACGTTCGTGCAAGGAAAAATGCTGTAAGTCAAAGGACAAGGAGAAAGCATAGCTATTCCTCTGTAAAGTGAAGTTTTATGCTCCAGCTTACGCCAAAACCTGTCCCTTTCTGAAGGAGGACTTTGGCTTAAGTGGGAGCTTTTTCACGTTTACATGTGGCTTCTGAACAGGCCGCTACGATTCAGTCATGCTTTTCTACGGTTCAGTTAGGTAGACCTCAATGTAGGCTACATGTGCGGTGATATTTGAATCATCATTCACAATCAACCTAACGACATGACACGTTTACTTTCTTCCGCGCTAGCGATATTCTTCCTCTTCACTACTGCAACTTCGGTTTTGGCGCAAGCTGAACAGGCCGCATGGGAAGCTCCTCTCCTCGCTCAACTTGAACTTGCTAAGGCAGGTCCAGAAGCAATCAAGCAAGCTTCTCCCATCATCGAACGAATTGCCTTGGGCAATCCGGATGCATGGATTCCAAATTACTACGCTGCACGAGCCGTACTCATAGAGCATTACCTCGCCGGCGAAGAAGGTTGTATTCCGTGTATCGAAAAAATGGATCAGTACCTGACCGTCGCTGAAAAAGCGGATAACAACAGCGAAGTATTGACCTTGCGCGCTAAGTATTTCCAGACCATGCTGGGCATCTACCCGATGCGCGCACCTTACTACGCACCGAAGGCGACCAACGTTTTGGTAAAAGCAATTGAAGCCGATCCTACCAACCCGCGTGCTCAATCTGTCTTAGGACAGAACTACTACTATACCCCAGCGATGTTTGGTGGCGGACCCGCAAAAGCAGTCCCATACTTGGAGGCAGCCGTTGAGCTCTTTGATGCAGAGGCAGCTGCAACCGACCGAAATGACTTACTCCCGAGGTGGGGATCTGAACGTGCGAAGGCAATGTTTGGAAGAGCTGTTGTCGAAGCCAACTAAGCGCAAAACTTTCACCTAATCAACATCAGTCCGACCGTCTTCAACGACATCCCGCCTTGCAAATCGCTGTAAGGTGGGATTTCACATACAAGCACTAAGTTTGAGACAATGAGTCAATCAAAGCAACAAATACCAAAATTAAGCGCAGCTGACGCCAAGAAGAATAGTGCTTTTGATATACGAAAGTTTAGCTTCATCCGTCAACTGCTTATTGGAATTGTAGTTGTATGCGCGATTAGCATGTTTTTCTTCTATCTTAATCGAAGTGGGCTTCCCTTCAATTGGGAGGCGTTTTTAGATTTTGCCTTTAGTTCCTCCATTGGTGTTTCCTTATGGGTTTCGATGGGTTTATTGAATTCTAAAATTGCCCCCAAGGTTGACTGGCTTAACAAGCCATGGAAAGCTTTGCTCCTTGTACTACCTGCTAATATTATAACTGCTGCCATTGCCATTACACTAGTGCAGTATATTTTTGTCGTACTGGCTTATGGTGTACCCTTTGATACTTGGCTTGAACGCTTGGGAATCGGTGATTATTTAATTTCTGTATTAATAGGCCTATTTATTTCTGCGATCTATCAAGGTGCATGGTTTATTCGACTTTGGAAGAAAAGTATTGTAGAGCAGGAGCAATTGAAAACTTCGCAAGCAGCTGCTCAATATGAAGTCCTCAATGCGCAGGTCAATCCGCATTTCCTGTTCAATTCGCTCAACGTATTAAGTAACCTCGTACGCACCAATCCTGATAAAGCAGAAGATTTTATTCACGGCTTGAGTAATGTGTATCGTTATGTGCTCGACATTCGCAAAGAAGAGGCGGTTCTTTTGACGACAGAAGTTGAAGCATTGAGCAATTATAGCGCTTTGGTAAAAACAAGATTCGGTGATCGAATAACAATAGATAATAAGCTTTACCGCACTCCTACGGAACTTGCGACGCAAAAACTACAAGCAGGAAATTGGAGCGATAAAAAAATTGTGCCACTAGCACTTCAAATGCTCGTTGAAAATGCAGTAAAACACAATGGAGCGACACAAAAGAATCCTCTTTACATTAAACTCTTCATTGAGAATGATTGGATCGTTGTGACCAATAATAGACCGCCTCGCTTTGAGAAATCTGAAGGTAAAGGCGTAGGGCTAAAAAACATCCAAGAACGATATCAATTACTTGTAGACAAGGAAATCATTATTGAAGACACAGACGAATCATTCACTGTTAAACTCCCATTGATATGAGCGCTAGTATTAGAGTAGGTATTATTGAAGATGAGCCACATGCAGCAGAGCGACTTGTACACTTGCTGCAAGAGTATCCTAATGGAAAGATTGAAGTTGTCGGTCAAACCGATAGCATAGGAGGCGCAATTGAAGATTTACCTTCTTGGAATGCGGAATTATTACTCTGCGACATCCGTTTGGCCGACGGATTAAGCTTCACAATCTGGCAACATATAGAAGTTGCTACACCAACCATTTTCACGACCGCTTACGAAGAGTACGCCTTGAAGGCCTTCAAGGTCAACTCTATCGACTACTTACTCAAGCCTATTAATGCGGAAGACCTCTATGCAGCGCTTGATAAATACCAAAGGTTGAATGAAGTAACAGGCAAACCCGCCGAGACCTCGCTTAGCCCTGAGCTACTTGCAGAGGTCGCTCGCATGGTAAATCGCAAGTCTTATCGCGAACGGTTGATGAGTAAAGTTGGGGCGAAATTGATACCGGTTTACGTCTCACAGATAGCCTACTTTTTGAGTATTGATCGGATTACGTGGGCCTATGGTTTTGACGGAAGTAGACAACCCATTAACGAGACACTAGATGAACTGGAACAACTTTTAGATCCGAAAAACTTCCGTCGCTTAAATCGCGCCTCTATTGCCCAAGCCTCTGCTATAGAGCAACTTAATGCATATAGTAATTCAAGGTTTGCTGTTCAATTGCCAAACCACAAAGGTGAACCGATTATCATTGCGCGCGACCGTGTGCAGGGTGTAAAGGAGTGGTTGGCAGGCTAAAAGACCGACTAGTTAATTACCAGTCGCTTTGTAGCGACACGAAGTTTATCTCGGGTAGTTATTCGCGCGGTATAAACGCCCGAATGAGCAACCGCCAAACTGATTCGCCCGAAACCAAATCCATCTAAACGTAAGACGTTTCTTTGAACGAGGCGCCCGAGCGCATCATACAAATTAATGTCTAGTTCTGTACGTGCATCGCCGCTAATATTCAAGAAGCCAGCTGTTGCGGAAACTGGATTAGGGAAAAGGGAAATCTCTAGCGGCAAGGCTGAGGTCTGTTGGGTCGATGAAACCATAGTAGTGTCACCTCCACTAGAAGCTGTATCAAGAACGTTGCTAATCCCGAACGTAGGTACTTGCTGTATGAAGTCTCCAGTTCCATCCACTTCACGAGCTAAAGAAACATCTGTGATCTGATCACCAAACAAGACCTCATCTATAACTCCTCCTTGCGGATTTGAAAGAAAGACATGCTCGCCTCCTTTTGAAAGTTTGAAATTAACATGGGTCGGTCCGTCTTCTCCATCTTCATCACACCAAAGAATAAGATAGCCTTTTGCTGGAATAACTAAGCTGGTATCAATCGTCCATTTCTGAAGAGACATCTCTCTATCTGATAAAGCATAACCTTCAAGATTGATGGTAGAATCACTAGCATTATACAACTCTATCCAATCATCGAATTCACCAGTTTCATCAGTGACTGTAGTATCATTACTCGCCATCAATTCATTGATGCGAATCGGATTGTCAACCACACGATCTATTTCCACTTGATAGGTAAACACATCATGCTCAGCTCCTTTAGGTAAGAAGCTTGCAGTCTTGTTCACGTTAGCTGTTCGTGCTTCAAAATAATAGACGACAGTAGTCTGCGAAGGGAACGGAGGAATAGCTGCACCGTAGCGGTTGTCATTAGCAAACCCATCGCCATGAAGACCGTCATCGAACATCTCAACCGTTTCAAAGGACTTGCCTAGTCCATCGGCATAATACAAATGAACAGAACTTGCCGCAAAAGTTGAAATTTGAACACTTGCGAATACAGAGTCGTTAGATGTTGGCTTAAAATCACCAGCTACCCCTAGTGTAGCTTGTTGATCGCTAAGTGTACAAGCTTGTTGAGATAATAGCGGGTGAGTACTTAAGAAATCATACCGATCGAGCACATAGCTATTCACGCTATTAATTCCGCTTTGAAATTCTGAATAGGTGTATAAAGAATCTCCAATGGGGTCATCTAATTCAAAAGGATCGATGAGATCTGCATAGAAGGCAACTTTCGGTAAGACTACATCTGGGTGCATGTACTCTTCGACAATTGTGCGGCAGTGTGCCAAGTAGCGTTGTCGCCATTCAGGCACGCTCAAAAGTCTATACAGTAAGGGTAGACATGGATCATCAGCACGATGCAGTGGACTCCATGTTTTACTTCGCGCTTCTAGGCTACTGTTGCCGTCATACTCTAAGGGACTCATGCGATTGGTCGCAGGCTCATGATAGAGGTAATAATCACTCTGTGTTTTGAACACGTAGCTGTCTTCGTCTCCGAGTAGAATTTCATGAGCAAGAAACCATAGAGCACCATCTACGTCTAGATACTGATCGAGTGAATCTGTCAATGAGCTGTCAGGGATATTATTCAGCTTATCGATAAAGTTGGTGAGCTTAAACCAGTCGCCTGCTTCGTGCTTTCCCTTCTCGACATAGTATTGCCAGTAGGATGCACTGTCAGGTCCGAGATAATGCAAGGCACTTGGCGTTGCTTGTCGCCCATCACTTTGATCAGGAACTACGCAACTCGTGTCAGGTCCAATTCTACCGAAAGGACTTTCGCCTCTCCAGCGTGGGCCTTCAGGATCAACAAACCATTCTTCTAGAAAATTTCGATCGAGCTGTTGCGTATTGGTATATACACCCCAATTCTGACCATTGATCGTCAGGTGGACATAGTTCGACTTAGCAATTGGCGTATAGTTGCCTCCTATCCAAGCAAAAATATTCTCACGAACGTTTGAAGGTTCAAATACGCCTGCGTGCAGATTGGTACGCGTATAACCTTCAATCTCTTGATCGTCGTCAATCGCGTCAAAATCAAGGTCGAAAGATTTTTTGAGCGTGTTGTTCGCAAAATCAGAGCTGGAACCCTTGATGGAAACGGCGACACTGTCTAGGAACAATTCTCCATACTGCAGTCGCGCGTAGCCCACAGAATCATCAATTTGCGACCACCAGCTGGTGTCTGCAAAGGTGAGTGCGATGGTCTTGACGGTATCTTCTCCGTAGAATCCAGTACTTGACTGTTGCTGAAACCTTTTGTAGGTAGCACTATCCTCATCCTTGACGTAATTATCAGGTAAGTTCTGGGCACTGAGCCACACTGAACAGGATAGCATTGCCATTAGCAATGCTGATGGGATATAATTCATATAAAAGACTGACCAGCCATGGGTAACTAATGCAGAATGCTAAGTAAAGCGATTATCGTGAACAGCGCTCACATTAATTAGGATACAACGCCGATCTACAATCGATTGGGCACAACTACTTCATTTATACACCTTAACAGGTATACAATTTTACGATTAAAGGAAACTAGGAATGACGTATCGAGTCGAAATCTTGATGCCAATGAGAAACAAGTCACTACTCAGCCCATGAAGATTACACAGGGAATACACCGAGTATTTTACTTGATTTCTTTGCCTTCCAAAAACGTTCTGAGCTTCCGCCAAAACCTGCGTAGTGTTCCTCATCCGTAGACGCAAAATCAATGATGTTTGGACGTCCAGCGGCTTGTCGAATTGCGTAATCGAAGAGCAGGTCTAAGGCTCCTACTTTTCTCCCTTCGGGACTTTGACAAGGTGCGATAGCGGCTATGCGTCCGTGTGTGAACACGAAAACGTTACTGGCTAGCCAGTTACCTTCTTTGTCCGTGACGGCAGTGCTCCATCCCCAGCCGCGATGCATCGCATTATAGAGAATACGCAGCATGGGATGTTGGAGGCGCTCTCCATTCGGGTAGTATTTTTCCATGAAGGCTGCGACTTTCTCTGGCTTCTGATTACCATGAACGAGAAGATCGGAGGACATGCTTCGGTCTAGCGTACGCAGCAACTCGCTGCTGTACTCACTGGCAATGGTGTCATAGTCGCGTCCATCGACATCCAGAATTAGATTGCGTTCGTCTTGCCAGTTCCAATCAACGTCCGTTTGGTTTCGTGAGGGTTCGCCAGTAAACCCACTATCGACTACATCAAAGCGTGCATCTACTTCTCGCAAGAAATAGCCCATCCGTTTTTGCGAAAGCACATGAACGGAGAATACGCCGAGTGCGGGGGTAAAGACAGGTGAATACAGTCGTTTTCGTCCAGACCAGGTCTTATCCCAAACCAGCGGCATCACCGACTCGTATTCGCCTTCTACGAGTACATCGAAGCGACGGGCTGTTGCATCCAAATACCACTTGTATCCCCAAGCTCTGCCGTTGAGTGCATAGTGAATACAGGAGTTATATTTCTGCCGATCAATGTCCTCGTACTTGACGTAGGTAATGTTCATGCAATAGAAAGGAATGAGGGAGGAAAGGGTTTTTTGGGATTTGGGATGTCGGATTTGAGATGTGGGATTTGAGATGTGGGATTTG
>CALDUE010000201.1 GCA_937923485.1 uncultured Saprospiraceae bacterium
TGTTGGGTTTTAGTTGCACGCCGGACAGATGCCGGTGTAAGTGAGGTTTGATTCGTTAATTTGGTAGCCTTGCGGCAAAACTTGCGATACCACATTGACTTCCTTCAAACAAGATGTTTCCTTGCAGGAGGTACAATGAAAGTGTGCGTGCGTGTGTTGATGTCCTTGAGCAGAGCAGTTGCCACCGCAAAGCGCGTATTTATCTACTCCACTCATGTCTTGAACACGGTGAAAAATTCCCGCAGACTCATAGGTGCGGAGTGTGCGATACACGGTGATGCGATCTGCTCGTGCAGCTGATTCAAATTCACTGGAACTTAAAGCCACCCTTTTTGCATAGGCCAACTCAAGTACCCCCCTGCGTACAGGCGTACTACGTAAAGAATGACGCTTTAGCGTGCTCGTTACTTGGTCTTCTATGCTGGATGTATCCTTCAAGCTGCGACAAACATACAACAATGTTGCAAATGCAATAGTGTTTCATTTACACTTTGTCACTTATCCAGCACATTTTAGCATTAACACCCGAAACGAGCCTTGCGCAAACCCTTTGGTTAAGGCCTATGGAAGCAAATCTGCAGGGAGCCCCAACACATATTCTTTGATCGCGTGAACCTTGGGAGCAACGGCTGCACCATCGAAGCCTTTAATGTCTGTATAGGTCACTTCAGCCTCGTATAGCTCCGTAAGTTTTAGCGAAAGCGGACGGAAACTCCAGTGCCAGCGTTCCTCCTCGTACCCGGTACGACCTTTTGCTTTGCTGGTGTAAGGTTGGTAAAAACCAAAGTGAGCGCCGTTCGCCTTCAGCCAATTGTACTCACTCAGGCCTGGCTCGGTCTCGAAGTAGTCGTTCTCAAAAGCATTAAAATCAATGTCAGTGCCCCAGTGGTGGCGACTCGTTCCTGGCATACTACTGTAGAGCAAAATCATCCGCGCCTTGGCACTGTCCGACAGTGTAGTCTTGCCTAGGTTTATTCCGTTTGATAGCGTTCGCTCGCCGCGCCACTTTGCTCCCCATATCTTGGCTTGTCTATCAAAATTTCTCGTAGCAGATCGAACGCGCAAGGTCACGCCATCCCTTTTGGCACTATCAATCATGCGTTCCACAGCATTTGCCGTTTGCCTTCTAAGTAGATAGTCGCCATCGCCATCTGTGTAGCGCGCAATCAATTTCACAAACGCGGCGTGTTTGGTAGGATCAATTTGCCCCATGAGTTCGCGCTTACGCTCAGCGGCATCTTCAGGCAACCAATCAGGGATCGTTACACCACCTTCAGTCAGTTCCATGCTCGCAGCTTGAGTAACATCCTCAACCATTGCTTGCACCTTGGGGGCATCCTTACTTGAGTTAGAGAGCAATCCACAGGAAAGCATGAAAGAGGTAACAAAGGCAAATGACAAGTGTCGATAAACGTTCATGGCGCAAAACTACTCCCCCTACGAAAAACGCCCCGAACTCATTCAAGAATTCGAGGCGTTTTACAAGGGCTCGTTTAGGAGCTAAAGCGCTCTGCTTATCCGCGTGTTGCCTGTAGGTTGATTACAAGCGCAACGTCATCGCTGATCACTTTATCACCTACAGCTCCACTAAGGCCAGAACCGTAGTGTACGCCCCAGTCCGTACGGTTGATGTCAAATGCAGGAGTTACTGCTGAAATCATCTCATCTGTGACAATAACATTTGCAGGAATAGTGATACTCTTCGTCACACCTTTCATCGTAAGGTTTCCTGTAAGATTGTGCGTAATGTTCTCTTTGCCAGCCATTGGTTGAACCTGAATCAACTCAAATTCTGCAGTTGGAAATTTTTCTACTTCGAAGAAATCCTCATGCTTGAGGTGTCCCTCTAATTTTCCAGCAGTCTCTGCGTCCTGGATGTCCGTGTTTTTGAGAGAGTGCATGTCGATAGTAAACTCTCCACCAACGAGCTTGTCGTCACCCATCATGAGGCGACCTTCGCTAACCATAAGCGTACCTGTGTGAGAATCATCACCAACCACTTTACGACCTGTCCAGATTACCTGAGACTCTTTGGGATTGACATTATACGTAACGCCTTGCATTACTTTAGGGCCAGAAGCTGGAGATTCCATTGCTTCGCCAACTACTGCCTCAACATCTGATTTCTTACTGTTGCAAGAAACAGCCATCAGTGCGACGGCTACTAGGGGGAGGAAAAACTTCATAGTCCTTTTTTTTAGGAGGTTGTTAAAAATATTGCTTTCGCCAAAACCTGAATTTCAGGTTTCGCAAGCTCACTCGAAAACACGACGTTATTCGTTTTTGTTTTCCAGCAGACAAAACAAATGTAGCGATATACCTAACAATTGAGCCCCTCTTTTCATTCCGTCAATAAGGACTTCAGGCGATCCTTTGTTCACGCTTACTATGCAGACTTACGGAGAGCCGAGGTAGTGGGAGGTTGCTCCAAGTTTTCACCTAAAAACCCAAGTGTCTCTTGCATACTACGCAACACCTTCAGGCGATCATTGACTGCGAGAGGCTGCATCACCGCTTGGTACCCACTCAATAATACAGTACTATCTGAACAGGTTTGCAATAGTTTCTGGACATAATCGGCAACACTTCCCGTCGTGAAGGTTTCCGTAATCATGGTGAATACAAATCGAGGTTTCACGATTTGATAGGCATCCTCTAAATCTTTGAGGTTGATGTCGCGGCCGAGGTAGTATACACGGTATCCCCGTTTGCGCGAGAGGTAATGTAGCAGCAACAAAGACATCTCCTGTACTTCTCCTTCAGGCAAAAACAACATCAAACTCGAGCCGCTATCCAAATTGGGGTGCGGGAGTTCTTCGATAGCTACCATGAGTTTACGTCGAATCAAACCTGAAGTAAAACTCTCCTGCACGGGTTTGACAGATCCCGTCATCCACAACACACTCAATTTCTCCAAAAAGGGAAAAATGACCGTGAGCATTGTCTGCTCGAAACCTAACTGTTCGATGTTAAGAGACAAGATTCGATCGAATCGAGCCTCATCCATTTCCACCATCGAAAGCGTCAGTGCATCGAGATGTGTAGAGTATTCTCCATTTACCATGGAAATCTCAGCTACTTTCTTGCTCAGTTCACTCTCTGAAAGCTTGGCAATCGTACTGATGCGATGGCCATTGCGATTGAGTAAAGCAATATTGAGGAGATGACGCACGTCATCATCATCGTAATAGCGAACGTTGGCATCGTTTCGCTTTGGTTCGAGGATGCCATATCGTTGCTCCCAAACACGCAGGGTGTGGGCCTTGACTCCAGAAAGTTTGGCAAGATCGCCGATAGAATAAATAGCCAAAAACTTGGGATTTTGTGGGGTCAGTAGAAACCTAACGGCATAAGGTGTAGATGGTTTTGGCGAATCTTTAGATCAGCCTGACAAGGATTGTAAAGTCCACTTAGAGCGCCTAATTTTCGGGAAAAATGAAAATAATTTGCCTTAAGTGGCTATAAATGCAGTCAATTCAGCACTTTCGGCCCATTTTTGGCATAACATCTACGGCGAATAACCGTTCTTTTGCAGCATCTACGATATCCTATCGTTTGCTTCGAGACACTATTTAACTCTTCTCTGTGCGTAATCTCCTCCTCATTTTCGCCCTTCTTGTTGGCTCCCTCTCTGTACATGCTCAGGAAGGCTGGGAAGCTGGAGTTTTTGCAGGCGGCGGGCATTACTTCGGTGATCTCAATACTGATCTCAGTCTTAATGATCCCGGCATAGCACTCGGTGCAATTGCACGTTACAACTTCTCGAATCGTTGGACTACCCGGTTGTACTTAGGTTACACTAAAGTCTCAGCTGCCGACAGTGATTCACGTAACATCTACGAGCAAGCGCGCAACCTCAGCTTTCGTAGCGATGTGATTGATGGTGCGCTGGGCTTAGAATTTAACTTCCTTCAATACGACCACGGTAGCCGCGACCACTTCTGGACTCCATACGTTTTTGGTTCTTTCTTGGTCTCGAACTTCAACCCTCAAGCCGAACTAGACGGTGAATTGGTTGACCTTAGAGATTTTGGAACCGAAGGGCAGTTTACCGGTGACGAATACTTCACTACTTCGCTTGGTGTCAACTACGGGATGGGCGTGAAATTTGACCTCAGCTACGAGTGGAGCCTTAATGTTGAAGTGAATGTTCGACAGTTGTTCAGTGACTACCTCGACGATGTATCGACCGTCTATCCAGACATAGAAGACCTCGAAGATCTTCGTGGCCCTGACGCCGTTCGCCTTTCGGATCGCTCTATCATTATTCCTGGAGTGAACGACGCGCTAATCGGGGAGCAAGGTCGTCTCCGCGGCAACGCTGACGACAATGACCAATACGCTACGATCTCAATCGGACTGGTGTATTACTTCGGTGACCTTAAGTGCCCTGAGTACGGAAGCCGCTAGTAGTTTTAGCTGACACATTCCCCAAACGCAAAACGCTCCCGACCGCAATAAGCAGTCAGGAGCGTTTTTCATTTTGGACTATCCTAGTAGCAGTCGGAAACATCCCTATGGGCATCCCAGATCTCACGTCCGGAGAAAAACCAGCCCGCCTCGGAAGGCGGAACCCGCTGGTTTTACGCCCCTATTAGCGATCCTGAGACGCCCTGAAATGAAATGACACAAATTCCCCACCTTTGATGTCAAAACTTTCAAAACCTAAAAAGCGAGTGAAAGAGTATCGCAAATACGACCCCGCAATGAAGCGCGAGTTAGCTCGTCGCTACCTGGCAGGTGAATTTTCCTACCGTGTAGCCGCAGAAGAGTATGATCTTCCGAATAAGGATACGGCAAAAGAGTTTGTCCGATGGTACAACAAACGCCTTGCAACCGACCAGGCAGCGATAGCGGCCTCGGTTTCACTCGAGAGCCCGCCATCGCCACCTGATCTGTCCGCTCGATCTGCCGCTGAACTCGAAGAAGAAATAGTAAGATTAAGAAAACAGTTGAATTTGGAGCAAACCAGAGCGGAGGCTTGGCGAACTATCGTCCATAAGGCCGAAGAAATTACAGGCATCGATATCGTAAAAAAGTTCGCACCCAAGCCGTCCTCGAAGTAAGTGCTTCGGCACATGGCATATCAAAACAAACGATATGTCGATGGTTTGGGTACTCGCGACAAGCGCATCATCAGGCTCTTGTCACTACTCATCGAAAAGTATTTGAAGCCGAGATGATTTGTCAGATTGTGAATAGGATTCGCGAACGGGCAGGTAAACGACTTGGGACATTAAAAGCCTATGGTAAGGCAAAACCTGAGCTGGAGCAACTGGGCATAAAGTGCGGTCGTGATAAATTCTATGACGTCTTGCGAGATGCAGACATGCTCATAAAACCTAAGAAAACACGTGTAAGAACCACCGATTCATCGGCGTGGATGCGACAGTTTGATGACTTACGTTGTGGTTTTAAACCTACAGGCCCAGATCAATTGTGGTGCTCCGATATCACTTACATCGCATGTGAAGAACAGAAATTGTATCTCTCATTAATCACAGATGAATATTCAAGACAAATCATGGGTTTCGAATTACATTCAAACCTAAAGACGAGTGGCCCACTAATCGCATTGGAGCGTGCGCTGTCAAAACGAGTAAAACCACGCAACAGAATCATCCATCACTCAGATCGCGGATGCCAGTACGTCTCAAGAGACTATGTACGTAAACTGCGAAAAAACGGACTAAAGATTAGTACAACGCAGAATGGATCACCTTATGAAAATCCGATGGCCGAATCAGTTAACGGACAGCTTAAAGTTGAATACGATCTTGACCAAGTATTCAAAACTAAACAGCAAGCCCAAGCAGCTGTGTTGCGTTCGATACAACAGTACAATGAATACCGACCGCATGGATCGTTGAAAATGAGAACTCCATGTCAAGTACATTACGAACAACTGAAGGACACGTAAACCTATTCTAGGACGACAACATTGAGTGTCAACCTATGTCAGAACAACTACCTACTAACGTCAACTAATTTCAGGAAGCTTCA
>CALDUE010000202.1 GCA_937923485.1 uncultured Saprospiraceae bacterium
GGGATGAATCGTGGGGAGCCTGCGGCGCTGTATGACTAGACGCTGAGGCCTGCGCCACTGACTCAATTTATTTAACGCCCTTCACTCGTTCCCACAAGCCTCCAAACATCTCACCCATATTAGCGTCATCCCGAAAAGGCACCTGCCGCATACCCCACTCTTCTCCAGGCTGTCGAGGATAAAGCTGAAAGCCAAAAATTGGTTGCGCGCCCTCGACAGGTAGCACTCCAAACCGAAGGTCAAAAATTGCCAATGTATCACCTCGAAGCTGTTTAACAATGTAGAGATCGTCGCTAAACCAGCGCATTATTTCCACCGCTCGTTCACCTTCAGCAGGTGCAAGCAGGTGGTCGTTCTGCGGGTAGGCGGTGAGTTGTTTTGGCGAAAGCTGAAAAGGATTATCTAAAAAGCCGAGATTACCTACGCGGATTGTGTCTCCTTGATCAATGGTAATGCTCCAAAGTACGTTCTGGAAAAGGGTTGGAACAGCGACAAAACGCTCATACTCGATGTTAGCATCAGCGAGATCTGCGGAGACTTGAGCTCTCACCTTCATCAAATGGAAGCAGGTGAATACTAAGTATGCACTGCTGAGGCCTAGCCCAATCGACGTCAGGCGACGACGCCAAACACTCGTGCGTAGAAGCCGACTAGCGACAAGCATCAAAATCAAAAACGGGAGCGTGTATGCAGGATCGGCAACGGAGATGGTATTCCAGGCGATGCGTAAATCGTCAAACGGCTGAAGGAGTTGTGTCCCGTAAGTCGTGAAGCAATCGAGGAGTGGGTGCGTTCCAATGCCCAGGCCAAAGAGGAGGAGCCAAGTTTTGTAAGATGCATGCGGCTGAGATTTTCGAGCCTTGATTTGGCGGAAGCCCCAAACCAAAAATGGAAACGTTACGGTCACCAAGGCAACGAGCGCTGAGTAGGTCCAAACTCCGCGCAAAGGTGTAGGCGAAATGAAACTACCTATTGCAATAAGAAGGGTGATGATAAGCAAACCTGGCAACCAGATCTTCCATAAATAATCCAACCGAGGTTTTCCATCTACTGGATAGAGTGCCTTGGTCATCCATGCTACGACAGGACTCGCCAATACTGCGTAGTAGAGTGAGTGGGTCACACAGCGGTGAAAAGCAAGGTTCGTAATTGGATCTGCGACCTGTCCGGCAAAGACGTCGAAATCAGGAATCGTCCCTGCTACGGCGCCCCAAATCATTGCGCGATTGCCGAGGGTGCGGCCAGCTGCGAGCTCGCCGACGGCTGCGCCGAGTACGATTTGTGTTAAGGAATCCAAGGTGGGCAAGATAGGTGGGTCCTGCGGATTGGCAATCCGCAGGACACACCTACCTTGCAGCCATGCTAACCAACGCCCAAGCCGACGCTGAAGACCAAGCACGAGGCCCAGAACCCACCCCACCCCTCGGCTCGTGGAAAGCCATGTACATCGCCGTCATGGTGATACAATTGCTCATGGCGATGCTCTTTGTTTGGTTCCAAAACGCCTACGCATAATGGCAGTACTCGACTGGATTGTGATGGGCGCGACGCTCCTCGGTATCGTACTCTACGGCGTTTGGAAAACACGGAGCGTCAAGACCGCAGAAAGCTACCTACTCGGCGATCGCGATTTGCGTTGGTGGACGATCGGACTTTCGATCATGGCGACCCAAGCCTCGGCCATAACTTTTTTGAGCACCCCAGGACAAGCATTCGATGCAGGCATGGGATTCGCTCAGTTTTACTTTGGACTGCCGCTGGCAATGGTGCTCTTAAGCATTTTCGTATTGCCGATTTACTATCGACTCAAGGTCTATACAGCCTACGAATACCTCGAAGGGAGATTCGATTTGCGGGCGCGCACGTTGACTGCGGGCCTCTTCTTGTTGCAACGTGGGCTTGCGGCGGGTATCACGATCTATGCGCCGAGTATCATCCTCAGTACCATCCTCGGTTGGAACCTTTCTGCGACGCTGCTCATCGTTGGTGGAATCGTTATCGCCTATACGGTCGCAGGTGGCACCAAGGCGGTAAGCGTCACCCAAAAACAACAAATGATCGTCATTTTGACGGGTATGTGCTTGGCTGCGGTATTCCTTGTTTACCACCTGCCCGAGGGTATTGGCTTTACAGACTCCCTCAACGTCGCAGGGAAATTGGGCAAGCTCAACCTCATCGATTTTGATTTTGATCTGTCGAGCAGGTACAATATCTGGTCAGGTTTGCTCGCGGGGCTATTCCTCTTCATGAGCTACTTCGGTACAGACCAAAGTCAGGTGCAGCGCTATCTCTCTGGAAAGTCTTTGGCCGAGAGTCGCCTGGGGCTACTTTTCAATGGAATCATCAAAGTACCGATGCAGGTGCTCGTACTTTTTGTGGGTGTGATGGTGTTCGTCTTCTTCCAATTTGCGAAGCCACCGATTCACTTCAATACCGCCAATGTTGCGGCTGTAGAGCAGAGTGCCATGGCTGGTGATTTCGCTTCCGCTAAAACACGTTACGACGCCATTCACGCAGAGAAGGCTAGTGCCGTTACACTGCTTGCGAAGAACTTGCGCGAAGGGATAAGTTTTGACGAAAGTTTAGTGTCTGTTGAAGCCTTACAAGCGCAAGAAAAAGGCCTCAGAGAAGAGGTCGACGCGATCATTACAAAAGTAGATCCTAGTCTGGAGACCCGAGATGAAGACTACATTTTCATCAGTTATATTTTGAATTACTTGCCGATTGGTTTGGTCGGTTTACTGATTGCGGTGATCCTTTCTGCGGCCATGAGTTCGAGTGCAAGCGAGTTGAATGCATTGGCAACAACTTCTGTCGTCGACGTGTACAAGCGTCGCATAAAAACCGATGGCGATGATGCACATTACCTCAAGGCGAGTAAATGGCTAACGGTGATGTGGGGCGTGATAGCCCTCGCTTTTGCCGCGGGCGCAAGTCTTTTTGACAACCTCATCGAGGCGGTCAACATTATCGGGAGTCTCTTCTACGGCGCTATCCTAGGCATCTTCGTAGTTGCCTTTTTCTTGAAGTGGATTGGTGGTAAGGCAGTCTTCTATGGGGCGCTTGTCGCCGAGTTTTTTGTAGTGGTCGTCTACTTCTTAAACTACTACAACTACATCGACTTTACCTACCTCTGGCTCAATCCTTTGGGCTGTATTGTCTGTGTGCTTTTTGCCATGTTGTTTCAGAGTATTCTCGGATCTAAAAACCAACGATCTACTCAATTGGCAGACTGATAGAGTTATCAGGACCTTTGGTAAAAACAAAGACTTTACTCTGTGTACTTGAAGTACGTTTGCCGGCTATTCTAAAAACTTGACCATTATCGGCAAACACGTTAGCAGGTTGTTTGAAGAAGGTGAATTAGATCAGGATTCAGTTAGTGCAAAATTTGCACTAACTGCTGCTGACGGTAAACTGTATCAAGTCAAGCACTATAATCTCGACGTAGTGATCTTTGTAGGTGACCGTGTTAAATCCAAAAAAGGCAACCAATTCCGCCAATGGGCAACACGTACGTGAGGCTCGTATCTTGAGCAAGGCTTTGTGCTTATACCCCCTACCCCACCAATGCCTCTCTATGCGTTTTCCTAAAAGCGCTTGGACTTTCACCAATTTGACGCTTAAAAAAGCGAGAGAAATGGGCAGGCTCATCAAATCCGCAGGCATAGCCTACTTCTGAGGCTGAAGAATCCGTGTAGATCAACATTCGCTTTGCTTCGAGCGCGATACGGTCTTGAATGATCTGTAAAGGCGTACGATCCGAATGCTTCCCGAACAAATTGGCGAGTGTCTTAGGAGACTTATGCAAGAGATCTGCATAATCTTGCACTTGATGTTTTTCCTTGAAGTTTAGTTCGACGAGTAACCCAAACTGGCGTATGATATCAAGGTCCGTTTTGACAATTGTCTCATCTACGTGCTGCGCTTTGTAGATCCGAGTCAACTTCACGATGAGTCGCTTTAGAAGCATCCGAAGCATCTCTCCTTGGAGATTATCACCTTCTTTAAATTCATCTTCGAACACCTTCAGCAATAACTCAAACTTCGGTGCTTCTATTTCATCAAGCAGCACCCGAGGCGTGTCCTTTGTTCCGTAGAAAAGAAGGCCTGAACAAGACACTTCTTGGTCGTGATCTACGATGCAATAGAACTCGCGATTGAACTGCCACGCAACCAATTGATCTGCCGGAGAAAACGAAAAATGCTGACTTGCCAGCAAGGTGATGATCTCGTTGGGTTTTAGCGAAAGCTTTAAGGAGTCCAAAAGAAAAGTCTGCGGCTTATCAGATTTATTCCATACAATCGTTAAAGGTTGTTCACTGCTCTCCTCGAAGGAGTCACGCCCCATGCTAGGCTCTCCTACATGAAGTCGAAAGATTGACCCAGTGTGCTTATCCGTGTGGTTGTAGCGCATGTCTGCAAGTCTACGTAATAACAAACGAACGCGGCGTAATCTAGATGACTACGCCGCGCTTTAAACTCGCTGAACTGTGTGATTTACCTGCTTACGCTGGCACTGCTTCCTCAAGTGGGGCTGCTGCGGGAAAGTCTACAGGTACTTGAGTAACTCCATGTAAGAAGTTGGTAACGATCTTATCTCCAATCAGCATTAAGATGTCTACCACATTGGCTTGGGTGTATCCCGCGGCAAGTAAAGCATCCGTTGCTTGAGCAGAAGGCTTTCCTCGATTGACGGTCGTCTCTTTTGTAAAGGTTGCTAGCGCAGCAACTTTAGGGTCGAAATTTACTTCTCCTCTTCGGATTTCGATGATCTGTTCATCGGTATAGCCATTCATCTTACCCATTGCAGTGTGAGCAGCTAGGCAATATGCGCACTCGTTTACTTGACTTACAACCAAGTTGACGACTTCTTTCTCTTTTGCTTTGAGGGTTGTCTTACGTCCTTGAAAAGCGAGGTAGTCTGGAAGTGCTGTTTCATTTAATGCGAGTGTCGCATAAATGTTTGGTACGAAACCAAGACCTTTTTCGAGGTTGTCAAAAATTGTTTGATTGTTTTCAGAAACAGTAGCGCGGGTTGGAACATTGAAGGTTGCCATGATAGGTTGATTTTAAAAAGTTTTTGATAATCTCCACGACGGTGTGTCGCTTTGACAATGCAAAGATCACGGCGTTTTCACCTGCCATAGATACCTAGGCTTCCTGAGGATTTACCAATTTGTCCTGTTGAGGCTGTTTCAATGCAAAAACAAAAGCCGTATCTTTGAAAACATGAGCGTTTCGCGTTTCAAAGACTTAGACCTATCGCGTCAATACAGTTATGCTGACTACCTCAGCTGGACCTTTAAGGAGCGAGTTGAGTTGCTACGTGGCTGGGTGGCTAAGATGAGCCCTGCGCCAAATCGGTATCACCAACAGATTTCGGTTACACTCTCGGCAAAGCTTTTTCAGCATTTTGAAGCGCACCGATGCTTTTTGTACACTGCTCCATTTGATGTTAGACTACCGACAACAAACGGAGGAGAAACAGTTGTCCAACCTGATCTCTGTATAGTCTGCGACGAGTCCAAACTCACCAAACAAGGATGCACCGGTTCTCCAGATTGGATCATCGAAATACTCAGCCCTGGCAACATGACTAAGGAGATGCGCGACAAATTCGAGCTCTACCAAGAGTCGGGGGTCCGAGAATACTGGATTGTTGAGCCGCAAAATCGTCACGTCCTAAGATACGCGTTGCGTGATGGCATCTTTATCGGTCTTCCACCTAAAATAGAGGATGACGAGGCGATTACTTCTGAGATTTTTCCG
>CALDUE010000203.1 GCA_937923485.1 uncultured Saprospiraceae bacterium
ACAACATCACGAAAGCAGATCCGCGGGCTCAACCCCAATTCTCCCTTTCCCATCCTTCACCAATATAGCTGATCCGACGATCGGATCATGCTCAAACCCAACCATGTATCCATCCACCGCCGCTTCTTCGACAAAGCGAGCTTTCTCTTCCAGTGTCAACAATGGACGGATGTCATAGGCGATGATCCAAGGCGCGCGCACATGAGCGCTAGAAGGGATCAGATCGGCACAATAGGTAAATCGCTTTCCTCTACCCAAGTCGATCATCGGCATCATCATCGCTTCGGTATGTCCGTACAGTGGACGCAGACTTACGTTCGGCAACCAATGCAAGTCTTTGCCGGGCTCGATCGGTAACATGTCTAATTGGCCACTTGATTTCAGTGGTGCAAGGTTTTCGGTCAGGAAGCTAGCGGCCTCTTTTGCGTTTGGATTCATCGCAGAAGCCCATTGCGCATCATTACTCCAGTACGTCGCATTCGGGAAGGTGGTGATGATCTTTCCATCCCGCGCGGTGCGCGAGGATCCTCGCATAGCTGCGGGACTTTCTTCAAAACGTGTGGCGCCTCCAACGTGATCAAAATGTAAGTGCGTCAATAAGACATCGGTGACATCGGATGGTTGGACACCAAGGGCAGCTAAAGATCCGACCAAGCTTTGCTCTCCGTGTGGATGAAAGTGACTGCGGAACTTCTCATCCTGCTTATCGCCAAGACCCGTATCAACTAAGATCACACGACCCTTGTCGCGAATTAATAAGCAACGCGCAGCCCACTGACAAAGGTTGTTGTCATCAGGAGCATTCTTCTTCTCCCACATGACCTTGGGAACGATGCCGAACATGGCACCACCGTCAAGTTTGAAAAAGCCAGCGTGTATGAAGTCGATTTTCATAAGTTAAGTTTTGCCGTGCGCACAAGTAACGATTTCGCTTTCGTAATTGCAGTAGTTATGAAAGCTATTCCACTACTTCTCTTCTTTATACTACACATTGCCTGTTCCATCAATGCTCAGGTGTCGAATGCAGACGACTGGAATCGCACTAGATTGAATAGAGAACAAAACGCGATGAAAGTTCTCTTTATCTGGGGAAATGTAAATCTAGGAACAGGAATAGCCGGAGCAATAACAGCTGATAAAAAAGATGACCTAAAGTGGTTTTCTGTAATGAACGCTGGATTCGGAGCAGTCAATATGACTTTAGCAGGATTCGGTCTACGCGAAGCAAAAAAGGATTTAAAAGTGCTACCGACCCTTGAGGACGGTTATCGTGATTTAAGGCGGACACGGAATATTTTATTGGTAAACGTCGGCTTAGATGCTGGTTATATCGTTTCAGGGATTCTATTGAAAGACCAAATAATTTTATCAAAACTCTTTGCTGACGAAATAAGTGTTGGAGAGGCCCGTAAGCAAGGGTTTGGCGCATCACTTATCGTTCAAGGCTCGGCCTTACTTATCTTTGACTCCATCACTGCTTGGTCGCTTTCCAAATCTGAAATTCATATCTCCCCAGTGCTTACGACCAACGGTGCAGGCATCGGATTTCAATCAAATCTTGAACAGGAAAAACCAGTTGGAATCGCTTGGTTTTAGCGTAAGCTGGCTATAAAACTTCTAGCACTTCCAACCACCTCGTTTTCATCCAAAGCCCTGATGAATGCTGAACCGATGATGCCGCCAG
Organism: uncultured Saprospiraceae bacterium; assembly: GCA_937923485.1. Classification (GTDB taxonomy): domain Bacteria; phylum Bacteroidota; class Bacteroidia; order Chitinophagales; family Saprospiraceae; genus CALDTK01. Next base: position 1,685 of record CALDUE010000203.1, read on the forward strand.
CTGCATGCTTTACGGTAGCTTGAAGACTCGCTGCATCCTTAATATTGAAACCGATGAGCTTAGGAGCGTTTAGGTTCATGTTGGCCAAACGCTCGAAATAAACCTGCTGTGTATTAATACCACCCGCCTTTGAACCCGTGGTACTAGACGAAGATACAACATACATGAAGCCTCGACACAAAGCATCAATTTTACGAATGCGATTACCAGGAGTACGAGGTGTCACCAAAAACGAAATGCCTAAATCACGCTCAGCAAGATCTTCAGCAAATTCACTTTCGTAGATATCTAAAGGCAAATCTGGCAATATCAAACCATCAACTCCTGACTTAACGCAATCATCTAAAAAGGCTCGTTGACCATAACGTAATACTTGATTATAGTAACCCATCAATATGATCGGAGGCTTTACGTTATCACGGACTTCTTTTACTTGCTCAAAAATACGTTTGAGTGTAATTCCATTTCTCAACGCTCGACTACTTGAAGCCTGTATCGTTTCTCCATCTGCAAGTGGATCACTGTAGGGCATCCCTAACTCGATGAAATCTACGCCTGCATCACTAAGCGTTACGAGTAGCTCACCAGTACTCTCCTTGTGCGGATAACCAGCCGTTACATAGATGTTGAGTAGAGGTTTATCACTCGACGCACGCTGAAAAGGCGCATTCAATTTTTGCAGTCCCATGGCTTAGTGAGTTTCGTGGATTGGAGTGGTAGCATAGCCTTCTGGGTCTGCCAAATATTGTCGATACGCTTCTAAATCTTTGTCCCCTCGTCCGCTCAAATTAACCACAACAACGTCGTTGGGGCTAAAGTTACAGCGATCTAGTGCGGGAAAAACATGAGCAGTTTCGAGAGCGGGAATAATGCCTTCTGTTCTAGAAATTTCTAGCGCAGCAAGCAAAGCTTCGCGATCAGTTACAGCCACAGCTTCAGCCCTTCCTGTACGGATAAGATGTGCATGTTGCGGACCGATGCCTGGGTAATCCAAACCTGCGGAAACAGAATACGGCTCAATAACTTGACCGTCATCCGTCTGCATAAGTAAGGTCCGGCTTCCGTGCAAAACACCGAGACTTCCTAGCTGACTAGTTGCTGCACTGTAGGAAGTTTCTACGCCCATACCTGCTGCTTCAACTGAAATGAGGCGCACAGATGGTTCGTCTAAATAATGATAAAACGCACCAGCAGCATTACTTCCTCCACCTACACAAGCGACGATCGCGGTTGGATTTGGTGAACCAGTCGCATCTTTTAATTGCGTTTTTATTTCCGCACTTATTACCGATTGAAAGCGCGAAACCAAATCAGGATAAGGATGCGGCCCTACCACAGATCCGATGATGTAGTGCGTATCTTCCGGGTTGTTGATCCAATCGCGAATCGCTTCGTTGGTAGCATCCTTCAATGTCTTACTGCCTGACTTCGCTGGCCGCACCTCCGCACCTAGCATTTTCATGCGGGCGACGTTTGGAGCTTGACGTTCGATGTCAACCTCCCCCATGTACACGATGCATTCGAGGCCTTTAAGTGCACATACTGTTGCTGTCGCTACGCCATGTTGACCAGCACCCGTTTCTGCAATGATGCGGGTTTTGCCTAAGCGTTGTGCAAGTAAAATCTGCCCGATCGTATTGTTGATCTTATG
>CALDUE010000204.1 GCA_937923485.1 uncultured Saprospiraceae bacterium
CAACTCCTGCTAGTTCAGCTGTCGCTAGAACCTCAGGTGTGCATGCGGGATGGAGGCTGGCTGCGGTATTGAGTGTGGTTAGTCTACTAGGCTTTATTCTCTATTCGGCTTTCCCGCAGTCCTTCGGGACCTTCGGCGCCAAAATAGAACCTAATCCTGCATACATTCCACAAACCATCGAGCGCGTCGTTATTCAACGTGATACGGTTGAGCGAGTGGTTCGGGATACAATTACACTCTATCGAACGAAGGTTGAATTGAGGGAGGTGCGGGATACGGTTTATTTGAGACGGGATGTTCCGATAGCGGAAGCAGAGCCTGTTGATGCTGAAGAATCAAATTTTGCGAGTAAGAGTTTGTCGACAGGTATCAACTGGAGTGAATTGACGGTACGAGGAGCTGGTGAGTTGGGGGAACGGGAGTGAATCGATCAAATCCAAAAACTTTTTATTTGCTACAAAGCCCTAGAAATACTATAAAGTATTTCAAAAAAAACCTATCCAATCTTACTCAAGTACTCGCGCAAGCCATAACTCGCTAGCACTCCTTCACCCGTTGCAGCAGCAACCTGTGCAATCGCACCTTGGCGGTTATCGCCGGCTGCAAAAATGCCTGGTACAGAGGTTTGTCCCAATCCAGAGGTTTTGATAAAGCCACGCTCATCAAGGTCTATAATCCCCTTGAAATCCTTGGTATTCGGAACGAGACCAATAAATACAAACACCCCGTCTGCCTTGACAATTTCAGTCTGACCACTTTGAACGTCTTTGACCTCAAGACCCGTGAACTGACCATCCTCATTGCGGTGAAATTCAACAGATTCACGACCATATTTTACTTCAATATTCGAAACGCTTGGAAGCTTGTCGATGTACGTCTGAGAAGCAGTGAAGTGATCATTTAGGTTGATAATCGTAACTTTTTTGGTGAATCCAGCTAGGAAAATGGCCTCTTCCAATGCAGAATTTCCGCCGCCAATAACGATGACTTCTCGTTCACGGTAAAAAGCACCATCACACGTCGCACAAAAATGGACAGAACTACCAATCAGTTCACGCTCACCTGGAATTTTTAATCTGCGATAGGTCGAACCGGTAGCAAGGACCACTGATCTCCCAAAGTAAGTTAGATCATCTGTCAGAATTTTAAAAACACCGCGCTCCTTTTGAATATCGAGTACACGCACACCAGTACTTATTGCGGTACCGTAAGTCCGCGTCTGTTCTTCCATCCGCTTCATCAAGTCCGGACCTGAGATACTTTGGAAACCTGGGTAGTTTTCAATCTTTTCCGTAATGAAGGCATTGCCTCCAAGCGTTGATTTTTCCAAAATAATCGATTCAAATCGGTCACGTTGCGCGTAGATGGATGCGGTAAGTCCAGCAGCCCCTCCACCAACAATTATGGTATCGTAGACGTGGCTCGTATCTTCAGCTTCCACGTTGAGTTGCTTGCGTAATTCTGCGTTCGAAGGCTCGACAAAAACATCTTCCCCAATAAGTATGGTCGGAATTTTTCGCTTCCCATTATTGATCTTTTCGACAAAGGGAATAGACCATTCCTGCTCGTCGATGTTGATGTATTGGAAATTGAAATTATTATCGCGCAAAAACCCTTTAGACCTCTGGCAGTCTGGACACCAGTCGGCACCGTAAAGCACGATACGTTGGTTATTGTTGATGCCAAGAGCTGCTTTGGTTTGCTCAATCGAAGGATTGTTTATTTGCTGCCCATTAATCACGAGTGTAGGGAGCATTCGCTCACCACCTTGAAGTGCATCCAGTGTAGCAGTAGCTTCTTCATTCACATCCACATCTACGTAGTCGTAGTCAATTGCGTACTTGTCTAGCAATGCTTGAATAGCTTTAGAATTGTCACACCAGTTTGTACCGTAAAGTTTGAGGGTTTGCATAATTCGAATTTTTAAAGATTGTTGAGTAAGCACCTTTCGATGACCGCGTTCCTTTGGTTTTTATTCAGTGTATTATAGCCTCTTTAATTAACATTACCTTCTGGAAAGTAGAGCGATGCAAATTTAACCGTCTCTCAAGCCATCCTAATGGTAAAGTCGTCCCGCTAACCTACCAATAATTCCCTAAAGGAGATGAGTGACCTAATAGGATTGAGAGCTTGTTTAAGGGAACTATCGAAGTCAAATGTCACCCAAGCGATGAATCCAACACACCCTAAGCACATCCTCTTCATACACGGCGCATGGCATGGTGCTTGGTGCTGGGAAACATACTTCGTTAAACTCTTCGCGCAGAGAGGATATGTTACACACACCTTCGATTTACCAAAACACGAATCACCTGGACCAACACGAGGAATTAATCGATTATCTCTGAGTGATTATGTAGAGGCCTTGAAATCAGAAGTAGCCAAACTTGATCAAGCACCAATAATTGTTGGGCATTCCATGGGAGGACTAATTCTGCAGAAATACCTAGAGACGGAGACTTGTGAGAAAGCGATCCTGTTAGCTTCTGCTCCACCTCATGGCGTTTGGCGGACCACGATAAATATTCTTCGAAAAAGCTATGGCATTCCAAACCTGTTGAAGCTTAATTTATTCGGAATTGTTGATAGCACAGATAAAGCTCGCTGGGCTTTTTTCTCCGACTCGCTTCCTGCCGAAGAATTGAAAACCTATACAAGTAAACTCTGCGGCGAGTCCTTCCGTGCCTTCCTTAACATGCTCCGCCCAAACGTTCGAGTAAATCAGCATTCTAATATCCCAATGCTCGTCATCGGCGCTGAGAACGATAACATCTTTTCCATCAAAGAGCATCAAGCTTCCGCCAAAACTTATGACGCCGACTTGATCATCATCAAAGACATCGCACACGACATGATGCTAGATGTAAATCGTGAAATAGTAGCGGAAGAGATAATGAATTGGATAGAAAGTGGGCGTATTTAAATTTTTGACTCAGCGCCCGAAAGAGAGCTCTTCCGCTTGCGTACATTGCAGAAAACTGCAGCCCCATCTCCCCAGCACAACCTTAAATGAAGAGCCAAAAATCAATACTCTCCATCATTGTCTTCACGCAGTTTGCTGCACCTCGCTTTGGTTTGCAGGTAACAGCGTCATCGGAAACCTGATAACGGCGTTCAACCTCGATGCAAGTGCACTTGGCAACCTCACTTCGGCTGTTCAGTTTGGATTCATCATAGGCACTTTAGTCTTTGCAGTATTGACGATTGCCGACCGGTTTCCCCCCCTCAAAAGTATTCATGATAAGTGCGCTGCTCGGCGCCTTGAGTAACCTTGGCGTCACTTGGGATGGCAACAGCTTATTGAGTTTGCTCACCTTTAGATTTTTTACTGGATTCTCCCTTGCTGGCATCTTTCCCGTCGGTATGAAAATCGCCGCAGACTACTTCGATAAAGGCCTAGGAAAGTCTCTTGGCTATTTAGTCGGTGCCCTGGTAATCGGAACAGCTTTCCCCCATTTACTCAAAGATGTCGCCGATGCTTTTCCATGGAAATACGTACTCTACGCTACCTCTAGCTTAGCAGTATTGGGCGGCACGTTGATGTTCCTACTCGTTCTTAATGGACCGTACCGCAAGGAAAGTCAGAAAACAGACTTATCGGCTTTTCTAGACGTTTTCAAAAGTCGACAATTTCGCTCCGTAGCCATTGGATACTTCGGACACATGTGGGAGCTCTATGCATTTTGGACCTTTGTGCTCATCATCCTTGCCACTTACACCAAATCAAATCCGGCTGCAGACATCAACATCTCTTTGGTTTCCTTTTTGATCATTGCAATCGGCGGACATGCCTGCATGCTTGCTGGCTACATTTCACAAGCAAAAGGAGCAAAAAATACGGCCTTTTATGCGCTACTTTTCTCTTGCCTTTGCTGCCTAAGTTCACCACTTATAATTCAGTCTAGTAGCGAGGTGCTATTCTTAGGTTTTCTCTTTTTCTGGGGTGCTGTTGTAATTGCAGACTCGCCACTTTTCTCGACACTTGTCGCTCAAAATGCCGTAGCAGAAATGAAAGGCACGGCGCTCACCATTGTCAATTGCTTAGGCTATGCAGTAACGATCATTAGCATACAGTTGCTTTCTCTGCTGCTGGTCTATACTGACTCAACTGCGATTTACGCTGTTCTCGCCTTAGGGCCGATAATCGGACTGTTCTCGTTGAGTAAGTACAAAAGCATTGCTTAGTTGACCTAGTTTTGGAAAAAAAAAGCAGCCGACACGCGAAGTATCGGCTGCTTGAAAGAACGGAATCGTTTTTCGATTACATGCGCTCAGGGCTAGCAGCTCCTTTTACCGCTTTTACGGCTTTATTAGGCTCCATTGCTTTGTAGGTAGCAAATTGTTCCTCGGTTAGCACCTTCTTCATTTGGTACGTCTTATTAGCCTCATGCTCTGCACGAATGGCCTTCATAGCCTCACGTCCGCCTGAGTTGTTTTCACGAGCTTTTTTCATCTTTACTGCGTGAGCAAGATTGATTTCCTCGACTTTAGCTGTTTGTGCCTCATCGAGGTTTAGCTTCTCTGCCAAATCTGCAGTTTGAGTTTTGGCCATTTCTGCTGGCTCTGGACGCGCTGGGCGATCTTTTGCACTTTTCTGAGCGTTAGCGCTGAAATTGACTGTGAAGAGCAGCGTCGCAACTGCGAGAATATTGATTAACGTTTTCATGTTTGCTTTTTGAAATGCGAAGGAAGCTGGATACCAAGGTCGACAATCCAGTCTTTCTATTTGTGTTAAATGTCCCTCTAAAAAGAGTAAGACAGTGAAGTGAAGATAAGGAATTTTAAGATTAAACGCGAACGAACTCGTAAACAACATTCCCGCTTGGCTCCTATAAAGCTTTGTAGTAGGTATCGTCGAGACGGCAATAGACTTGAGCGTCGAGCTCAAAAATGTTGTAACCATCGGGCAAAGCGTCCACTCTGGCTCATAGAGGAGGCTGAACGACCTCGTACTGCCCGTCATCCATAGGTCGGTAGTATGTGCCATACAGGTAGTAGTAAATGTGCCCAGCAAAAGCGACTCGATAAGGATTGGGAGGCAGCGTTGTTACACGTAGGCCGAACGAAGGGGCTGATACGACAGACCCACCACGTGAAACAGGACGGTAATACACGCCATTGTGGTAGTGATAGTTCGTATTCCTATGGTTCACGACAACAGCTCTGCTCGGTAAGGTCGTAACCTGCGCCACACGCCTCGGTTGTTTCTTATAATGTCTAACTGGAGTTACTACCCTAGAATTTCGCTTTTGAGTTTTGCGGTGAATGTTGTTACAAGTAAGGTTAAGACGCCTAGCCTAAAGGAGGTTTTGAATGCTGAGCTATTCATGGCGGCTATTTTTCTGAGAAGGATAGACTAGTTAAAGTCACTTGCATCCATTGGACGTAGCTATGTATTCACCCCTCAAGCAGGACTCAAGATTTAAGTTTCCTTCTGGTCTGATAGCACCGAACAACATGAACTTTAGGACCTACGAGCAGTAACGCATATCAAGCGGAACACTCACCTTGGACGTCGATGTTCAACCTATCTCAGCATTGGAAGTATCACAAGGAGAGGGAAAATCACTCCACGAACGAAACCGCGAAAACGTTTCCCCGAAACGCAAAGCTTGCCCCAGCTGCTTTTCCAATCAGCGCTTGGCCTATTGGCGCCTCAGGGGATACCACAAACACACTCGTTCCATCACTTAACTTGAGTTTACCGAATCCTACGGCAATGAGGTAACGAGCACCATTGGCAAGAGAGACGAGACTACCGACCGTTGCTTTTGTAGACGACTTTTTGTCACGGCCGATGTACTCGAGGGCTGTGCGCTGTTCTTGCAAATACACCAACTGTGCACCAAGACGATTCAACTCCTGCTGTAGACGTTCGCGACCTGTTTCAAATTTATCCCCTGCCGAGCTCTTAGAATCCTCCGCTTGAGATTCCTCGGTCTGCGCGATTTGTTGCACCACCTCGGTGATACGCACACTCAGTTTTGTTACCGCCTCGGCAATTATTCCGGATTTAGTCATCACGGTCGAAGCTAAGCGGTGTGTCGATGAACTTCAAGAGTAATCTTACATCATTTCAAAGATTGCTCGAAAAGTCTCCCTCATCACTCAACCCTGACAAACCCATAATCGTACGTACTAGAGTTTGAACTTAGAATCCCAGAAGATTCATTAAAGTACATCCTATCATCACAGTAGAAGATATCATTGAGCGGTAGTGTTGGTACTGCTTCGTCAAGACGGATTCTGTAATTGGTTCTTTCTAAAGCAGCATTAGTAAATAGCTCATACCCCATTTGAACCTCAAAGCCATACTGATAGCTTACCAAGACTTGATTATTGCCTAGAAAAACTAGCGTATCGATAAACGGTCCTAAAGAGTCAGCGACAGTCTTGTTGATGTGGTCTTCTGCCCAGACACCTTCTATTCGCTGGTTTACTGTATCAACGGCTAAGTCTTCAGCTTCCATACACCTTCTAATGATGTTAGAATCAAAGGCACCTGGAAATACGACATCATCATCACAGCTAGTGCAACTAACTATAAAGCAGAGCAAAACGAATGATAGAACCTTGAAAGAAAACTGTAGTGTACCCATTATAGAGATAAATTATTCGGACGACTGAAAATTAGCCACAACTTATTGAACGCATAGATCTCGTTATTCGCTTCCTTCTATTTTCGTACTAACTTCGAAAGTAGTGATTGACCAATACATGAACTTGAGTATCTCGGCAATCGCCAACGGCGGTCTAGCACCATCGAAACAAATCACTGACAGTGCTTGACCCTTAATTCTTCAGTCTTCTCTCCATACTGCTGCTTGAATCCAATTGAATCTGCATAGTCAAGCGTACGACAACCCTCCTTTACTAAGCCTTGATCAAAGTAAATTTCCGCCAAATACATGTAGGCGTAAGAATTAGCAGGATATAACGCAATAGATTTATTAATATTTTCAAGTGCTTCATCTAGTCTTCCAAGTTTACGCAACGTAGAGCTACGATTAGAGTACGCCAAGGCCTCGTCTGGATTTATGGATAATGCTAAGTCAAAGTAGTGTAGCGACTGCTCAAAACTATCTATATCAGAGTAACATAACCCCAAATTAACGGCAATACCTAAAAGTTCAAAAGCGGTATCTTGCGTAACAGCTTTAAGTTTTTTAAACTGCTCAATCGCTTCGTAATCACGACCAACTCTTCCTAAGGTAGCAGCCAAATTATTCCGAGCGGCATAGTCTGTAGGATCGAGTTTTAAAGCTGCTTGAAAATCTTTTATCGCATTATCAAGATCATTACCTTGAATGTACACAGCACCTCTATTCACGAGATAGCCCACACGAACGGAATCAATAGTGGTCAACGAAAGTGCCTTATTTATAAGTGCAACACCAGCTTCAATATTCCCACGAGCAGAATAATAGATACTTGCTCTATTGTAAGGCTCTGCACGCATTGAATCTAGTAAGCCTGCACGAGAAATAAAGTAGATAGCATCTTGACTTCCATCAATTTTCTCCTCGATGTCTGCTCGCCTTAACCACAACATAAAATCTAGGCTGTCTATCTCAAGCGCCCTGTCTAGAATGTTTGCTGCGTATCTATAATCTCCAGCATCCGCTTTCTCTTCCGCAAGTACGCGCAGCTCACGCACTTTTATCGAATCTTCAGCTGTTTGCGCATGTCCAGCTTTCGCCAAAACCCCACACACCATAAAAATTAAAAATATGTATCTCATTTTTCAATTTGAAATATCTCACTATCAAAATTGATAGCATGCTAATAAGCGCTATACAAAGCTAATCCACTTTCTCTTATATCGTGAATTGCGCATTTACACTACTAAGGCATAATCCAAGACAAAAACACATTGCCGTGAAATAGGAAAGCAAACGACTCATTTTATTACTTTCAGTGCTAACAGAATAAAGAGTCCGTTCCAAAACATTGCACTCTTACAGGTGTACGCTTTTACGCTACAACCACTTCTTCTTTCTAAAGAAAAACAATAGGCCAATCGCAATTACCGCCATTACGCCAAGCAGTACAAAATACCCACTTCGATAATGCAATTCTGGAATGTTCTCGAAATTCATCCCGTAGATTCCTGCTAAAAAAGTGAGCGGAATAAAAATGGCCGAGATTATAGTCAGCACCTGAATCACTTGATTCATCTTAAAGCTAACCTCGCTCAAAAACAAGTCTTGTAGTCCAGACAACATGTCGCGATAGTTCTCTACCGAATCCATTACCTGAATCGTGTGGTCATATAAATCTCGCAGAAAAACCCGTGTATTCTCGTCAATAAAAGCGCTTTCACTTTTTGAAAATCTTCCAATGGCCTCCCGAAGGGGTGCAATCGATTTACGCAGCAGAAGTAATTGCTTTTTCAAATCATGGATCTCACCCTTCTTGCGGATGTCCTCGCTTCCCATGAGGCGATCCTCGAGATCTTCGATGACGTCTTCTATTTCATCTAAGACGACAAAATAGTTGTCGACGATTTCATCGATCAGTGCGTAGGCTAGGTAGTCAGCCCCTCTCTTGCGAATTCGTCCACTGGCACCTTCAACGCGCTTACGTACAGACTTAAATAAATCTGTATCTGTTTCTTGAAAAGTAGCAACAAATCCAGGTCTGAAATATAGCGTGATATGTTCTGTACTTATTTCTTTTGTCTCCTTATTAAAGGAAATTGCTTTAAGCATCACCGTATTTCCTTTCAGAAATTCCTGAAACTTTGGCCGTTGATGCACATCCGCAATTCCTTCCAGTACTAGGGGGTGAATATGAAAGGTATTACCCAATGCCTCTATCCAATCCTTGTCATGGATACCCCGCATGTCATACCAATCAATGCAGGTATCGTGCGTCGGAGTAAAAACTGCAGTTTTATGATTATCAAGCACCTTATCCGTGATACTCGTTTCATTATATCGGATATAATGAATCGCTATCTTATCTACCTTCTTGTTACCCGTGAAGACAACCGATCCAGGCGGTAAGCAAGTTTGCTTGCGAGATGTGTTCTTGGTGCTCATAATACTTCACAAATTGCATGGAAATCTTCAGAATCTAGTACGGACCACGAATGTGAGCGGCAACCTCTGATTGATAGAAGCGCGAAAGCTCCGCATGTGTTTCTTCAGATAAGGGTGCAAGCTTCGCCACCGCTGCGTTTGTCGCAGCTTGACTTGGTCTACTCGCTCCAGGAATAATAGTCGTTACTGCAGGTTGATCCAACAACCAGCGCAAGGCAAGTTGCGGCAATGACAATTCTGAGGAAGTATATCGCTCTTTTAGCTGTTGCGCTAAGGCTACGCCCTTTTCAAACGGTAAGCCTCCAAAGGTTTCTCCTACATTAAATGCAGCTCCGTCACGATTGAAGTTGCGGTGATCTGTTTTGGCGAAAGCTGTATCAACTTGCATCTTACCACTCAACAAACCACTATTGAGCGGCAGGCGAACAATAATGCCAACCCCTTTATCCGCGGCTTTGGGAAGTAACTCCTCTAGTGGCTTTTGCCTCATCACATTCATGATGACCTGTAGCGATTGCATCCCTTCATGTTCAAGGCAAAATAGACCTTCTTCTACCGTTTCTACGCTTGCGCCAAAACCCTTAATCCAGCCATCCGATTGGAGCCGTTGCAGCCAATCCCACACCTTGCCACCTTTCAATATTGCGAAAGGAACACAGTGCAGCTGGAGTAAATCGAGCATGTCCGTCTGTAAGCGTTCACGAGATGCATCAATAGCCCAGCGAATGCCGTCCCAGCTATACCCGTCTGGATAGATGCCACCGTTACGTCCATATTTGGTTGCTACCGTGACGGGGTTTTTGTCCCCGTGCGGAGAGAGCAATCCCGTACTTGCTTTGGGAGCAGAAGCTAAAAAATCACCGATAAAACGCTCTGATTTCCCATTGCCATAAACATCAGCAGTATCAAAAAAGCGCACGCCACCATCGATGGCAGCTTGTAAAATTGCTTCGGCACCACCCTTGTCAAAGTCCACACCCCACTCAGCACCTAGCTGCCAGCAGCCGAGACCAACTTCAGAAACAGGAAGTGCATTCGAACCGAGTTTATTGATTTTCATGCAGACAAGTTAGTTCTCTTGGCTAGTCTACAAAATCTAGATAGGGCATGAGTCGATCGACGGTCGCTGTATCTAAAACGATCGTGGCGAGCAAGTCTTCACGCGAACGATAATTTCCGTGATTTCGACGATTCAAGATGATGATCTCAGCTTGCTTCCATGAAATATATGGATGCTTCGCAAGTTGATCTTTGCTGAATTGATTGATGCGAATCAGACGCGGTTCTTGTTGAACTATAGTGAGTTGATCCTTGACTTTTAAGAATGTGCTATCGCGCAAGCCTGGTGTTTCTGCCACTTGGGCAAGCGAGATGAAACCTCCCAATTTTTTCCTGTACTCAATAATGCGCTCTGCTGAATAAGCGCCAATGCCTCGCACCTCTTGCAACTCTTCACTACTTGAAGAATTCACGTCTACGATTACGGGCTTTTTCTTTGGAAACGCTCGCTTCTCTTTTAAGTCTGGCGTCTTGAGATATGGTAAAATTCTATTCAAGGTCGAGTCGGGCATGCCATAGAGTTTGCCGATGTCCTCCTTACGAACGAAGTTGCCTCCACGCTCTCTAAACTTAACCCAGCGTCGTGCAATCTTGGGCGGCACGCCCATGCGAAAAAGGACATTCGTATCCACGGAATTCGCATCCACCGACTCGAGTGCTGGCATCGGAATCGAATAGTCAATCGAGACGGTTTCTGCTTTACGAGTTGGCCACGTCCGTTTACTTGGAGACGTATTTCTTCGAGGTCTATTCCACTTTTCACGGTTGTCGGCATAGCGTTGATCGCGCGCTGCCTTTACGCCTGCAAGACTATCTATTAAGCGCTGATTCCTTACTTCCCATTCGCCTATCTCGGCTTGGAAGGCTATGCGGTCATCCATGCTTTTGACCTCCTTGGGCCAGAACTGTGGCAGCCAATATCCAGAAGTACTGCCTAGTAAAATGAGCACCAATAAAACCCCTATAGCAAGCCGTTCGATCTTCGAAAAAACGACTAAACTATCCTCGGGGCTCCACTGCATATCTACTCCTAATACGTGACCCAACGCTGTGTGCGCTAGCCTGCTAGAAAGGTAATGCAAGGAATGGAGGGCAACAAACTTTTACCTGAAATAGCCTAGTTTCATTATCTCCTCTGCGATAATCGCACTCGTATTGACTCAGATACAAAACCATTTAACGAGGTATTCAACTCCATGGCTTTTAATGCCGCGTCCCTGTGTAAATCCGATGGAATACGAACGTTGAAGCTCCCCTTGAACGGCTTCTCTGGCTTTATGCCCGAGGCCTTACAATCGGCTAGATACTCCTCAATAATCGCCCTAAAATCAGCTTCCAGCTCTGCACCAGTCGTGCCTTCATACGACAACAAGCTCTTTATCCCTAGTACTTTGCCAAAAAGCAAAGCATCTTCCTTACTGTACTCAATCGTTCCAGTAAAACCCTTGTATTCCAGATGCTTCATAGGTCCAGTTTTTCTTTGACTTGTTTTAGTTGATAGCGTTTCAGAAGGCCCGTCGGATGGGGCTTATGCATGTAAATACATACACCTGCCTCATTTTCAAACTTTACGCGAGATCCTGAGGTCTTACCTTTTCCTACTTCCTTAAAATCAAAGTAGCCAAGGAGCCTAACCAATTCATCATAGTGGAAGTCTGAAGGCAATTTGTTAAACCTCGCTATCAGCTTTTGCTTTCTAGACACAACGTAAAAGTAACTGTATTTAGTTGCATTTGCAACCGCTTTTTTGATCTATCTAAACAGTTGGTCTTCTCAACGCACCCCACGCGCTAACCGCATGGCGTCCACCACGATAAGCCATTCAACTCGACCCCGAAAGACTCGGAAGTCAAACTGAAGCATTGACGCATTTGCAATTGTGTGTATGCCGCAGCGGAAATCTAGTCTAGTGTCGAAGTGGTGCAGCAGTG
>CALDUE010000205.1 GCA_937923485.1 uncultured Saprospiraceae bacterium
TATGCCATGTGCTATGGCGGACATCAGTTTGGTCATTGGGCTGGACAGCTCGGTGATGGTAGGGCCATCAATTTGGCTGAAGTCACTCACTCGGGACAACGCTGGGCTTTGCAACTCAAGGGTTCTGGCGAGACGCCCTACTCACGCTCTGCTGATGGCTTGGCGGTATTGCGCTCTTCCATCCGAGAGCACCTTTGTAGTGAAGCCATGTATCACCTCGGTGTACCTACCAGTCGTTCCTTAAGTCTCATGTTGACAGGCGACGAGGTGCTTCGTGACGTGATGTACGACGGAAACCCAGCCTATGAGAAAGGTGCAGTCATCTGTCGCGTCGCGAAAAGCTTTCTCCGTTTTGGAAGCTTTGAAATTCACGCCGCCAACAAAGATGAAGCAACGCTACGAACGCTCACGGACTACACCATTCGGCATCATTACCCTGAAATAAAGGCCGGAACCAAGAAAGGCTACGGAGCTTTCTTCAAAGCTGTTTGTGAGCGTTCACTTACTATGGTGATTCATTGGCAGAGAGTAGGCTTTGTGCATGGAGTCATGAATACCGATAACATGTCCATTCAAGGAGATACGATCGATTACGGTCCCTATGGCTGGTTGGAAGGTTACGATCCAAACTGGACGCCGAACACCACAGATCGTCAACATCGCCGCTATCGGTATGGGAGTCAGCCTGATATGGTCTTCTGGAACCTCCATAAGCTCGCCAATGCGCTCTACGTCTTAGTCGGTGAACAAGAACCTTTCATTGAGGCCCTTGAGTGGTTCAGAGAGCAGTATGCGGTTCAAGATCACGCTATGCATCTCTCTAAACTCGGGTTGACGGGTGTAGAGCCCCGTGACATTGAGCTGGTTGCTGATTTAAAAACCGTACTGCAGCTCACTGAAACAGACATGACGATCTTTTTCCGCAGGCTTGCTGAGCTAGAAAAGGATCAAAACGAGGACGAGGCCCTGAAGGTGATACAACAAGCTTTCTATGCACCCGAAGAGCTGCAAGGAGAAGTCCTTAAGCAGTGGAAGGCTTGGTTTACGGATTATTTGATGCGCCTACGCAAGGAGATGCGGCCAGATGCTGATCGAATGACAGCTATGAACACCGTCAACCCAAAATACGTCTTGCGCAACTACATGGCACAGCTTGCGATTGAAGCGGCCGATAAGGGAGATTATAGCTTGGTTGAAGAGCTTTTTGAGCTTTCGCTAAAACCGTATGAAGACCAGCCACACATGTTAAAGTGGTTTGTCAAGCGTCCCGAATGGGCACGAGTGAAAATAGGCTGCTCAATGCTGAGTTGTAGTTCGTAAGTACCAATCAAAAGTTGGCAAGCTTTTTAAGCCTAAGCGATGTACTTAAAAACACATCCATAATCGTGAAATACCTCAAAATATCAAAGTTGCTTAAATGGATGTTTTTGGGCTTTACTTTTATGCTGTGTTTAAGCGTAAGTGCGAAAAGCTACGCCTCGGGCGACTTTGGCATCTCCGACATATCTACCACACCTGCATCAAGTTGTGAGGCAACAAACGGAGTGATCAATATTGTTATAGACATGACCGATCCTGGAGTGTCCCCTTACGATATATCCCTTGATAATGGTACTTCTTGGCTTGTAAACAACCAAACACCTTCTGGTACTGGCAATTTAAGCGTCAGCAATCAGGCTTGGGGTTCTTACAATATAGCGGTAAGAGATGCAACAGGAGCGATAGTATATCCTGGAATTGCCCAAGTCTTAGGTTGCACTTATGAACTGCCTGCTCATTCAACTAGTAGATTTTCGATCGCGGAGGTATCTGGTGCTTCGGGGTATCAGTGGACTATGAATATAGGTTCAATTGTATCAGGTCAAAATTCGAGAAGCGCTACGTTTGACTTTTCTGGAGAGTCACATCTTGCTAGTGGCGAAATTTGCGTTCAACCCACGGGGCCTGCTTGTACAGCTCCTCCCACTTGCTTTGACCTTGTAGTAATCGCAACTGAAACATCATGCAACGATGGAATTGACAACGACGGCGATGGAGATGTAGATTGTGATGATGCCACAGACTGTCCGATTCCTGATTTATTTACAATAGTAACTACCAATACAACATGTGGTAATGACGATGGCGTGGTTCAAATTAACGGTGCTATTCTCAACCTAGAATATGAGTTCTCTTCGTTTTTGAATGGAGTCACCACACTCATAGCGTCTGGGACGATTACTTCACAGCCTTACACTTTTGCCACATCCGTTGGCACTGGAATTTACGAGATTGCATTGAGGAATTCTCCGAGCGCGTGTCCTCGTGTTCAACATGCATTTATCAATGCGAGTGAGGACTGTATCGGTAGTGCATGTAGTATCCTCGGAAAGAATTTGGTCGTCAACGGAGAATTTGATGACGGTAATACGGGCTTTGCAAGTGATTACACTTTTGCTCCTTACTCTACTTGGGGATCAGGAGGTCAGTATGGATATTATAGTGTCGTTCCTGATAATACAATGCAAAATGTCTATGGATTATGGGCTGGTGTTGAGCGGAACGACCCTATTAACGGAAGTTTTCTTGCAGCCGACCCAAGTGGAGCAACGGGATCGAATGACGATCTTTGGAGACAGACTGTAAATGTTTGCCCTAGTCAGGATTATGTATTTTCTGCATGGGCTAAGAATATTTTTACGCTTGATTACGGTGAAGTTGAACCCGATCCAAATTTTTCCTTTTATATCAATGGTGTTTTGTTGCCAGGTGCATCCTTTACGATTCCACAACAGACTACTGCTGATGCCGGCGTTTGGATCCAGGTAAGCGGACTTTGGAATTCGGGTACAGCCACAACTGCAGAGTTGCGGATTACTAACAATGTCTCAGGAACTGAGGGGAATGACATGGCCATTGATGGTATTTATCTTGGGCTCTGTGGTAATACAGTCAATATAAATCCTGATAAATTTTCTGCTTGCTATTCAGAGATTGTTACGCTTAGTGCAGATGCGAATACTATTGCAGGGTCATGGAATTATTTCGAATGGTATAGAAATGGGGTATCCGTTGCATCAGGTAGTTCAATGACAGTTCATAACACTTCAGATATGGGCGTGTATGAACTTTATGCCTATACAACTTCAGACAACTCGGGGTGTCCAAATATCAGTGAATCAATCTCTGTAGCTGCATCAGCTACCGCAGACGTCGAGATAATTTCATGTCCTGAAAATTGTACCAACGGAGTTGACGATGATGGTGATGGTTTAGCAGATTGCGAGGACGATGATTGTCCAAGTGTATTGACAGTATCAACCATTTCTCAGAACTAAAACCACAAGCTGTTTCTGCCATCTAAGTGACTCACTGTCGTTAAACACCAGAACATCTTGTATAGAGTGCCTAAAGAAACCAACTTGGTTTATATTGAGGCCACTATGCAGATCTCACGTTTATCACTTTTGTTCGGCACGCTGTGTCTTTTCATTGCCAGTACACCTGTTTTGGCGCAAGCCCCGCCGTCAGGTAAGGATCCTCGTACTTCGCACGGGACGGAAGGGGATGAAGACGACGATAAAAAATCCAAACCATGGAGCGCGGCCACCTTTAGTGGTCTGAAATTTCGAGCCGTAGGTCCGGCCTTTTACACGGGCCGTATTGCCGATGTGGCTATCAACCCAGAAGACGATTCTGAGTGGTACGTCGCAGTAGGAAGCGGGGGCGTCTGGAAAACAGAAAATGCGGGCGTCACTTTCGATCCGATCTTCGACAAGCAAAAAGTCTACTCGACTGGTTGTATCACTATCGACCCGAACAACACCAAGCGCATCTGGGTGGGTACAGGAGAAAATGCAGGAGGTCGCCACTTCGCTTGGGGCGATGGCGTTTACCTCTCTGAAGACAGTGGCAAGACTTGGAAAAACCTCGGGCTGAAAAAGTCAGAGCACATCTCTAAAATCATTGTTCATCCAAGCAATAGCAATGTGGTTTGGGTAGCTGCCCAAGGTCCCCTTTGGAGCAAAGGAGGTCAGCGCGGCGTCTTCAAAACCACCGATGGCGGTAAGACCTGGAACCAGACCCTTGGCAACGACCAGTGGACCGGCGCAACCGATCTTCTCCTCGACCCACGCAACCCCGATCGCCTCTATGCCGCAACTTGGGATCGGCATCGTACCGTAGCTGCCTTCATGGGCGGCGGACCAGGTTCTGCCATTCACAAAAGTGAGGACGGTGGCCTGACGTGGACCAAACTGAAAACAGGTCTTCCAAAAGGAACGCTCGGTAAAATTGGCCTCGCCATGTCCCCGCAAAATCCTGATGTGGTCTACGCGGCGATCGAACTTGAACTCAAGAAAGGTGGCGTGTGGCGGACCGAAAATCAAGGAGGTTCATGGAAGAAAATGAGTGACATAATTGCAGGCGGGACTGGACCACACTATTACCAAGAGCTCTACCCGTCGCCACATGCCTTCGATCGCATTTACTTCTCAAATAACTACCTCAAGGTTTCAAACGATGGTGGTAAAACTTGGGAAAGTGCTGAGGCTCCGGGAAAGCACGTCGACAATCACGGCATGGCCTTTAAAGCTGACGATCCAGATTACCTCATGGTCGCTACCGATGGCGGGCTTTACGAGAGCTACGACCTCGGAAAGACCTATCGCCACTTTAGCAACATGGCGATTTCGCAGTTTTACAAAATTGCCGTAGACGATACCGAGCCGTTCTACAACATTTACGGCGGTACGCAAGACAACTCTACACAGGGCGGTCCGTCGCGCACCGATAACAATACGGGTATTCAGAACGGAGATTGGGAAATCGTCAATGGAGGCGACGGCCACCAACCAGCCACCGAGCCTGGCAACCCCAACATCTTCTATGCACAGAGCCAACAAGGCTACCTCAATCGCATCGATAAGGTGACGGGCGAGCGGGTCAACATCCGTCCGCAACCTGCAGCTGGCGAACCATACGAACGCTACAATTGGGATGCTCCGATCTTTGTAAGTCAACACGATCCGAAGCGCTTGTATTTCGCCTCTCAACGCATCTGGAGGTCTAACGATCGCGGAGACAACTGGACGGCACTTTCGAAAGATTTGACCAGAGATGAGAACCGCATCGAGCTTCCGATTATGGGTCGTGAGCAGAGCTATGACAACCCTTGGGACTTGTACGCGATGTCGAATTTTAATACCATCACCTCTATTGGTGAGAGTGCTGTAGATGAGAATCGCCTGTATGTGGGTACCGACGATGGACTTGTTTGGACAACAGCCGATGGTGGTGCAAACTGGTCAAGGAAAGAGGTTGGTTCGATTTCAGGTGTTCCGCCTCGCGCGTTTGTGAATGACATCTACGGCGATCTCCACGATGCCAATACCGCTTACCTCGCCATGGACAACCACAAGGAGGGCGATTACCGTCCGTTCTTGTATAAGACGACCGATGGTGGTAAGTCTTGGCGTTCGATTACAAAAGGACTTCCAGAGACGACACTCGTGTGGCGAATCGTACAGGATCACGTCAACAAAAATCTACTTTTCCTCGGCACAGAATTCGGCGTTTATTTCAGCGTCGATGGAGGAGGGGAGTGGTTGCAACTCAAAGGTGGCTTACCTCCAATTTCAATTCGAGATTTGAAAATCCAACGTCGCGAGCATGATCTCGTGGCAGCGAGTTTTGGTCGTTCAATCTTTGTCTTGGATGATTATTCTCCTCTTCGCAAGCTCGACAAAACCCTCGTTGAGCAGGAGGCTGCCTTGCTCCCTATGCGTGAAGTAGATCTCTATGTTCCGCGCAGTGTACTTACCAATTGGGGTAAAGGTTCGATCGGGTCAGGCCACTACGCGGCACCCAATCCTGAGTTTGGTGCGGTGTTCACCTATTATGTGAAAGACGGCTACAAGTCGCTTGAAGCAGAGCGAAAGGAGAAAGAAAAGAAGCTCAACAAAGAAGGGCGTTCGATTCCCTTTCCTGGTTATGATGCCTTAGAAAAGGAGCGCCTTCAAGTTGCCGATAAGCTTTGGTTCACGATCAAGTCATCAGATGGAGAGGTGGTTCGCCGCATGAGCGCACCAGTGAAGAAAGGCGTTCACCGCATCGCTTGGAATTTACGTCACGGATCTTTCCTACCACTCACCGACAATAGCCTAAAGCGCAAGGACGATGGTAAAGGTCCGAGCGGGCGTTGGGCAGAGCCGGGCACCTACACCGTTTCGATGAGCAAGGTTGAAAACGGTGAGATAAAGCAGCTTGCTGGTCCGATGAGTTTTGAGGTCAAGCGCTTGCGCCAAAACACCTTAAAAGGAAAGTCAGATTCCGAGCGTATAGCTTACGCCAAAACCTACGAGCAAGCCCGAATCGACTACATTAACAACAACGAACGCTTCAATGAACTTCAAAATGAAGTTACCAAAGCAAGAAAGGCAATCACGCGTTCTGAGCATGCGGATGTTAGTGCAGCACTCGCAATGGTCACGGCTTTGGAAAAGGAGATAGAAGAGTTGAAGGATGGTCTCAACGGGGAGCAAAGTCGCCGACAAATCGGAGAGAAGGTCAATCCGACGATCGGTTCTCGTCTTGGCGAAACCGGAAGTGGGTCTAGTCCGAGCTACGGTCCGACAGGGACATCTATCACCAACCTCAAGTTGATTCAATCAGAGATCGCCGCCTACGGGAAGGCACTCGATACAATGGAGGCGCATTATGAGGATTTGAAAGCAAAGACGAAAGGCTGGCGCATGCCGAGCTGGTAGTTTTTGTGGTTCGGCCGCCATGTGGCCGAACCACAAAACAGATCACCTCAATCTTTGTATGTTCACCTTATGAGCACACCTCTCGCATCTGCACTTAAGTCAGCGAAGACGTATCATTCGTACCGTCAGCACCTGCAAGACCTTCTCGACCAAGGACTCACCACCGGCCCCAACCAGAGTGAGTTCTACCTCGAAATAGCGCAGCTCAACCAGAAGCGCATGAATCGGCTCGATAAGAAGAACCGCCTGGTAGAGCCTTTCAAAGAGTTGCTTGCTGAATTAAAGGGAAATTACCTTTTGCTTATCCTCAGCGAAGGTTGGTGTGGAGATGCTGCGCAGACCCTTCCAGTCTTCAACTGGATTGCTGAGTCTTCGCCAAACGTGGAATTGAAAGTGGTGCTGCGTGACGAGCATATTGAATTGATGGACCAATACCTCACCGACAACGGTCGTTCCATTCCCAAAGCACTCTTCATAAATCCCGCTACGCAAGAAGTCATAGGGGATTGGGGTCCGCGGCCAGTCGTTGCCCAAGCAATCTCTCGACAGTACAAGCGCTCCCCAGAGCCTAAAAAGACCTACGCCGAGCACCACATGGATTTACACGGCTGGTATGCGCGTGATAAGACGGTTTCTACCCAGGAAGAAGTAATGGGAGTTTTTAAGTGGTTGGAGAATAGGTAGAAAGGATTTCCCGATGAGCTGAGTCCAGCTACTCTCCCGATCAGTAGCGTTAACTTCTACCACATTCCGTTATTATTCTTTGTTTCCTTCGGTACCTGTTGAATCGCATCCCAGTGCTCACAAATTTTCCCGTTTTCATCAAAACGGAAAAAATCCATCGTAACGTACTGGTCGTTGCCGGGCCAAGTCTGGTGCGTATGAAGCGCAACTAAGTCTCCTTCGGCTATGCAGCGTACGAACTCGATAGACTTGTCGGGGTACTGCTCTTGCATTCGCTCGAAGTAGTCGACAAAACCCTGCATCCCGTCTTGGACATCTGGGTTATGCTGGATGTACTCATCACCCACATATTGCTCGATTGCTCCTTTCGGGTTTCCTAGGTATGCCATGCGATAAAAGGCGATGGCGTTTTGCTTGTTTTGACGTAAGTCCATAACTGCTAAAATGGGAAACTAGGAGGCTATGCCTAAGTGAATATGCAATGTAAAGCGCTAGGGGCCGAGGTTTTTAGCCTTCAACAGTAAATCTCAAACCCCCATTCTTCGCAATATGCTCAGTTTCAGGTATTGTAGGCAGCTTAAATAGATACTAGTATTGGTAGTTGTTATAGAAGGAAAGTGGCCTCTTATGACGTCTTATAGATAGCATACCACCCTTTCTTATCCCAAGAACACACTTTTTGAAATGCCATTTAAGCCTTACCTCTCTATTTTAACTTGTTGTCTGCTCATCGCGTCCTGCGATTCAGATGATTTCGGCATCTCTGATGACAACCTGATGGGGCTCATCGCGGAAAAATCTAGTACAGGTAGCGCTGACTTTTTCATCATGCCAGCATCTGGCGACTACGCAGCGCTACCCAATCAAGATCCAACCAACCCGATTACTGAGGAGAAAGTCCAATTAGGTAAGCTGTTGTTCTTCGAGACGGGTATAGGTCAAGACGCACTTAATCCAGAAGGCAAAGAGACGTATTCCTGCGCAACGTGTCATGTTCCAGAAAGCGGTTTTCTACCAGGACGTATTCAGGGCATCGCCGACGGTGCAGTGGGATTTGGTGATTTTGGTAGTGAACGTATCACATTATCTCAGTACGCTGAAGAAGATCTTGATGCGCAAGGCAACCGTCCGCTTACCGTAATGAACGTTACCTACATGACGAATACCACATGGAGTGGAGCGTTTGGCGCGAACGATCGAAATGTCGGAACGGAAGAATTCTGGGTTGGAGATGCACACATCAATCAAACAGGGCTTTTCGGCCTCGAAGCTCAAAATATTGAAGGCTTGGAGACACACCGTATGGACATTAACGAAAAGGTGCTCACCGAGTACGGCTACGCCGAGCGATTTGATGCAGCCTTCCCTAATGTGCCTCAAGCAGATCGCTATACGAAGACTACGGCGAGCTTCGCTATTTCAGCCTACCTCCGTACAATTCTGACCAATGAGGCTCCATTTCAACGCTACCTAAAGGGAGATGAGGACGCACTTTTCGAGAGCGAGAAACGAGGAGCTTCAATTTTCTTCGGCAAGGCTAATTGTATCAGTTGCCACAGCGGACCGTCTTTTAGTTCGATGAATTTTGTCACGCTAGGAACAAGAGATTTGTATGAAGTTGGAGGACTAAAAACATCTGCAGACGATCCAAGGAACCTAGGTAGAGCATTCTTCACTGGAAGGGAGTCTGATGAGTATCGCTTCAAGGTGCCGCAACTGTATAACCTTGCGCAGTACAAAACCTTCTTCCACGGAAGCAGTAAGACAAGCATTGAGGATGTACTCGACTACAAAATCACAGCGCGCTCAGAGCATCCAAACGTCGATGATAGCGAAGTTGCACTTAACCCGCTCAACCTTTCTGAAGCGGAAAAGAAAGACCTGGTTAACTTCTTGAGAAATGGTCTATTCGATGGAAGAATGAGCAGGTACGTTCCTGAGGCAGTTCCGTCGGGTAATTGCTTGCCTAACAATGACGATAAGTCTAAGGCGGACCTTGGTTGCGATTAATGATTCGGTTCCACGTGCTTCAGCGCGTCTTCCTCTTAACACTTTACGATAAACGGTGGTCTAATGGTAAATCAGTCGGGTCTTCAACTTTACGTTCCGCAAGCTTACCTCCCAGCCAAGCCATAGGGAAGTACGCAAAGAGGATATCTACGATGCTAAACCACATTTGACCAGGCAGCATGTAATTGATAGCAACTCCACCAATAAAAAAGAGCGCTCCAATCCCCAAGGCAAATTTCATCTGAGCACTTGCTGCAATCTTAGCTGCGATGAAGGCTCCAACCAAGGTGCCAAGCGCATGAGCTAGAAAGGGAAAGAGAAAAAATTTGGGTTCCAAGCTAGGAATGAGCGCTGCAAAAGCATCCATAAAATTTTCTTGATCCGCGTAATCAAGACCAGGAACGGGCATCAGCTTATTTCCAAGCTCTATAAGTCCCAAGTTTACCGAACTACCTCCTAGCCAACCGAGGACGATAGCAGCAATATTTCTGAGTATAGGGTTCATGGCCTGAAGGTAATAGCTCTTTTTAAGTTCGAAAATGATCAACTTATCGCCCCAGTAAGCGTCAAGTATGCGCAAAAAAAAATGGGCTCCTCGGTACGAAAATCGCGCTTACGAGGAGCCTCACCAAATGTATCAGTCTCAGTACTAAACTTTTACAAGAGCCTAAGACAAACGCTTGGCTTGGTTTCTAAAAACCATGGGGTTTACGTATGGCCGGATCCGTGAAGGGTTAGAGCAGAAAATCGGTGGGATGGACCTATTCGGGAGAGACTTATTTTAAGCTAGCTGACAGCTGCTTTAGATCTGGATGTTGTGAGTTAGTACGTGTAGCACGCTTAAGGTGATAGTCAACGTGAATTGGCTTTTTGAGGGCTTGATAAATAAGTGCAATTTCTCGATTGACATCAATATTCTCTGGACGAGTTTTGCAGGCTTTTCTCATGTGGATGAGAGCAGTTTCTGGGTCATCTAGAAGATTGAAATAAAGATTCGCATATTCAAGATCCATGTTGTGACCAGACTCGACACATTTATCTAATGTATGTTTTATTTCTTCTGTAACCTGAGTAAAGGCGGCTTCGTTTTTCGCTGACTTGTGATAGTCGGCGAGTAGGAAATAGAAATTCAAATCAGGAACAGTACTCACCGCCTCGTCGATAAGGGTTTTGGCGGAAGCAGAATCTCCATCTACGAACTTAAATTCAGCCAATGTGGCCTTCGCAAAAGGGTGGTGCGGACGTTCTGAGAGCACCTGTTCAATGGTTTTAACTGCATCTTTTTTACGGCCTATACGATGTTGCAAAGCTGCTAATTCAATACTAGCCCGAGCGGTCTCCTCATGTCTAGGTTGTCCAGCTTCTATAGCCTCTTTCATCGCCTCAAGCGACCCTTCAATATCGCCATGAATCTCGCGTAAGGCTGAGAGACGTTTATATGCCGCCAGGTTAGGTTGCGCTGAGATCATCTCATTTGTAGTGCTTCTGGCACTCTCGTAATGGCCTAGGCCTAAATAGCAATCAACGAGTACTTGCTGTACGTGCGGATTCTTAGGGCTGAACTCCTCAGCTTGCTTTGCTATTGTGAGCGCATTGGTAAAATCACGCCGCATGAGCGTAACGCCCGCCTTCATAGCAAGCGCCTTGGACTTTGATTCATTTGACAACGAATCTGTGGTCAAGACCTTATCGATTACTCGAA
Organism: uncultured Saprospiraceae bacterium; assembly: GCA_937923485.1. Lineage (GTDB taxonomy): Bacteria > Bacteroidota > Bacteroidia > Chitinophagales > Saprospiraceae > CALDTK01. The sequence continues at coordinate 11,143 of CALDUE010000205.1, forward strand.
GCGCTTCGGGGTAATAATGGTGATGCGCTCCAGTTACCTGTGCTTCTTGAGTCAACACTTCTACAAGTGCTAAGCCTTCGTTTACTGCTTTGGGATTTTGCTGAAAGTTTCTGCTGTGCGCGTCGTAAGTGCTTTGTACGTTCTCCCACTCATTTCCATAATGGATGGCCTCGACTCGTTCTAACAAGACAGGAGGCATGAAAGTCATCTTCTCACGCTCAGATTCTGACACACGACAAGCAACCAGCAGCACAAGAAAAAATAATACCGTTGCTACAAAAAACTTCATGCGGTAGGGAGATAATCATGCTGTCAGGGTATAGGTACGGTTGCAAACTTCTTTTTGGATTCCGAAATCGAACAATTAAATTCAAAGTGATGTTTAAGGCGAGAATCAGTAATATTGCATTTCGATGAGTGCAACTAATGCTAGTCCTGATGAAATAATTCAATCGCTGCTACGCAGAGATGAGTTAGGCATTCGGTCAATATTTGAGCATTATGGACCTGCATTGAACGGAGTAATTCTTCGGATAGTGAAAGATGAGCGTGTTGCTGAAGAGGTGCTCCAAGACACCCTACTCAAGATTTGGAATAAAATTGAGCTTTACGACGTAAAGCAAAGCGGACTGTTTACTTGGATCATGGGGATTGCGCGCAATACCGCCATCGACAGGGTTCGACTAAAAGGTTATCAGGTAGTTTACAAATCCGAATCTTTCGATGCCCTCGTACACCATGACGTAGGGAACGAGATCAAGAGTGCTCACATTGATATCGAAGCTTTAACCAAAGGTATGGATCCCAAATATCTTGAGGTCCTCACCAAAATTTATCTCGAAGGATATTCCACCAGTGCAGCTGCTGAAGCGCTAAATCTCCCATTGGGGACAGTAAAGACAAGACTGCGTACGGCCCTACTCTTTTTAAGAGAAAAAACAAAGTCAGATAAATCCATCTTCCTTGGATCTCTGTTTACTAGTATCATCGTATTACTTCTATGGGCCTTTCTCTAACCGACATACGCGACTCAGGGCTTCTTGAGCTCTATGTGCTCGGTGAGCTAGCGCCCAGTGAGAGACTACAAGTTGAGGAGGCCATCCGCACCTACCCTGAGCTGAAGGCGGAACTTGCGCAAATAGAGCAATCACTCAAACATTTTGCTATTGCTGCATCCGTTACACCCAACCCCCAAGTCCTAGAAAACACCTTGGAGAAGATCAGTTCAGGGCCAGTTCCGCCAGTATCTCCGCCAGTGGATGGAGTTTCTAGTCTGAGTGCCCTCTTCGGTATACTAGCGCTGGCCCTGGCTGGACTGTCTGGCTATTTGTGGTTTCAAGCAGATAGCGTCGCCGATGAACTCGAGTCTACAAATGCTGAACTTGCCGTAGTAAAAGCTAAACTTCAAGCGTGTCTCGATAAGAATGCTAAAACTACCACACTTAGAGATCTCAAACTCAAGGGTAGTCAGATCATCAAAATGAAGCCTTCTGAAAAGCATTTAGGCTCAAGCTGTTACATTTATTGTAACGCACAAAAGAAGCTCAACTACTTAGCCCTTGGTAAGCTGAAGCCACTCCCCGTCGATCATGACTACCAGCTCTGGTCGCTTAAGGATAGCCTCGACCCTGTTCCGCTTACCGTATTTAGTGACTCGAACATCATTGTTCCCGTCACCTACCAGGACAGTACAGGTAGCTACGCAATTACTGTCGAGAAATCAGGAGGTGCAACGACTCCGAACTTAGAGAATTTGATTGGTACGTTTGCGATAGTCGACCAAGAGCGGTAACATGTGTGCAAGCGGTCTACGTTTGTAAGTCACGCTGATTATTTAATTATTCCCGATATCGTTAGCCAAGCGAGCGAGCAAACCAACGCTCCCCCCATCTGTTATTTCTAAAAACGACTACCCATGGCACTAATGCTGTCTACCATGATGGACCTCGGCACCGAGGCTCCTGACTTCACACTTCCAGATACCGTAAGCGGAAAAGACATCAACCTGCACAATGATGCACAAGGCGCACACGCGGCCTTGGTCATGTTCATTTGTAACCACTGCCCTTATGTGATTCACATCCAAGAACAACTCGCAGCTTTGGCCAACGATTATGCCGATAAAGGAGTCAAGTTCTATGCGATTTCCAGCAATGATGTATCGCGATATCCACAAGACGGTCCGGAGTTGATGACAGCTTTCGCCAAAACCAACGGCTTCAACTTTCCCTACCTCTACGATGAAAGTCAAGCGGCTGCACGTGCCTATGATGCAGCTTGTACACCAGATTTTTTCCTTTTCGACGGCGACATGGAACTCGCCTATCGCGGACGGTTAGATGAAAGTCGCCCCGGATCAGGATTGCCTGTCACAGGAACTGACATGCGCAATGCTATCGATAAAATCCTCAATGGCGAATCGATTAAAGAAGTGGATCAGAAACCAAGTGCGGGCTGTAGTATCAAGTGGTTGGAGCAGAGCTAAGAATTTTGAATTTTGAATTTGGAAATTTTGAATTCCGAGACGTTGCTCACTTACGCTCGTGGGGTGGTGTCCTGTGTTCTGCGAACCACTGGTTCGCAGTAATACTCGCGCCCCTAATAGCACGGCCCTAAACCACATCCCAAATCCCATATCCCAAATCCCATATCCCACGTCCCAAATCCCAAATCCCACATCCCAAATCCCATATCCCAAATCCCACGTCCCAAATCCCAAATCTCATATCCCAACACACTTCCACTCCATCGAATCAATAGGTGCCTCCACTCGGCTCATCGGATACGAATAATGCCACCACTCTGAGTTGGTCCGCTTCCACCCGAAGCCTTCCATTACCGCAAGAATCAGTTCTCGGTTTCCGCGAATAGGTTCTCCAAAGCCCACTGTCGCACGGTGCCACGCCTCTCCACCAAAATAGTCATAGGCGGTGCCCATGTCTAGCACCTCGCCACTAGCCAAATCGATAATCGTCAAATCAACAGCCACACCCTTGTTGTGCTGGGAACCCTTTCTCGGATCAGCCACATAGCGCCGATCGGGCACCTTGTTCCAAAGCCGCCATTGCACAGGTAGTGGTCGATAGCAGTCAAATAACTTTAAGCCCAAGCCTCGTTTCTCAAGACTGTCTTGCACCTTCGCCAAAGAATGTGCAGCGGCAGGTCGCAGGAAGCAACGCCCACATTCATACATCTGCTCGCCTACAAAATTGGAATCCGTCGCATAGCGCAGGTCAAGTACAAAACTGCTGTCCAAACGGATTACTTCAGTCCAAAGCGTCGTGTCATAATCAGGGGGCGGAGCGACTGGCTCAATAACTTCAACAGGAGTAGTATCGACGGGTGATGCAACTGCAATTTCTGTATCGAATTGCGAAGCGTTTTCAGCGTTGTTACTGCATGCGAAGCAGCCTAACAAAACCAATAAACTTATCGCAGCCTTTCTCATCGCTCTTGAGTTTCACGCACCAATAAAAGTCCATCACTCATCGGAAGCATGAGCGTTTCCCAGCGCGGGTTTTGCGCAAGCGCAAGGGTGAATTCTCGCAGCAATACCGTCGTTGCTCGATTCTGATCAGGATCAATCACCTGGCCATCCCAAAGTACATTGTCAAATAGCACATATCCGCCTGGCGCAAGTCGTTCGCTGACAAGTTCAAACTGCTGCGGGTAGTCATCTTTTTTCGCATCGAGGTACACGAGATCATACGGGCCCGTCAAATTTGGGAGCACCTCGTTTGCATTCCCGATGATGAGTTGTAGCCTTTCGGCAAAACCACAGAGTGCAAAGTGTTCTTTGATAATTCCCTCCAGCTGATCATTTACTTCGATGGTGGTAACGTGTCCGCCTTCTTGTAGCCTTTCGGCAAAACAAACGGCACTGTATCCAGTGAAGGTTCCGATTTCCAGAATCTGTTTTGGCGAAAGCCATTCAACAAGCCAGCTCAAAAATCGACCCTGCATATGACCCGTCAACATCTGCGGAGAAAGGGTGCGCAAAAAGGTTGTTCGCTCAATCTGCTTCAAGTATTCCGGTATCGGCGAAGCGCGCTCGTCTAAGTAGGCTTGCAATTTGTGGCTTCTTCTCATGCTTCGGATTGCTGGATTGCAAGCTTACGCTTTCTGCGGCGAGAAATGATGGGGTGCGCCATGACTGCGGAAAAAAGTAGCACCGATCCAAGGTAGAATTCTGGACGAAGCACCTCATGTTGTTTCAAAAGAATTGCCGCGAGAATAATTCCATAGACGGGCTCTAAGCTGATCGCAAGATTGGCCGAAAATGCACTCAGATGGCGGAGACTTCTAGTATTTAGCACATAGGCCAAGACGGTACAGCCAAGCACTAAAACCGCTAGGATCGGCCAATCAGAAGCCGTTGGCCAAAACGACGAAGAACCCATATCAACCTGCTTAAGAAGTGGGTAACCAATACTTAAAAACACAAACGCCGAGGCTATTTGGATCGCTGACATGTCTATGGGCTGTACCTGGGCAACATAGCGCTTATTGAGTGTCGAAAAGATGGCAGCGAGCAGTGCCGAGAGCAACCCGACGGCTATGCCGAGATAATACTTCGTGTCTACTACCCCAATGATGAGCAACATTCCAGGAATGATGAGAGCGCCAAGTCCGACGTCTAACCAGTCGAAGCGTTTCTTCAGTAGTATCGGTTCAAGTAGCGACGTAAGCAGCGATGTAGAAGCGAAGCAAATCAGCGCTACCGAAGCATTGGACAACTTGATCGCGCCATAAAAGGTGATCCAGTGTAGTGCGATGATGCAGCCTATTCCGACCAGTGCGATGTAGGTCGATCTTGGGGGCGAAAATCGCTTTCGTCGTGCTATCCAAACCAGAGGAATGAAACACAGGGATGCGAGGCCTACGCGCCACCAAACCAAGGGCAGGGCTGAGAGGCTCAGCATTTCGCCGAGTACGGCTGTCAACCCGTAGAGTAGCACGGCGATGTGCAGTTCGATGTAAGCGCGTTTCACGGGGGCAAAGATGGGCGAAATGATGGGTTTTGTACTTCACTCTTAGGTTTTTGAATGGGCAAGTAGAGCGCCCGTGCAGAGCACGGAAGCCCCGCTCTACCTACGCATCTTCCATCTCCCATATAACTCCTTCCAAGTGACAGGGACGATATGCTCCCGCTCGAGCAAATCAGCAAAATGTTGCGAACGGAAATACTCAAAATCCTCCTGTCGCCACGCCGATCCAAAGGCTACTTGTGGAGCCGCTGCCGCCTGAAATTCCGCATTGTCATACGCACAATGCAAAAGTAAAACTGAGACTCCATCACCGAGCTCGGTTAGCACCTCATCGTAGGTCGCTTTGAAATTTCCTTGAGCGGAATCTGGAGCCATGAATACGCGGTCTACCACCATGTCAGAAGGCAAGACATATTTGGCCAAATGCTTACTCATTCCCGTGAGTGATTCACGGTCAATCAAAGGTGGCAGGTCATAATCACGGGCAACCTTAAGATAAGCCTCAAAAAAAGCCTCTTCGGTGTACACTAAGCAGCCCATGTGCGAATCCAAATGCGTCGGATTAATACCCATGTGCAAAGCCTGATCCACCTGTCGACGCAACTCTAATTCCACTTCGGCGACAGTAGCCGTTTCAGCCATTTCATGACATAAGCCATGTAGGTAATTATCCTCGTCAAGAAGGCTACTCACCGAGTCACGACCCAAAGGACCCCAACGATAATTCGTCCACTCACTCGTAAGTGTAAGGTGGAGACCAAGGTCTACCTCTGGATGGGTTTTGGCGAAAGCTGCCACCTCAGCTACCCAAGGCGTAGGCATCATGATACTCGCGGAACTGACATGCCCATTGGTGAGCGCCTCAAAACTCGCAGCATTGACACTATGCGCCATGCCCAAATCATCGGCATGAACAATGAGTAGACGAGAACCCGCCGGATAGCCAAGCTTATCCGCAAGGTTTTGGCTGACTAAACAAAAGGAGCAAAAGAGTAGGGCAGTGAGCAGTAGGGTGCAGCGCATGCCTAAAGATATGTTTTCTTTACGCCCCTTTGCTCTTCAAGCGTATGATTGGACACACGACTTCTTCCAAGCTAATGCCGCCGTGCTGGAAGGTATTCTTGTAGTAGTTGTGGTAGTGATTGTAGTTGTTAGGATAGAGAAAAAACTTGTCCTCCTTGGCGAAGATGTAGCTCGAGCTCACGTTCGGCGCAGGCAATCCTGCATCGGCTGGCTTACGAACTTCCAAGACATCACGTTTCTCATAGGTGAGGTTGCGACCTAGCTTATAGCGAAGGTTGGTTGTCGTCTCGCGATCACCGACCACCTTGCTTGGTGAGTTGACACGTATAGTACCATGATCGGTAGTGATGATGAGGCGGACGGGACGGTCGGCTAGTTTCTTCAATGCGCCCCAGATTGGTGAGTGCAAGAACCAACTGCGCGTCAATGAACGGTAGGCTGATTCATCGCCGGCCAATTCTTTGAGCACCTCCATTTCTGTGCGGGCGTGACTCAACATGTCAATGAAGTTGTAGACCACGACGCTGAGGTCATTATTAAGTAAGTCGAGTACTTTTTCTTCGAACTCTTTTGCCTTGGCAATCTGGGTAATCTTGATGTAAGAGTGTTTGACATCCTTACGTACGACGCGCTTCAATTGCTGCGTGAGGAAGAACCCCTCGTGCATATTCTTGCCGCCTTTTTCATTGTCGTTGAGCCATTTGTCTGGAAAGGTCTTCGCAATCTGAAGAGGCATCATCCCTGCAAAAATCGCGTTTCGAGAATACTGCGTACTGGTTGGTAAGATTGAGTAGAAAGTCTCCTCCTCTTCGATGGTAAACAGCTCCGTGATGATCGGTCGAAGGATCATCCACTGATCGTAGCGTAGGTTATCAAACAACACCATTACTGTTGGCATGTCATCACTGAGATGTGGCAATACCTTTTGGCGCATCAACTCATGGCTAAAGGTTGGACGCTCATCATTTGGACGTTCCATCCAGTCGAGGTAATTCTTGACGATGTACTTCGAAAACTCTCCGTTTGCCTCTTGCTTTTGCATCGCGAGAATGTCGGCCATGCCTTCGGCATTACTGCTGTCGAGACGTAACTCCCAACCAATAATCTTCTTGTAAATCTCAACCCACTCCTCATGGTCAGGTCCAGAGTTAATCTCCATCAGCAACTCTCTAAATTGCTGCTGATACTTTGTTGAAGTCTGCTGGCGCACCAGATCTTTACCCTCTGTCAACTTTTTGAGTGTAAGAAGAAGTTGAGTAGGCTTCACCGGTTTGATGAGGTAATCTGCAATCTGCCCACCGATCGCTTCTTCCATGATGTTTTCTTCCTCCGACTTCGTGATCATGACGATCGGAAGGTTCGGACGCGCGGCCTTGATTTCAGGAAGAATATCGAGTCCTGATTTTCCAGGCATGTTTTCATCAAGGAAGACGACATCAAAATCTGCATGCTCTTGCGCTTCTTCAAGCGCATCATGGGCGTTGGTTACAGTGGTAACATTGTGTCCGCGTTTTTCGAGATAGAGTAATTGCGGCTTGAGAAGGTCGATTTCATCATCTGCCCAGAGAATACGAAGATTGGTCATGTGCGGTGGGATTAGGTATAGAAGAGACGAGTGATTTTAAAGAGTTTACTCAGTTAGCTTAGGGCTTTCTCAGATCCGGCTTGCGCCAAAACTAAGATTGCGTTTCAATTCAACGCGTAACAAGCCTCCGCGGTGCGTACCTGACACACTTTTTCTACGTAAGTACCTGAATCATGTATTAAGCGGCTGTCTTGGCCAGTGCTGTGATGCCAATATTTCACCTTCTAGCATTGTGTAGTTTTGCCGCCGAGCGAAAGGTCAACGCTTGTTCGTAGCTCACCTAAGTGTTTCTTCTATATGCCCCTCCACCCCCACAAAATCGTGAATGATCCTGTTTACGGGTTCATAGCTATTCCGCGAGGATTGGTACTTGAGATTGTTGATCACCCTTGGTTTCAACGGCTACGACGTATAAAACAATTGTCGCTTACGCACTATGTGTACCCTGGTGCGCAGCATACTCGTTTTCAGCACGCATTAGGGGCGCTACATTTAATGACTGAAGCCGTCGAGAGTCTGCGAACGAAAGGGATCGACATTACAGATGAAGAACTCGAAGCCGTTCAACTGGCAATCCTACTCCACGATATTGGACATGGCCCGTTCTCGCACACGTTGGAAGGAGACATTATTCCCACGAGTCACGAAGCATTGACCTTGAGTTTCATGCATGCGCTCAACGATCAATTCGATGGGAAGCTGAGTCTAGCCATAGAAGTGTTCACCGGAAAACATTCAAAACCCTTTCTTCATCAAATGGTAAGCGGTCAGTTAGACATTGATCGGCTAGACTATTTGAATCGAGACACCTACTTCACTGGAGTGAGTGAAGGTGTTATTGGTTCAAAGAGAATCATAAAGATGCTACATGTGGTTGATGGCGAGCTTGTTGTCGAAGAAAAAGGGGTGTATTCTATTGAAAAATTCCTGATTGCACGTCGATTAATGTACTGGCAAGTCTATCTGCATAAGACGGTTCTTTCAGCAGAATTGATGCTCAAAGAAGCGCTAAGTCGCCTTAAAGAGGTCGTGCGAGCAGGAGCACCCTCATTTGGAGTGAGTGATGCATTAAATTTTTTCCTCATTCAGGATGTGGAAACATCGCATCACGAGAACCCTACTGGCGATATGCTTCGCCAATTCGCTGTATTGGACGATTTTGACATTGTTTCTGCATTAAAAGGAGGAGCATGCTCAAAAGATCAATTGCTTAAGTATCTTTGCGTCAGCTTGTTAGATAGAAAGTTGTTTCAGCTCAAGTTTTCGAACGAACCAATCAATCCATCTGAGGTTGTGACTTTAAGGAAGCAAGCACGTCTTAAATTTGCAATTGAGGGGGACCTCGCAAAACACCTAGTAATACATGGTGTTGAGAGCAACAGTGCATATGTGGCAGAGCAAGATGAAATCAAAATCCTTTACAAGGATGGCAGCATCAAGCCTTTATCCACAACTGTTAATTTCGGCGTAGAATCCCGCAAGATTGAAAAAAGCTTTCTTGCTTATCCAAGAGAACTTATGAAACAACGGTAACCGTTTTGTACTTTTGCCATTGAGATGCAATTAAACCATATCTCATTTCAGAAAAGCAAAGACGGTCATCCAACCAACTACGCACAACTAATCTTTCGAAAAATTCGACCATGAGGAAAGTAACCCTTACACTTTCGGCCCTCTGTCTCTTTCTGGCAACTGCAGCATTTGCTCAGCCAGGTGACATGCCACCCAACGCCCAACCAGGCAAATGCTACGCTAAATGTCTAATCGCTGACGAGTACGAAACCGTTACTCAGGAGATCGAGACACGTCCAGCAAGTGTTCGTCAAGAGGCCATCCCAGCTGAGTACGAGACTGTAACTGAGCAAGTACTTAAGAAAGCTGAGTCTACAGTTCTTAAGGCAGTTCCTGCAGTTTACGAAACAGTAAGCGAGCAAGTATTGGTAAAGCCAGAAGCTACACGTCTAATTCCAGTTCCGGCTGAGTATGAGACTGTAACTGAGCAGGTTTTGTCAAAAGAAGCTTCTACACGTTTGATCCCAGTTCCTGCTGAGTTCGAAACTGTTACAGAAACTTATGTTTCTGAGCCAGAGAGCAGCCGTGTTGTTGTTCGTGAGCCACGCTACGAAACTCAAACAGAGCAAATCGAAACTGCTCCTTCTGCTACGAAGTGGGTTAAGAAGAAAGCTGACCGTAACTGTCTTTCTGCAGATCCTAACGACTGCCTCGTATGGTGTCTAGTTGAGACTCCTGCACAGTTCCGTACAGTTAGCCGTCGTATCAACGTAGGTTGTGAAGGTGGTGACGGATCTCCAAACAGCAACTGTGTTGTTACTGAGACTATTCCTTCTAAGACTTCTACTCGCACAAGCCGCGTATTGAAGACACCAGCAACTACTCGTACTGAGGAGATTCCAGCTGTCTACACTACAATGACTAAGCGCGTTCTTAAGTCACCAGCAACTACTCGTACTGAGGTTATCCCAGCAGAGTACAAGACTGTAACTCGTCGCGTTCTTAAGACGCCTGCAACTTCTGTTTCTACTACTATCCCAGCTGAGTACACAACTGTAACTCGTCGTGTAGTAAAGACTCCAGCAACTACTCGTACTTACGATGTGCCTGCTGAGTTTACAACTGTAACTAAGCGTAACCTCGTTCGCAAGGGTGGTTTCACTGAGTGGCGCGAGATCGTTTGTGGCGGAGACGTTACTAACGAAATGGTACGCAGCGTACAAGCAGCTCTTCGTAGCCGTGGATACGATCCAGGACCAGCTGACAACGTAATGGGAAGCCGCACAAAAGCAGCTCTTGTTAAGTTCCAGAAGGAGAACAACCTACCTGTAGGTCAACTCGACTTCGAGACGCTTAAGGCGCTCGGCGTAAACTACTAGTCCCAAACTAGTATTACAGCTCGCTTAGAGTTGTAGACTTACCTAAATAGACAAGCCCCGTTGATCGCAAGATCAGCGGGGTTTTGTCGTCTAGGCTGGAGGCCTAAGAAATTTTGAGTTAGTGTTTCCAGCTACGCTGCAACAATTTTGAATTTTGAATGCCGAGATGTTTTGCTCGCCTTCGGCTCATTTTAACATCCCAAGTCCCAAGTCCCAAGTCCCAAGTCCCAAGTCTCAAGTCTCAAGTCTCAAGTCCCAAGTCCCAAGTCCCAAGTCCCAAGTCCCAAGTCCCACGTCCCACGTCCCAAGTCCCAAGTCTCAAGTCTCAAGTCTCAAGTCCCAAGTCCCAAGTCTCAAGTCCCAAGTCTCAAGTCCCACGTCCCACGTCCCACGTCCCAAATCCCAAGTCCCAAATCCGACATCCCAAATCCTCCCCAGACGTTAGTCTCCCGTGACACGCAAAGAAATCCTCCTTCTCATCGTACTGGCAGCACTACAATTCTGCCACATCGTCGACTTCATGATCGTCATGCCGCTTGGAGAGAAGTTTATGGTGGACTTTGGAATCGGACCTACAGAATTCTCTTGGCTGGTTAGTGTGTACGCCGGCTCTGCATTCGTGGCGAGTCTATGCAGTGCAGGCTTCGTAGATCGCTATGATCGACGTTCTGTATTGCTCGTTGCACACACAGGATTCACTATCGGAACACTGGCTTGTGGACTAATGGATTCCTTTTATCCCTTGCTCATTTGTCGCGGATTTACAGGAGCATTTGGAGGACTCGTTGCTACCCAAGTGCTTGCTATCGTAGGCGATTACTTCCTAATAGAACGAAGAGGTAGAGCCATGGGCGCGATCATGACTGCCTTCAGTGTTGCTTCTGTCATCGGTGTACCAATAGGTATCAACCTCGCCGCTTGGAAAGGTTGGTACGCTCCGTTTGTGGGCGTCGGAATCCTCGCCGCCATTTTTGGTGTCCTCGCTTTTTTCCAAGTTCCTACCCTTCGCGAACACATTACTGCTGCTCAAGACAGACCATCCGTGAGTGATATGTTTGCAGGAGTAGCAAGAAACAGCAACCAGCGTCTCGCACTCCTCTTCACCATTGTATTGATGCTCGGTCACTTCTCAGTGATCCCTTTCATAGCTACCTATATGCAGGTCAACTTAGGAATGAGCGACGGCAACCTGAGCCTTATGTACATGATCGGAGGAGCACTCACCGTAATAAGCTTGCCGATCATCGGTAAGCTAGTCGATCGCTTTGGAGCTCCTAAGGTTTTTACTTATGGCAGTGTGGCGACGATCGTCGTAATCTTAGCAACGACTAACCTCCCCGTAGGTATGGGACTCGGGATCATCCTGTTCGTTACATCCTGTTTTTTCATCGCTTCCGGTGGACGGACGGTGCCTGCACTTACCCTTGTCACAAGTGTCGTCAAACCCGAGAATCGAGGTGGATTCATGAGCCTTCGCGCAAGCGTCAATCAAGCAGGCATGGGCGCAGCAAGCTTCATAGCAGGGCTCAT
>CALDUE010000206.1 GCA_937923485.1 uncultured Saprospiraceae bacterium
GGCTACGCAAGGGAGCAAAGGCTAATCAGGATGGAGGTGAACCGCGATTGCCACTGCGTGGCTGGGATCAGGGAGCGGCGAATTCATGTTGTCATGCGATTCGCAACTCGTTTAAATCCATCAGCCAGCTTCTGATTGTAAAAATTGATTAGTAAACCCAGCCGTTTGTCTGACAACTTCAAATAAGTATTCAGCTGGGTAAAATGTATAGGAAGAATTTTGAGTGCTGACTTAAGCTCAATGATTACCAAATCATCGATTAGCATGTCGATTACGAAGCCTTGCTCAAATTTAAGGCCTCTATAAATCACAGGAAGTTGCACCTGTCTTTGGACTTTATAGCCAAGTTCTTCAAGTTCAAAAGCGAGGCATTGCTCGTATACACTTTCATACAACCCAGGGCCTAGAGCTCTATGCACTTTTATCGAAGCTGTAAGAACATCTGAAGCAATATCATTTTCTGTAGGCACAGATCAATAATACGAATAGAACGTGAGTCTATTTTAATGACTCGCGTTTAGCTTCTGACTATGAGCGCCCAATGCGGTTCAAAAGCGTCGTGATTGATTCCATAAGGAGCGTTAGCTGCCGTCCTGCATGCCTTTGCTCCTCCGCGCCCGTTGCGATTCAAAAGCGTCGTGATTGAGTCAATAAGAAGCGTTAGCTCCCGTCCTGCATGCCTTTGCTCCTCCGCGCCCGTTGCGGTTCAAAAGCGTCGTGATTGAGTCCATCAGGAGCGTTAGCTGCCGTCCTGCATGCCTTTGCTCCTCCGCGCCCGTTGCGGTTCAAAACGTCGTGATTGAGTCCGCGAGGAGCGTTAGCTGCCGTCCTGCATGCCTTTGCTCCTCCGCGCTCGTTGCGGTTCAAAACGTCGTGATTGAGAATATGAGTATAAGAGGAGCTTTAGCTCCCATATCACCTCGCGGTTCAAATCCCCCGCGAGAAACCTTACCCCACATACCGCTTCAAAATAACAACAGCATTATGCCCCCCAAAACCAAAACCATTACTCAGCACTACATCAACCTTCCGCTCCTGTGCCTCATTGAACGTTAAATTCAACTTCGCATCGATGTTTGGATCGGCATTAAAATGATTGATCGTTGGCGGAATAAAGCCATCCTGGATAGCTGCAATGCCAGCTATCGTCTCAATAGCACCCGCAGCACCCAATAAGTGACCGGTCATAGACTTAGTGGAAGAGATGTTGATCTTATAAACATCTGCCCCAAACGTCTTCATCACAGCTTTTAGCTCAGCAATGTCGCCAAGTGGGGTAGAGGTACCGTGCGTGTTGACATAATCAACGTCAGAGGTACTTAGGCCAGCTTCGGCCAGTGCCAATCGCATGGCATTACTCGCACCGAGACCTTCTGGGTGTGGCGCCGTAATGTGGTGCGCATCAGCTGTGGCAGAGGTGCCAACAACTTCGCAAAGAATCGTTGCGCCACGCTTCTTCGCATGCTCAAGCTCTTCTAGGACGAGTGTACCTGCGCCTTCACCGAGGACGAAGCCATCGCGTTCGCCATCGTAAGGGCGACTTGCCGTAGCAGGATCATCATTGCGAGGAGAAAGTGCCTTCATTGACGAGAAACCTCCAAGCCCCGTACGAGTAATAGCAGCTTCTGCGCCTCCTGTGACGACGATATCAGCTTTGCCTAGTTTGATCGCATCACATGCACACATGATTGCATGATTGGCCGTAGCACAAGCACTTACCGTTGCAAAATTGATCCCCGTGAAGCCATACTTCATAGAGATCAAACCTGCCGCGATGTCCGAAATCATCTTCGGGATCATGAATGGATTGTGTCGCGGTACTGCTGGAGCTTTGTTTTCCTCTATCTCATGTTGAAGAGATCCAAGCCCGCCTATCCCAGAACCGTAAATCACCGCTATACGTGTTGGATCGATACCATGATCTGCATCACGTATACCCGCTTGACCTAAAGCCTCATAGGTTGAAGCCATGGCAAACTGAGCAAAACGGTCCATTCGACGAGCCTCACGCTTGTCTACGCCTGACTTCTCAAGGTCGAAATCTTTAACCTCGCAGGCAAACCGAGTTTTAAATTCGCTTGCATCAAAGAGCGTGATATCCGCTGCACCCGAGCGGCCAGCTTTCAATCCTTCAGTATATTCCGCTACCGTGTGTCCAAGTGGCGTGATGGCTCCTTGGCCAGTAATGACAATTCGTTTCATAGCGTAGGGCTTGACAAGATCACTCCATTTCAATTAGAGTGGGGGCAATATAGTAGAACAGCACTTGAATACAGCGATTACAAGAGCTAGTTATCAGTAGAACTTTGCACGGTCTGGGAAGAAGGCCTTGAAAAACAGAAACGGCCGACTTCCCCAGTAGGAAAGTCGACCGTGAATGCCATAACTCAAGTATGGTTCGTTTAAGAAAGCTTACTCAGCGGTAGCCTTCTCAAGGTAGTCAATTGCATGACCTACAGTCTGAATGTTTTCTGCTTGTTCGTCAGGAATGGAGATCTCAAATTCTTTTTCGAATTCCATAATCAACTCAACAGTGTCGAGTGAATCTGCTCCGAGATCGTTCGTGAAATTTGCTTCACGGGTCACATCAGCTTCATCAACGCCAAGTTTGTCGATGATGATCTTGTGAACACGGGTGGCGATATCTGCCATTGTATTGTGCGCTTTGGTAAGGGCGCAAAGGAAACATTCTAGGGGCGGAGTACAAAACCAAATTATCACAGAATTTACACGATCCAATTTTTCAATTAAAACACAGTATACCCATTCTTGTCATTTGTAGAAAGTCTGGCCTCAATAGCGAGGCTTTTCTCGCTCAGATGGTGTACTTTTGCGGCTCAAACGATCACACTATGTCTGATGAAATTCGCAAAGCAGGTATGAAAGGCTGGATTTTCGCCGGGTTTTTCATATTCCTTATTCTCTTTATTAGCCTCTGTGTCTACATCTATCGCTACAACCAACTTGGTTTAGGCTAGGCATTCCGGCCCTCTCATCATCGTCATGCCAGTGTTTGCTGGCAGGTACTTTGGGCTCAGTGATCACCGTTCTTTTCGGCAATGGCCCGTAAAACCTCCCCCCAACGTACACGGAAAAAGACTCCTGCAAAGAAGTCTCACGGCTTTTGGGCTTCCGCCAAAACATGGGTCGTCAACCAGCATAAGGCCTCATGGAAAAGGCTCTGGTTATTCTTTGTTCCCTTATTTCTTGCCTTTATTGGCGTCTTGCTCATCGGCCTGCTCATAGGAGCTGTCTATATCGGGGTATTCGGTGCGCTGCCTTCTCGAGACTCCGTAGCTAGCGTAGAAACACCTGAAGCGAGCTGGCTATTAGACCGTAACGGCAATGTGCTAAGCCGTTACTATGCGCAAAACCGCGACAACGTAGACATCAGCGAGCTATCACCTGACCTACTCGGAGCACTCGTCGCAACAGAAGATGAGCGATTTTTTGACCACGAAGGAGTCGATTGGATTGCGACCGCTCGCGCCATCGTTTTTACTGGAATTTTAGGTAAAAGAGAGCAGGGTGGCGGTTCTACGCTATCCCAACAGCTCGCTAAAAATCACTTTCCACGCACAGGTTCAGGCAAATTTGATATCCTCGTCACCAAGATCAAGGAAGCCTTCACGGCCTCTCGCTTTGAAGAAGAGTACGATAAAGAGGAATTGCTTGCACTCTACCTCAATACCGTCCCCTTTGGTGAAAACATGTACGGAGTTAAGGTGGCTTCCAACCGCTTTTTTGGCGTCGATCCAATAGACCTCAAGGTCGAGCAAGCCGCTGTGCTCGTCGGTATGCTCAAAGCCAATAGCAGCTACCACCCGGTCTGGCATCCCGAAGCATCAAGAAAGCGTCGAAACCTGGTCCTCAATCGCATGATGGGGCAAAATCTACTCACCCAATCGGCTTACGACAGCCTTTCCAGCTTACCGCTAAAACTTAACGAGAAGCGCGATCGGGCACGTGCGCGGACCTCTTATCTATCCGATCGGGTAAAGGCTGACATCCTAAAAATTCTAGAAATTAATGATGGGAGTGATCTAGATCCAATCGATCAGCTTTCTTCTGGTGGACTGCGCATCTACACCTCTATTGACGAGGATATTCAAGTGATGGCCGAAAAAGCATTGCAGAATCAACTCGCTGAAATGCAGCCTCGATTTTTTGAACATTGGGAAGGACGTGATCCGCTCAACTTCTACGAGCCGCTGCAAGCAAACATCCGTGCAAGTCATCGCTTCAGAAGTTTAGTGGCAAGCGGGATGACCGAGAAGGAAGCGCTAGCAAGTTTTGGCGAAAGCAGAGAAATTATCTACGCCGATCATTCTGCACTAGGTGCTCGAAAAATTCAATCATCTTGGAAGGATAGCGTCCGCAGTGAGTTGCTGAGACTGCGCGCCAGCTTTATGGTCGCTGACCCGGAGACTCAAGATGTGCTGGCCTATGTAGGAGGTACGGACTATTTCGCAGTGCCGTTTAACAGTGCTGTAGCCGAGCGTCAAGTCGGAAGTACCTTCAAGCCGCTGGTCTATGCCACAGCTATAGACAGAGGAATGGCGCCCTGCGATTATCTCCCCAATGAGTTACGGACCTACACGGATTACGATGATTGGACGCCCGAAAATTCAGGTGGAGAGTATGGTGGTGAGTACAGTCTCACAGGAGGCATCGTCAACTCCGTTAATACCATTGCCGTCCAACTTATTTTTGCCGTCGGCCCAGAAAACGTGAAGAACCTTGCAACAGCAATGGGCGTCGCGAATGTGCCTGCCGAGCCAAGCATAGCCCTTGGTACGCCAAGCCTCACCCTTGAGGAGATGCTTCGCGTATATGGCACCTTCGCACGTGCAGGTAAAGTGCCCGCATTCGAATTCATTACCCGCATTGAAACCCGAGCAGGAAAGGTGCTTTATGACCGCGAACCTCATGTAGATCCCAACCGCGTATTTAATTCTCACACCGCAGAATTGATGGATTATATGCTGCGCCAAGTGGCTGCGAGAGGAACGGGGCGAGGACTTGCTTCTAGGTATGGCGTGCAATCTGAAGTGGCTGGTAAGACGGGTACGACACAAAACCAAGCGGATGGCTGGTTTATGGGCTACACCGACGATCTCGTCTTAGGCGCTTGGGTCGGTGGAGAGTATCCGAGTATCCGTTGGCGTGATTTATCGAACGGTCAAGGCGCTCGTACGGCATTGCCAATCGTGGGCAAATTTCTACGCAGCTACGAAAAGAAATTTGGAGTGACTCGACTGCCCGACCTCTCCGAAGATGTCTTGCTCGAGGTTGATTGCGAAGACTTTATAGAGTACGAAGATGAGCTGTTTAGCGACGAAGATGGTGGCCAAGTAGATTTTGAGGCGCTTTTTAGAAAGGTCTTCAAGAAAGATACTGAGACGGAAGCACCTGCTAGACCGAGTCAGCGGCGCGACGAGCAGAAACGTCAGGAGGAGCGTCGTCGAGCGAATGAAGAAGCGCAGCGAAGGCGACAAGATCAGGCCAATCGGAAACGTCAAGCCGAGAGAGACCGTAAGAAAGAAGAGCGCAAAAAGAAAGTGCGTAGCGTGTTAGACAAGGTTTTTAAGAAAAATTCAAACTAGCAACGCATTTTTGAGCAGCCCTACCTCAATATACCACACCCCATGTCAGAAACGCTAAGTCCTTCATCAGCCATGACGTTTCGTCGTGGGAAGCTCTCGAAGAAAAAGCTTCTTCATTTCTACGATCGACTCGTGTTGCCTCGCCTCATTGAGGAGAAGATGCTGAGCCTTTTGCGACAAGGAAGGATTTCCAAATGGTTTGCAGGTATTGGCCAAGAAGCTATTTCGGTAGGTTGCGCACTGGCGCTCGAGCAAGACGAGTACATGTTCACCATGCACCGCAACTTGGGGGTTTTCACGACACGGGAAGTACCGTTTGATCGCCTGTTTGGGCAGTGGCAAGGCAAGATGTCGGGCTATACCAAAGGCCGCGATCGCAGCTTTCACTTTGGAGCGACAGAGCATCATATCGTGGGGATGATCAGTCACTTAGGTCCGCAATTGAGCTTGGCAGCGGGTGTAGGTCTGGCACACAAACTCAAGGAAGAGAAGAAAGTCTCTCTCGCCTTTACCGGTGATGGAGGTACGAGTCAAGGCGAATTTCACGAAGCACTTAACCTTGCTGCGGTCTGGTCTTTACCGACCATCTTCGTGATAGAGAACAACGGCTACGGGCTGAGTACGCCTGTCGAGGAGCAGTATGCTTGTGATGCCCTTGCAGATCGAGCGAAGGGCTATGGGATGGAAGGCATCAGTATTGATGGTAATAATATTCTAGAGGTTTATCAGACCATTGCAGATTTAGCAAAGGACTTACGTCAAAACCCCCGGCCAGTTCTTGTAGAGTGTCGCACGTTCCGCATGCGTGGACATGAAGAGGCTTCTGGTGTTAAGTATGTTCCTCAGGAGTTATTTGACCTGTGGGGCAAACGTGATCCCGTCGAGAATTTCAGGAATTTCCTGAAAGCCGAAGGTGTACTTACTGAAGCTGCGGACAAGAAAATTCGTGAGAGGCATAAACAGACCATCCTCGACGGTCTTGCAGCAGCTGATGCGGCTGCTCTGCCAACCGCTGATCTAGCTCCTGAGCTAGAAGATGTCTATGCGCCTTACGCATATGACGGTGGCGAAGAAATCTCTGTCGCCGGACCTGAAAAGCGTCTTGTTGATGCAATTCACGAAGGCTTAGGTCAAGCGATGGAATTGCATCCGGGCTTGGTTTTAATGGGACAAGATATTGGTGCTTATGGTGGTGTTTTTAAGGTGACAGATGGCTTTGTGGCACGTTTTGGCGAAAGCAGAGTACGCAACACACCGCTTTGTGAAAGTGCCGTGGTGGGTGCTGCGCTAGGCTATCACATCTCCTCTGGCGAGCCTGCTATGATGGAAATGCAGTTCGCTGATTTCGTGACATGCGGCTTTAATCAGATCGTGAATTACCTCGCCAAGCTGCATTATCGATGGGGCCAAACGGCCAATGTCGTGATTCGCATGCCTACGGG
>CALDUE010000207.1 GCA_937923485.1 uncultured Saprospiraceae bacterium
CGACGACGCGCATGAATAATCTGTTGATCACGGACGTATTGCGCCTTTCCTTTAACATGTGTCGGGCAAACCGAAAACGCACCATATCCACCCTGCCATCGAAAGGGAGATTGATGGGGGAAAAACATCTCATTCAACACCTTCGACGAACCTCCTTTTATCGCTTGCATGGTGTCACCAATATCTTCTCGACACGAAAACCGAAAGAGGGTATGGACATGATCTCTCTCACTGTTGGTAGCAATTGGTTTGTGACCTCTTGCGATTAATAGCCCGTGAATGCTATCTACCAGCGCTGGATTCATTTCTGGTGTTAGTAGCGCATCTCGATATTTTACCGACCACACGGCATGGATATAGACTTTTAGATATGACATGGAGAAAAGGTAATAATCTTCTCAAATTCTCTCGAAGGTTTAAAACCCTTTCTCGGCGAGCCAAGCTCGCACAGGACCTTTGGCCCTGAAAAACTAGATGCAGCCGCAATCAGGGCCAAGGAGCCTGGCCTGAGCGGAGCCGAATCGCTCCTGTTGCGACTGTGTTGAGCGTTAGTTTTAGTTCGCGCGAATGTCGTGGTCATCAAAGACTCCGATCAGGGATAACAGCCTGCTACGTCTACTATCATATGCTCTAGACCATGCATACCTCATCCCGCATGCTCAGCCAAAAAATCCGCAGGTCTGACAATAGCTATCCCACGAAACGGAGACAACACTAATAAATCCTTATCACCTGCAACGAGCGCATCCGCCTTTCCATCGACAGCCAAAGAGAGCAGAAAATTATCTTTTGGGTCTCGGCACTCGTCAATTTTTGTGGTTGGGACAACTACAAAGGACTGCTGCAGAAGCGCATCAATCAACGTGTCTGCATCCTCTTGAGAAAACCAGCGCCGAAATTTTGGACGAGACAAAACCTCATTAACCTCTACCAGATAAGCTTGCGAAACAAGCACCTCATGCTTAGAAAAAGCGAAAGAAATCACTTTTCCAGAGGTTGAGTTCATTCCACTAATAAGTGCACTGACAATAATATTGGTGTCCAAAACGAGCTTCAAGACTTCCCTAAGTCTTTCAGCAATTCTTGCTGGACCTTCTTGTCCATCCCGTACTCCAATGCCTTCTGATGCAATCGATCAAGCTCATTGACGATGTCCAACCTATCCTCAGTCGACCCTGATGCCTTTGAAAGCAAACCCAGTTGTAGTTTCAACATCAGCCGCAAACGCTCTTGATCTCCAGCCTCACGCCAAAGCCTCGCAGTCTCTGCATCAACATCGATTATGATCTTATCTGTGAGTGCCATTGTTGTGGGATTACTTAATCCAAGATAGGAACTAAACGATAAACTCGCTCCCCAAGTTCGCGGCGCAAGCCTTCTCTTGGTAAACTTTGCTTGACCCTACCCATCAATTAAAATAAAAAAGGCGGTTACTGCTGGTGCTCAAGCCCCGACAGCAACCGCCTATAAGCAGTCAGCTCAATGACATGTAAAATGGAGTTAATCCCTAACGCCGTAGGCAAAAACAACGTCCAGTTATGCAGCGCCACAGGCCCCTAACGCCGTAGGCAAAAATGGCTCACGCCATTTTTACTCCTCCTCCCCTGGATACCGCGTCTCACCCTTATACGGCTCCTTCGAAAAGGTCAAGCCCATCGGGTCAACGTCGATGTAGATCGTATCTCCAGCCACAAACTTGCCGGCCAAAAGCTCCTTTGAAAGCTTGTCGACCAACTCGTTTTGCAAGACGCGTCGCATCGGACGGGCACCAAAGGCAGGCTCATAGCCAAGTTCTCCCAAGAACGTCAGCGCATTGCCACTCACCCGCATTACCATGCCCTGCTTATTGAGCATCTGATCTACGTTGCGCAACATGAGCTTCGCAATCTCTTTGATCTCGTTGCGGTCGAGTGGTAAGAACACTACCCGATCATCTATACGGTTGAGGAACTCTGGACGGACGTTCTGCTTCAACTGCTCAAGAACCTCGAGCTTCGTTGTTTCGATGATCTCTGTTCGCTTTCCTTCTCCAGCAACAGCTAGGTCTTCGAAGTTCTCAAGAATGATACTCGCCCCGATGTTTGAGGTCATGATCACAATCGTATTCTTGAAGTTTGCAACGCGACCCTTGTTATCGGTAAGGCGCCCTTCATCAAGTACTTGCAAGAGGATGTTGAACGTATCTGGGTGCGCCTTCTCGATCTCATCGAGCAACACAATGCTGTACGGCTTGCGACGAACGGCTTCCGTCAGCTGACCGCCTTCATCATAACCGACGTAACCTGGAGGAGCTCCCACCAAACGACTCACCGAGTGACGCTCGGAGTACTCACTCATGTCGATGCGTGTAATCGCTGTCGGATCATTGAAAAGAATGTCCGCAAGTGCTTTCGCAAGCTCGGTTTTACCTACACCCGTAGGTCCGAGGAACATGAACGAACCTAACGGACGATCTTCATCTTGTAGGCCTGCGCGACTTCTGCGCACCGCATCAGCAACGGCCTCAACGGCTTCGTTCTGACCGATGACGCGCTTGTGTAATTGCGCTTCTAACTTCAGCAGCTTCTCCTTTTCAGACTGCATCATCTTCGCAACGGGGATGCCCGTCATTCGGGCGACCGTTTCTGCGATGTCCTCTGAGGTTACTTGTTCTCGCGTAAAACGCTTGTCTGCAGGAAGATCGTCGAGGCGTTTTTCCTCATTTTCAATCATCGCTGTTTTCTCCGTCAACTCCCCGTAGCGAATGCGCGCTACTGTGGCAAAGTCACCTTCGCGTTCTGCCTTAGCGGCTTCTTGCTCTAGGTTTTCAATTTGCTCACGCAAGTTGTTGATCGTATCAACGATGTCTTTCTCTTGTTGCCAAGTTGCGGTCAACGAATCAAGCTGTTGCTTCGCATTCGCAAGGTCTTCTTCGAGCATTTTCAGCTTCGCCGAATCATTTTCACGCTTCAGCGCCTCGCGCTCAATTTCAAGTTGCCGCACCTTTCGTTGCTGCTCATCGACTTCGTCCGGAACCGAATCCAACTCCAAACGAAGTTTGGCCGACGCCTCATCTATCAAATCGATAGCCTTATCAGGAAGTGAGCGCTCAGTTACATAGCGATGGCTTAACTGAGCGGCAGCAACAAGTGCCTCATCAAGAATCTCCACCTTGTGGTAGACCTCATAGCGCTCCTGCAAACCACGAAGTATCGAGATGGTGTCCTCGACTGTTGGCTCGTCAATAAGGACCGTCTGAAATCGACGAACCAATGCCTTGTCGTTCTCAAAATATTTCTGATACTCATCGGTAGTTGTTGCGCCGACGGTGCGCAGATCACCGCGGGCAAGTGCTGGCTTGAGGATATTGGCCGCGTCCATAGCGCCCTGCCCACCACCTGCACCAATAAGCGTATGTATCTCGTCAATAAACAAGATCACTTCACCTTCTGAGGCGGTAACTTCTTGAACTACTCCTTTGAGGCGCTCCTCGAATTCACCCTTGAATTTCGCGCCTGCAATAAGCGCCGCGATATCCAGCGAGAAGATCTTCTTCGACTTGAGATTTTGAGGGACATCCTGCTTCACGATCCTCCAGGCAATGCCTTCTACGATGGCGGTTTTACCGACACCAGGCTCACCGATAAGAATCGGATTGTTCTTTTTACGACGACTCAGAATGTGCAGTGTTCTTCGGATCTCTTCATCACGTCCGATGATCGGATCGAGCTTGCCTTGCTCTGCGCGATCGTTGAGATTGACCGCAAATTTGTTGAGCGCATTATAGGCATCATCGGCACTTTGCGTATTTACCGTGCGCCCTTTACGAAGCTCTTCAATCGCTGCTTCTAGGGCCTTTGGTGACGCACCTTGATCTTGAAGAAGACGAGCGGCTTTGTCTTTGCCCTTCGCGATGCCATAGAGTAAAGCCTCCAGACTTACGTACTCGTCACCTAGGGTTTTGGCGAAAGCCGAAGCCTTATCCAGAGCAGTCTTAAAATCGGGAGTAGGGTAGGGATTGCTGCCTCCTTCGACCTTCGGAAAAGTATCCAGAATCGTCTCCAACTGCGCATTGATGGCGCCGAGGTTGGCCCCTGTTTTCCCGAGCAAAAAGCCAGAGACACTCTCGTCTGTTTGAAGCACCGCAGCTAAAAGGTGGGCGGTATCAACTGCCTGCTGGCCACGACTCTGAGCGAGTTGTGTGGCTTTTTGAAGCGTTTGCTGCCCTTTTATCGTCAAATTATCTTGTGTCATAAGATTGGTTCGTGGGTTTGAAGGTTGAGCGTTTTGAAGAATACTAGGTTCAACACATTGCACAACCAATCCTAGCTAATCAAAAGACGAGCCGCGCCTAAGATCACGCCTATTGGTCAGGTTTTGCCGAAAGGCGCATGAATTTTTGTCAGCTAGCTTTCGCTAAAACATGACACAGTGACACAGACACTAATAAATATCCTGTCCTTTGAACCACTGGTTCGCAGGGATATGGAGACTCTAGGCTACAAGCCAAACACCTTCGCCGCTAATTCTGGACTAGCGATAACAAGTCTCATCTCCTCGCCTTCACCTTCAGTATACATGAGTCCATCTTCGAGTGCAGCACGCGGAAACCGAAGGTCCATCCCTTCAGCGGAGGCACGCATCATCACGAGTTCTTTGAGTGCCGAAGGATTGTACTTAAACTCCTGCTCCAGCTCGATGCCGTGATCGCGCGCCTCTTCTTCAATGCGCGCTGGACTTCCGTACAACTCTTGACTTAGCTCGTGGATGTCGACCACCTTGCTCGGATTAGAACGCACGTGCTCGTATGCTCGCTCGAAAGTCTCTGCCTTGGAAGCGACTTCTCCTGTCTCTTCGTTCATCGGCAGCTCGATGCTACCCAGTAAGTCTTGCAGACTTGAAGTCATGGCCTTACTGCTCTTCATTTCCTCAACGCCTATCCAGTCAGAGAAGTAAGCACTCACTTCATTTTCTGATTTGTGCGTTAGCTCTAAATATGTCCCTGCTCCTTGGCGAAACCTACCGACATCGATGCGGCAAGCCATCGCAAGGTTGTTCGTATCGAGGTGTTGCACCGGTTCGACTTCAAAGCCTCTCGACTCTTTGCGAAAGATTTGACCTATCGTATTGCGCAGCAAAAATATCCCGTGGCGGTGACCTTCCGCATCGTCATATGCACACATCATGATGTAGCCACCTTTCGCTCCGATCTTACCTTGAATGACCGTCTCTAAATGACCTACGACTTGGCGGGAATATTCTAGAAAACCAGCGTCACTTTGCTGACCCTGCACATAGTCTTCAAACTTCTGGGGGAAGAGTTTGCCTGGGCTATTGTCAAAGCGAGCGTTTACCAGTCTGCTTCCGCCAAAACCCTTGGCCAACTGTTCGACCAGCGCTGTGGTGTCCTCCGATATCTCAAGTAAAAACTCAGAGTAAAAAGCGAGTGCGGTGGACTCGCCAGCTTCCTTAGCAATTTCGTGAACTACACAGTGGGTCAAATTCATGTGGTAAACCTACACACCCAATTGCTGAAAGTGCCCAAACCTCATACCCGAAGTTTCCAACTACTGTTTTGACGAAAGTCGAACCTAAGCTAACGGAAAACGTCCCCAACCCAGCTAGTGGATTGAGGACGTTTAAGCAGCAAATTAAGCTTGCAAGACTACCCTAACGAACTACAATTCGCTGTGGTGTTATTCTCGCACCGTGTACGAAATACATGCCCGGTACTAGTCCAGCCGTTGGAAGCTGAACAAGACCGTTTCCTTCACTTTTCACTTCGAAAAGTACTCTTCCTGTAGCATCTGAGAGATAGATGTCTCCGGCTGGTGCCTGGTCGATCATCAACACCTCACCTGCAGGTACAGGGTTTGGATACATTTCTACTTGCACTGTACAAGTGGTAGCAAAGCTGATAATCGGCGATACTTCTTCCGAACCATCGAAGTCAGCAACCACCAAACGGAGGTAACCTGTTTCAGTTTGCGGGGTGAAGCTGCTACCGTAGGTAGCCTTACCCTGAGCAGGCATAGAACGTAGATACTCGAAAGAACTACCGTCAGCAGAATACTCCAAGGTATACGTTGCTACATTAAACTCCGTCGCTACATCCCAGACGACTGAGACATCACAGTCTTCTGCGTTGGCTGTAAAGGAGAGTAGTTCAACAGGTAGCGGAGCAGCTGTTGCGTTATCTCTCCAATCTGGATTGCTATCGGTGTTCTCATCAGGTGTTATACTTGATGTACCTCCTGTAACAGAACCATCAACGAGGTCTGCGAGACCGTTACCGTTTGCGTCTAGGTAGAAGCCGCTGGTCGGATCAAGGAACGGTGGGCGAACACTTTCTGTCACGCCTGGTCCAGCCAAGTTGTCCAACCAATCTGGAATACCGTCGCCATCAGTATCTGTTGCCGGGTAAGCACTTGGGTTTGCACTGTTCGCTCTCCAGTTTTCACCGATTGCGATAAGGTCATCCTTTGCTTCTCCGTCTCCGTTGTTGTCAAATCCTTCTGACCAATCGTAGGCTAGATCACCATCCGTATCCAGGTCGAGATAGTCGACTGTCGGGTCTCCTTCACCTTCGTCTACCGGAGTAGTTCCAATGTTTGAACCTCCTGTCTGGTTGCTTGCATCCAAGTTGGTGTACCCATCGTCAACACCATCGTTGTCGGCATCTACCCCAGTGAAACTTGTCGTTGTCGGGCAACCAGAGCAGACCGCTTCAAGGAAATCCATGATTCCATCATTGTCGGCATCTACATCTAGATAGTCTGGAACTCCATCGCCATCAGTATCCAATGGTGTTGTACCATTATTTGGAGTGTAGTCTGTTGAAGAACTTGCCATCTGACCATCAAGGACTCCGCCTTCTAGATCGTTTGAAGTGCTTCCTCCATTCTGCTCGACGTTGTCGGTAATTCCGTCATCATCACTGTCAAGGTCGCGGTAATTCGGACTATCGTCTGAGTCACCACTTAGCTCTGATCCTGTGATTCCTTCCGTCATCGCTGAACCATCGCCATCGGTATCTGCATTGGTGCTTACCAGTGCTACGCCGTCGGTTGTTCCTCCATCTTCAGGACCGTCATTGACATTCGTATCGTAGATGTCTGCAAGGCCGTCACCGTCCTCATCCCAAGCACCAGTTTGATCGATGCGCGCATCGTTATCACCATCCAAGGTCGCGCTGTTGCCAGCTTCAGTGAAATCTGAGATACCGTCGTTATCGGTATCGCGATCCAACCAGTTAGGGAAACCATCTCCGTCAAAGTCTACTGCTTGGTCTACCATCGCATCTGTGATGTCTCCATTTGCGGCACGTGTTACGAGTGGACCATTTCCATCGTCGGCAGCTACTGTGAGATCGTTGTCTGCATCCAGTACATCTGCAATTCCATCGCCATCTGTATCGGTAGCATCATCAACACGTCCGTCTCCATTAGCATCTGCGCCATAGGCTTCTACTAAGTCAGGAATTCCGTCATTGTCTGCATCAAGGTCATAAGCGTTGGCAAGGCCATCACCATCTGGATCGCACTCAGCACAAGGGCCGTCTGCAAGGCCATCGACGTTGGCATCTTCACCAGTTGTAAAGATCGGCGTACCTGCAGCTGGCGCTGTTGTGCCTGCTGCTTGGTTTCCATCGTGGCTTGGGTCGTACACATCTGCAAGGCCATCACCATCGGTATCTAATTGGTCGTCTACTCGTCCGTCGCCAGACACATCTACGCCACCTGCTTCAATGATGTCAACAATGCCGTCATTATCGGCATCGCGATCTAGCCAGTTTGGATAAGTATCACCATCCGCATCGCAGGCTTCACAGACACTTGTAGGTGTACCGTCGCCGCTATCTGCGCCTGTGGTTACTACTGCTGTTCCAGCCGTAGGTGCCGCTGTCGTTGTTGACAATGGACCATCGTGCATGCTGTCTAGCGCATCGATCAATCCATCACCATCGGTATCACCAGAAGTGTCGGCGATTCCGTCGCCGTCGGTGTCGGCAACGCCTGCTTCTGCAGCATCGGTTAGACCATCGTTGTCGCTATCGCGATCCAGGCGGTTAGGTATACCATCGCCATCTGTGTCGGCATCAACTAGTGCTAGTCCTAGTGTTGGAGCATTGGCCGGAGTACTGGTAGGTCCGTCATGGTTAGGATCATAGAGATCAACCAAGCCGTCACCATCTGCATCTGTGAGGTTGTCAACTCGGCCATCACCATTAGCGTCTGTTCCGCCTGCTTCAATCACGTCTGCAATTCCATCACCATCAGCATCGATGTCATAAGCCGTAGCGAATCCATCACCGTCGGCATCGCAAGTAAGGCACATGGTTATTGGTGTGCCATCACCGCTATCTACGCCTGTTAGTACTACAGGTGTGCCTGCTGTAGGAGCTGCGTCATTTCCTGAATCTGGCCCATCATGGGTTGGGTCAACTGAATCTGCGAGTCCGTCGCCGTCGGCATCAACAAAGGCGTCAATAACACCATCCATATCCGCATCGGCAGTTCCAAATTCAATGCTGTCTGGAACACCATCGTTATCCGCATCTAAGTCGTATGCATTAGGGATTCCATCACCGTCTGCGTCTGGACCTTCTACGGTACCATCTGCATTGATATCGACTAGACTTGAAGTTCCTGGACTCGTAACGTCTGCACCACTTCCAAAGGGTCCATCCGTATCGTTGTTGTCGTAGGTATCTGCAAGACCATCGCCGTCTGCGTCGGTGGCATCGTCCACGATGCCATCGCCGTCAATATCTGTACCTCCAGCTTCCGCCAAATCAGCTACGCCGTCATTATCAGAATCTAGGTCATAGACATCAGGAACGCTATCACCGTCTGCATCGTAATTATCGTGGACGCCGTCATTGTTTTCGTCTTTCCAAACGATAAATCCTGGAGTAGTATCTGAATCATCTTCAAAGTTGAGAATGCCGTCGCCGTCTTCATCTCCTGTTGGAGAGAAACCAGTTCCACCATCTTCGTTTATGTCAGGAATACCGTCATTATCGTTGTCGATGTCAACTACATCTGCAACACCATCGCCGTCTCTGTCTGAGCTTACGCCAAAACGGTTAAAGCAATTATACTCTTGAGGTTGAAGGAAGGTAACCGCTTCGGTAGTATCCGTGACAAAGCTTTTGCCGGAAGGCAAATCATGCTGATCGATACGAATAATATAGCTTTTCGGTAGGTCGAAGTCTGTGTACTCAATAACCAAACGCGGAGCATTCGCTGCGCCGTCTTCGAATGAATAGATACTATTCGTTCCACCTGTTCCTGAGCCAATAAAACTAATAGCATCGCCCGCGGTGTAGACTCCCGAACTAACAAGTTCTTGTACCATATCTGTTAGGTCTGGCGATTGGTACTTCGTAAGGTTCGTAAATGCACCAGGTATTGCCCAGCTCGTCTTTGTGACGCTTCGTGTACGATTAGTGAGCGCGGAAGGACCGCTATATGTTGATGGTGAAGAGGCTATCTCTACACTCAGTTGGACGTTGGCCGCACCTGCGGTTGTTCCTCCAACTTCAAGGTTTTTACCAGTTACTTCAATGTACGCGTTGGTGATCGTAGCATAGGCAGGCACGTTTGTTCCTGTGAAGCGAAGACCCGTCGTCGCGCCATTTCCCGCATATCCACCCAGCCACTCAAACTGACTGTAGAACGTAGCTTGGAATTGTATGCCATCATCGGTAGCTGCCGTTGTTATTACATCGGCTGTCGCAGGTGTGCCTGCAGTATTTACTGCGAAACCAAAGCTTCCATCACTCGCAGAGATTGTCTGATCTGAAATTGATTCTGAGCCGTCAATGATGCCGTTTGAATTATCATCCTCGTAAAGAAAAACGTCAACTCCTCCAAGCCCCAAATCACCTGTATTTAATGATTTCGATCCGTCCAAATCATCAAAAACAGAACCTCCAACGGTAAGCGTCGCTGCTCCACCACATCCACATGCGGGATCTGTTCGGTTGAAGGATTGCGTTGATGCTTCACGGCGAGCGAACCAGTATGTGTTGATGGTATTTAAATCACCATAATCGAAGTTGCTCCACGTGTGGCATGAAGATGTACAACCTTCAAGTTCTGTTTTTTCACCAACTGCAGGATCTTCAGTAATGTCAGAATCATCCCATTGATAGGTGAAGATATACCCAGCAGGAGGCGCTGGTCTGACCATTGTGACCTCGAAGCCATTGAGCATATATTCTCCATCATAAATTGGTAGGTGATAAGAAGCTTGACTGAAGGTTACTCTTGCTGATAGATTAGCATTATCTGCTACGCTTACGCCAAAACCATCTTTACCGTCCCATAATACTTGACGTATATATGGACTTGACTCACCTTCTCTTGGTTCGACTTTAAGTGATAGTTTTCTATCGGCAGTGTTATACGTAAAGGTATCATCTGCTCCATCCTCATCAATGAGAATTTCTACCTGACCTGCATTTGTGACAGATACTTCGATGTAGTACTCATCTCCACCAGCACATCCGTATAGTCTAGGATAGTCTGAATTAACAATCATTGTTCCTAGCGACCCAGAAGGGTAGAGGCTTGCAGGAGGCTCTTGTAAGAAGATTTGAAACTCAGCGTTTGTTTTGAGTTCATTCTCAACTGACTTCAAGTTATCTAAAGGGTCTAGGTAACCTACTGTTCCGTCACTATTAAGTGATATATTAAAACGAAGTGGTTGGAATCCTGCATTTAAAAAGTCAACTTTAGATACAAATCCCTCCGGATTGTAAACATAAAATACGCCTCTAAATGGACGATCAAATTGTCCATATGGCGACGAACCCGAATCTTTCGTTGGAGGTGATGCTAAAGCCCAATTCTTAGAGAAAACACGTCCACTTAATTCTGTAGGTGTAGCATTACGCGTAGCTATGGTAATGTCGAATCTTGGAATTAAGAAACCGATACCATTGGTACCATTATTAGTGGTACTTATTTCAACGTAATAATCTCCTCCCACCGCTCCTGCTGCAGGAACAAATGATAAAGCTGTGTAACCAGCCGCTCCTGCAATAGCACTTGGGCCTGCGGTAACTTGAGCGAAAGAATTAAGGTTTGCTGAAGCTGCGTCGATCAATGTCCACGCCTGAACAACATTTCCATTTGGATCGAGGACACGATAGTAGTAATCTACAATTGCTGTAGGGTCATCTACATCGTCTGTGTCTGCAAAGCCATTGGACCAGCCGAAGTAGACTTGTTCTTGACTTGGGTCGCCTAGTCTAAAATGTAGTCGGCTGTCTAAAGGTCCACCTACGGAGGCAAAGGATCCGTAAGCGCCTTGATTTATGACCAGAAGCGCCGTGTCAGAAGCTGTG
The DNA here is from genome assembly GCA_937923485.1 of uncultured Saprospiraceae bacterium. GTDB lineage: Bacteria > Bacteroidota > Bacteroidia > Chitinophagales > Saprospiraceae > CALDTK01. The sequence continues at coordinate 11,336 of CALDUE010000207.1, forward strand.
GGGGTCATCTGTTTGGTACCTTCTGCGAAGGCAATGCTACACATCGCGAAAATCGCAACGAGCAGCATTAGTGTTTTTTGAATTAATCTCATAGGTGTATACGCACCAAAAAGCTGACCCTTTTGTACAGGTGGTTACAAATATTATTCGTGTATGTTTTACTTGTTTTAGAGCTGCTTTTTACACATTAATCTTATACCTATGTATTATTCCTCATTGTCGAATTTTGTGCAGTTGCAGTCCTAGGGCGACAACTCAACTGGCATTTTTGACCAAATAACGTATTTCTAAGCTACTGGTTTGAACTGCTATGTGCTTTTGCTTGTATTTAGCACCACCTCCGTCTCACCTCTACTAACCCTTTGCTCATCAAGCACGCTGACCACTTCGACCACCTTCTCGATCTTCTTGAAATGGAGCTTGACGCCGATCGCAAGCGTTTTCGGGGAGAGATTCAAGCACTGTCACTGAAGGAGCGCGTCCGTAGAGGGTTTACATGGAGTCCTGTTCAAGTGATCAAGACAGGCTTTATGGTTGGGGAGCGTCCTTTTGTAGTCCTAGAACGTGCTGGCGGTCGACGCCGAGACTCTTCGCTCAAGTCGGGAAGTCCAGTACGGTATTACACTACCGTTGCGGGAGTAGAGCGACCAGAGGTTAGTGGTGTCGTTCATTGGATCAAGGACACGCAAATGCAAGTGGTACTGAGTGGAAGACAGGTTCCGAGCTGGTCTGACATCGTTGGTCAGGCGGTTGACTTGGAGTTTGATGAGAATAGCTACAAAGAGATGCGCGTGGCCCTGGAACGTGCGAAGCACTCAAAAGGTAGACACAAGGCACTTACCTACATACTCACTGGCGAACAATACCCTGCTCTACGACCTACCGAAAGACTACTAACGCCCCTTTCAGAAGTAGGCAAACTGAATACCTCACAGCGCGATGCATTGAAGCTCATTGCCGCAGCCGAAGATCTCGCCATCATTCATGGACCTCCAGGTACAGGAAAGACCACAACACTCGTATCTGCCATCCAACGCATTTGTGAAAAAGAGCACCAAGTCCTCGTCTGTGCACCGAGTAATACTGCGGTAGATCTCTTGGCAGAGCGCTTGCATCAGGTAGGGTTGCGGGTGGTACGTACAGGACACATCAGCCGAGTGAATGAAGACTTGCTAGATCTCACTCTTGATCAGCAGGTGAACGAACACCCCGAGCACAAGCAGATCAAAAAGATCAAAATCGAGGCTGCAGAAATCCGTAAGCAGGCGAGTACTTACAAGCGCTCTTTCACGCGCAATGATCGTAAGGAACGCAGTCATGCCTACAAGCAAGCAGGCGAATTAGATGGCTGGGCGCGAACTTTGGAACAGCGAATTCTCGGTGAGGTATTAGACGCAGCGCAAGTAGTCTGTTGCACACTCACAGGGGCAGGAGCAAGCTTTATGCGTGACCGCACCTTCACAACCTTGGTTGTTGATGAGGCTGCCCAAGCACTCGAGCCGGCTATGTGGATTCCCTTGCAAAGATCTAGACGTCTCATCATGGCAGGCGATCCCTTTCAACTACCTCCGACCGTAAAAAGTAACGAAGCTCAGCGCGCGGGACTTAACATAACCATGATGGAGCGCTTGCTGCCCGTGTATGAGCAGGCTAGCACCTTACTGAGCATTCAATACCGCATGCATGCAGCCATCATGGGCTTTAGCAATGAGTATTTTTACGGAGGCAAGCTCGTTGCTCATGAGAGTAATAAAGCAAGAGGTTTAGCTATTGAAGGAGAGACTGCCGTGCGCTTCCTTGATACGGCAGGGGCGGGCTTTGAGGAGAAGAAGAATCCAGAAACAAACAGTCGCTTCAACTCGGATGAGTATCTACTCTTGGTCACCTACCTCTATAGCTATCGCCATCAATTTACGCTTGCTGAAGAAGGTGTGAAAGGTGATGAGCCATCGGAAAAGACTGTAGCCTTACCCCCTTGGCCTAGCATCGCGTTGATCTCGCCATATCGCGAACAGGTTGAGCAGATGCGTAATGAAATCAAGGAAGACCCCTTGCTTTCTCAATTAGATATCGTTGTGCATACCATCGATGGCTTTCAAGGGCAGGAACGCGACTGGGTAATTTTGAGCCTGGTGCGAAGTAACGCCAATGGAGAAATTGGGTTTCTCAAAGACTATCGCCGCATGAATGTGGCAATGACCCGTGCGCGCAAGCAGCTTGTTGTGATTGGTGATTCGGCTACCATTGGAGGGGATCCTTTCTATGGAGCTTTTCTAGATTATGTCGAAGCAAATGGGCACTATGCAAGTGCTTTTGAGTACATGCAAAGCACTTAAGACGGCACCTTTCTTTGTCAGAGAACTAGTCTTCTTGTGCTATTTACTGTCATGAATTTCACTTGCAGCTACCTTTACATACCGCCAACGGTTCTTTTTGCGTTAGCGACCCATATCGGTACCACTTCTATGCAGCACGTCTTCGCCTCATTTTACTGCACTTTTCGTTTAGCAAAACGAAAAATTAGCAACTATTTACCAGTAGTTGGTCTCCTTCTCGTAGCTGGTTTTGGCGAAAGCCTGAGCTTGCATGCACAAGATGCTGCAATAGGTGAGTGGCGAGCGCACTTGGCTTTTCCTAATGCCATAGACGTCAGTAGTTGCGAGGCTTTTACAGTGTACGCAACCAATGAGTCGATCGTCTACCAGTACCACGACAACTTGGAAGTGAGAAAGCTGGATAAAGTCAACGCCCTTTCACAGGCGAATCCAGAATTCGTAGCCTGCAATCCTTATGTGGAAGGTCAAGTAATCGTGCTTTACGAGGATGGTGCGATTGACATTATTGAGGACGAGAAGGTGGTTCATTACATCACGTTTATCGCCGATGCCACAATCATTGGGCTTAGAGGCATGCGAGAGATAAGTTTTGCAGGTGAAGACTTGGCGTTTATCTCGACGGATTTTGGCTTTCTCCTCCTCGACCCACTCGAAGGGGTGATTTTGGAGGATGTGCGATCGCCATCTCCTGTTAATGATGTTGCTGTTTTGCGAGCTGATTTATATGTCGCGACCACCGAAGGTGTACTCCTTTTACAAGACTTTAGGGTTCAGCCCACGCTCCGTAACATCAGTCAATATGAAAATCTAGGCGCTGGCATTCTCAATACTGGAACGGAGCCTGCCCTCTGCATTGAGGAGTGGCGCAATGAAATTTATGTTGGATTCAGAGATAAATCTTTCATCCTATCAGGGCGAGGAACGACTATCGAACAGAACATTAGTGACCTCTGCGCAAGTGTTGTCGATATAACCGCAGGTCCAAACAACCTTATCTACACTATCGCAGGATGTGGTGGTATAAGGCGAGTTAGAGTCTCCACTACAGGTCGAGATTTTATAGGTTTGGAAAACGACTGCCTCGGTCCGGTTTTATTTAGTGCCGTCGAGGCGCCTAATGGACGTATCTCAACAGCTGGAATAGCTGGAACAGTTGGAACCACTGGCTTCCATTATTACGATGGTGCAAGTTCTCCTTGCAAGACCCTTCTTATTGATGGACCGTTTACAAGCGATGTTTTTGATATTGATGTCCGCGACGGGATTGTTGCTGTAGCATCAGGAGGTATTGACGATCAATCGGGATACACTTTCAACGGTGCGGGTGTTTTTGTATTAGATGAAAACCAATGGACCACCTATAACAGCAGGACTCGATCCATTTTTAGCCGTGATCTTCCGGAAAGTCCTAGACCATTAGATTTTTCAACGGTCACGATTGCTGGAGACCAGTCCTTATTTGCAGGTGCTTTTTTTGAAGGATTGGTTAGTCTGGACTTGGCAGACTCTACGCAGGATGTGATTTTTGATGAGCTCAATTCTTCACTACGAACGCACACTGGAGATCCACTTAGGGTTAGAATAGCAGGGTCTGCCATAGACAATGAAGGTAACCTATGGGTCAGCAATTTTGGGGCGGCAAGGCCATTGAGCGTTCGTACACCTGAAGGGGAATGGACATCTTTCAGTGTAAATGCCTGTGGGGGTCGAAGTTCTTTACGAACTATTATCGTTGACGAGGATACGCGTATCGTCTGGGTGCAAACCGACGATGGAGTAATCGCGTATGACACAAAAGGCACGCTTAGCGATACTTCAGATGATGAATGTCGAAATTTTAGTAAGGACAATGCTGGCCTTCCACCAGCGGATGTAAAAAGTCTCATGCAAGATAAAGATGGGACTATTTGGGTAGGCACCACCAACGGTATCGGACTGATTAGTTGTACGGGAAATCCATTCAATCCAGATTGTAACGGCTTCCGTCCGCCAGTTGTCGTTGATGGGATACCAGGTTTCTTTTTTGATGGTGAGCTCATCCGATCGATGGAAGTGGATGGTGGCAACAGAAAGTGGATAGGAACAGATAATGGTCTTTTCCTTCTCGATGAAAGTGGTGATGAGCAGCTTGAATTCTACACCAGCGAAAACAGTCCTTTACTCGACAATAAGATTACCGCACTCGCTTTTGATGACGAGACAGGTTCTCTCTGGATAGGAACCGACAGGGGCCTTATGACGCTTCAAACAGAAGCTACTGGTAGTTCAGATTTCGTATTTGGAAATGTGGAGGTCTTTCCGCAACCTGTACGACCTGAGTATGACGGGCCTATCGCTATCCGTGGTTTAGCGACGAACGCTAACGTGAAGATTACCGATGCTGCTGGTCGCCTCATTTTCGAAACAGACGCGATAGGTGGACAGGCCGTTTGGGATGGCCGTGATTACACAGGTCGCAGGCCTGCCTCTGGAGTCTACTTCGTTTGGGCTACCGCAACCGAGGCCTTCAATTCGCCTGAGGCTGTCGTGGCTAAGATTGCGTTGCTGAGGTAGGAGGTTGCTCACGGTGGACCGTGGGAGCGGTGCGACCAAATACGGCCACCCTTTACTCGTCGATTTTTCGCCTACGGTCGTCGAGCTCGTCTGCTTTGATTTTCGCCTTGCCGTATCTTATGTACATGGGTTTCGCAGATGCCAACATGTCTAATAAGAACAATCGCAGACTACAGCGTACTGGCAATGCTCAGTACCAGTATGATAAAAAAGCGTTCCTCAACAGCAAGATTCAGCGCAGTGAGAGGCCACTACATGACCAGTATAACTACGCGGATAGGACGCCTTCCGTATCGAAGCGACTCTTCATCGCCCTCTTTTACATCTTGCTCTTTGCTGCTGTGGTTTACGCTGTAAAAAACTATTCATTCCTTGATGCAGGGAGGCTCGTTGGATAAGTGGGGGTCTCGATGGACCGAAGGAGCGGTCTAACCACCCTTACTACACCTTGTACACAAAGAGGCATTTGAGCTACGCTCAAATGCCTCTTTGATGAACCCAGAACCTTCAACGGCCCGTGCCGAGCACGGTCTCGCCGTTGTTAGTATGCCCGCGCAAAGAGCACGCGCTCCTTGCTCGGCTTACCGCTGATCATATCAACGCCATCCTCTTGAGGATTGTCCAACGGAACACAACGGATTGTTGCTTTGGTCTCCTCTTTAATTTGTTGCTCTGTCTCCGGTGAACCGTCCCAGTGCGCAAGCACAAAACCGCCTTTCTCATCAAGTACCTTCTTGAACTCGTCGTAGCTATCCACTTTCGTGGTGTGTGCTGCACGGTGAGCTTTTGCCTTGGCTAGCAGGTTGTCTTGAATCTCCTCAAGGAGGTTTTTGACGTAAGTAGCGATGCCTTCACGAGGCACGCTTTCTTTGGTCTTCTCGTCGCGACGGGCTACTTCGATTACACCTTTCTCTAGATCTCGCTTTCCGAGGCCAAGACGCACAGGAATGCCTTTTAGCTCATGTTCGGCAAACTTAAATCCTGGACGCTTGCGGTCGTCGTCGTCATAGCTCACACGAACACCAGCCTCCTTCAACTCGGCGAGGAGCTTCTTGGCTTCAGCGTTGATTTCATCGTTTGGTTTTGGAATCGGCACGATCACCACCTGCGTAGGTGCGAGTCGCGGAGGAATGATCAAGCCTTGATCATCGGAATGGGTCATGATCAGTCCACCCATGAGGCGTGTTGAGACTCCCCAACTTGTAGCCCAGACATGTTCACGCTCGTTTTCTTTGTTCGAAAAGGTGACATCGAATGCCTTCGCGAAATTTTGACCTAAGAAGTGGCTAGTACCCGACTGTAGCGCTTTTCCATCTTGCATCAATGCCTCTATCGTGTAGGTGTCGATTGCCCCTGCAAAACGCTCACTTGCTGTTTTGACTCCTTTAATGACTGGCATTGCCATGTACTCCTCTGCAAAGGTGGCGTACACGTCTAGCATGCGGGTTGTCTCTTCTTCGGCTTCCTGACTTGTAGCGTGTGCAGTATGACCTTCTTGCCAGAGAAATTCTGCCGTGCGAAGAAATAGACGCGTACGAAGCTCCCAACGCACTACGTTGGCCCATTGGTTAACGAGGATAGGAAGATCTCGATAGCTATCGATCCAATCCTTATATGTATTCCATATGATAGTCTCAGAAGTAGGACGAACAATTAGCTCCTCTTCAAGCTTTGCGCTTGGATCTACAACGACGCCATTGCCGTTTGGATCATTCATGAGGCGGTGGTGAGTTACCACTGCACACTCTTTTGCAAAACCTTCAACGTGCTCTGCCTCCTTACTTAAAAAGCTTTTAGGGATAAATAGCGGGAAGTAGGCGTTTACATGGCCTGTCTCCTTGAACATGTCATCGAGCTGGCGCTGCATCCGCTCCCAAATACCGAAACCATGGGGCTTGATAACCATGCAACCGCGGACGGCACTGTGATCTGCGAGTTGAGCTTTGCGGACGATATCGTTGTACCACTGCGAATAATCTTCTTCGCGAGGAGTGATAACCTTGGACATTTTAAGCTTTTTGAGGGTGAATTAGCGTAGACGCGCAAATCTAGCCAGTTGTTTGACCCGAAACCGCCCACTTGTCGTAAAAGAGTCGTTTTAATCTTGTTTTTGACTAAACCTACTGCTTTACAGGGCGTTATAAAGTGACCTAATGGCCTTTTTAGCGTCTAATAGGTAGTTTTAGCGAAAGCTTTAACAGAATTGCAAGCGGCTTTAATTCAATCTTAACAGGTTTTAGATGTGGATAACCGTAAATTGCAGTTGTTTCTAAATGTAAATGCCCTAATTTAACCACCATGAATTCTTCACCAGCCATCCGCAACTTGTTTCTTGCACTAGTAGTGGTTTTCGTAAGTCTACCAGCTATCGCTCAGTATGACGACGTCTACTACGATCCAGGAACATTCAGTCGAGCTACTGCCTCGAACTCTACGACTACATCTTCTTACGACAACTACGATAACGCTTACTACAGCGATATTTCTGACGTTGAGCCGTACGATGCGAGCAACTACGATTCTGAGCCGTTTGGCTATGACGACTACAGTGGCTACGAGTATACTTCACGTGTACGTCGCTTCCGTAACCCATATGCAGGATTCGGTTACTACGATCCAGTGTATGTTGATCAGGTATACTACGGTGGATTTTCACCATTCGGTACTACAACGTTGATCTACAACTCACCTTACAGCTACAATGCATTTCGTAGCAACGTAGGATTTGGTTTCGGTTTTAACCGCTTCAACCGCTTCAACCGCTTTAGCCCAATCAATCGCTTCAACCGTTTTAACGATCCATTCTTCAATCCTTATGGGTTTAACAATGGTTTCAACAACGGATTCTACAGCAACAACGGCTTTGGTGTTGCACGATTTGGCGGAGGAGGATTCGGTGCAGGTGCTTTCGGTGCAGGAGGCGGATACTACTGCCCTCCAAGCTGGGGTAATGGCGCTACGTACAACACACCAAACGCGTTACCGGCATCAAACCGTTCAGTAAGTCGGCCAGCGACTCGTGCTTCGGGAACAAGAGGTACAACTGCTCGCAGACCAACACAAAATTCTCGTACACAGACAGGCCGCAGTGCAACGGGTACCAACCGTTCAACTACGCGTCCATCACGTACTCGTAATAGCGGAGCAGCACAGTCACGCACACGTAGAAATACGACAACGCGTCCAACACGCTCAACTTCTACGCAGCGTTCACGATCAATAAGTCGCCCAAGCCGTTCATCTTCTACGCAGCGTTCAAGTACACGTAGCAGCAGCTCACGTACTAGAACAAGCAGTCCTTCAAGAAGTACTTCTCGCAGCTCAAGCAGTCGCTCTAGCTCTCCAAGAAGTTCATCTGGACTTAGCCGCTCTAGTGGCTCACGTAGCCCTCGCTAAGCTTCTAGCTTTTAGCAAGCACATTTAGATAAAAAGAGCGGGCGCTCGGTGAACATTCACCGGTCGCCCGTTTTTTTATACCTGAATATCGCTATCGAGTACTTCTTCAACCTTCTGATACACTATCCTTGCCCCATGCGGATTCTCCTTTGCCTCCTTACCTCTGTTCTTACTATTGTCACTCTACGTGCGCAGACTTTTGATGATGCGCTCCGATTTAGTGAAAACAATGCACTCGGTACCGCTAGAAGTTTAGGTACCGCCAACAGCATGTCTGCCATCGGAGCAGATTGGACAGCCATTCAATTTAATCCTGCGGGATTGGCTGCTTTTCGTAACAACGAAGCAACGATAACACTGGGTGGTGTCCTGTCTGGAACTTCTGACGCCACGCTCAGCGCTTTTACCGACCAAGAGGTGGGTAGTGTGATGTCTACCAATGATGGTTCTGATTTCAAATTGGCCTTACCCCAAGTAGGCCTCGTTTTTACAAAAGAACCAATTGCTAGTCGTTGGACACAGCTGAATTTCGGTATTGGGATATCACAAACCAATAGGTTTGAAGAAAACATTCGCTACAATGGTTCGACTCCAGGTTCAATTTCAGATCAATTTTTTGAAACAGCGAACTTTGATGGAGATCTGAATTTTAATCCAGCGACACTCAACGAATTAAACGCCTTCTCTGATGGGCCCGCTTTTGATGCTGGCATTCTTATTCCAGCTGACGGATCCACCGCTCCGGACGGATACTTCACAGATTATAATGACTTTGGACGTACATCAGATACTGATCCAGGGGTTCCACTTTTTAAAGAAGGCACCGTTGCGCGTAAGGGATTCAACAGCAGCTTTGATTTCTCACTCGGCGGGAATTTCCAAGAAAAGTGGCTTTTTGGTGCTACGATCAGCATCGTAAACACCTCCTACGAAGAGACTAACATCTATGAGGAGGATGATCAAGATGGCGCAGTTCCCGTCTTTGACAACATTCGCTATGCTGTTAGAAATAGTCATACAGGGACAGGTGTAAATGGAAAGTTTGGCGTGATCTATCGCGCCAGCCAAGCATTTCGTATTGGTGTATCTTATCATACCCCAAGTTTCATTTCTGTATCTGATGATTTATTTACGGACATCACCTATCGTTTTGAAGATAACGGGGCAGCTATTCAAGGAAATGGTGCATCTCCTGTGTTTGACGCCCTTGACTACAATTTTGTAACGCCAAGTACCTATCGAGCTTCAGCTGCTTATATCGTGGGCCGTAGCGGATTTATAAGTGCCGATGTTGGCTATAGAAATTTCTCTGGTGGGAGTTTTAGTATAGACGATGATGAAGTTGCTGAATCATTCTTAAACGATGACATTGATGCTTTAACGCAAGGTGCATTCGACGCTCGTGTTGGAGGTGAATTAAACCTTAGTCCATTCAAGTTACGTGGTGGATTTGAGTTTGTAGGAGCACCAGTGGTTGGAGAAGATGCCGCTTTTGGATTTAGTGGAGGGGCAGGCTTTCGCCAAAACAGGCTGTCGGTTGATTTGGGCTACAAACTGAGCGTTCGACCAGATCGTGTTTTCAGACCATACACCGTACAGATTATTGATTTCCCGCAACAAGAAGTCAACTATACTCCAACCCTGAGCACCATGGCGCTCACCGTCGGTTGGAAGTTAGTACCGCTTCTTTATGAGGAAGAAGTACAAACGACTACTCGTAAAAAACGTAGCAGGAGAAGAAGGCGATAGACTTCTCACGTATGCGTGGTGCAATTGGATTAGTACTGCGGTCTGGTGTGCAGATTAAACACATTACAAAAATTTGTAATTTTTAGGCGCGGTGTTTGCATAGGAAGCTTATAGCCTTCAAGCTTTCTCCATGGTTACCCCCTTATTCCGCACGTTTGTACTATTCTGTTTGGTCCTATTTGGGACGACAACAGTGGTTTTGGCGCAAGCTGATGTAAGTCCTTCTGCTGTAGACTCTGCTCTTATCGAACGAACCATCGTTGAGGCGAAGTGGCGCTATGTATATACCATGCATGTGGGTTCTAAAACCATCATTCACGAGGCTGGAGACGAGTACGATTTCTATCTCTATTTCCGCTATGATTATACGGCAGAGGAATTTTTGAATGGTCGCTACGAGCGTAAAGCTTGGGCCTTGGCAGGAGATCAAATCTTCTATCCGTTCAGAAATGTGAATGTGTTTCGAGTTACTCAGGCAGGTCGCCAAAACCTCGCTTTAGAGTTTACCCAACCGAACAGTAAAGGTGCCTACCAGTATCATTTTGTGCGCGTTACCGATGAAGATGCTCCATTTATTAAGCCTGTTAATCAGTTACCTACCGTCTTGGTTGAAGGCATTACAAAGCAGAAGCGCAAGAATCGTAAATTGAAAGGACACGAAATTGCTGGTGTCAAGAAGAACCGTCGCTGGTGGCCATTCCGCAAGCGGAAGGAATCTGATAAGGCGCCAAGTGCGAAACGAGAAAAACGTCAAAAAGAAAAGGAAGAAAGACGTGTGAGCCGCCAAGGTGTGCTTGCAGCAGAGTTGATGATCGAACTTACTGGTGGAGGCTTTTTTGGTGGAATTGATCCCGTGATGCGCGACCATACAGTTATTAAGCCTGGCGGGAGGCTGGTCAAAGAATTTAAAACTGTTCAGACAGAATTGCGGCGCACGGCAACAGACCTTGATGTAGAAGAATACAACCGACTCGCAGAATTCATAGAGAAGAAGGGGTTTTTCGACCTTGATCGCGTCTACGATTGTAGTTCGGAAGCCTGTGTAAACAGAAAACGCTTGAAACCGACACCCATTCCTTTGCGCATTGCTGTTAGTAATGGCAGACGGAAAAAGGTGGTCAATATTGCCATCTGGGGTCAAGACAATCGCGGCATTCGCTATGTGGATTATCCGCAGGAATTGGAAGAGGTGATCCAGGCTGTACTCAAGGTGAGCAACGGAGCGGAGTACTCTTTTGCAAAGAAGTAGATGGTATAAATGACCACTTCTACACTAATAGTGTCCAACTATAAAGGGGTTTTGGTGTGGTGAAACGGTCCCTTTAGTTTAGCAGGTGAGTTAGTGTTTTTCGTGCCTAACATTTGTCTACTAGTCTCTACACGTCTCTCCTTGTTATGCAATCAAAGATTAAAGCTATTCTGATTGATGATGAGTTGCACTGCATAAAGACGCTCTCTTATGAAATTGAGCAGCGCTGTCCTCAAGTAGAAGTACTCGCAACGTTCAACGATTCTGAGAAAGGTTTGGAGGGTGTATTAGAACTCAAACCTGAGCTTCTCTTTTTGGATGTGGAGATGCCCAAGCTCAACGGTTTTGAATTGCTCTCTAAGCTAAAGGTGAAAACCGAGCAGATACCTTTCGTTGTTTTCACAACGGCCTACGACAATTTTGCTATTGAAGCTTTCAAGGTTGATGCCGTGGATTATCTCATGAAACCTATTCTCGGTGAGGATCTTAAACGCGTCGTAGAAAAGGTTAGCGCCCGTATGCAGGAGGAATCCTCCGAGCATGTGACTTCATTGCTAGAAGACATTCGAGACACCCTTGAACGAAGCCAGACTCGAGTAGCGCTTCCTACAGGAGAAGGTATAGAATATGTGCCCGTTGCAACTATCGTTTATTGCCAGTCTCAAGGTTCATATACGCGTGTAGTGCGTGATGATAAAAACGATTTGCTCATCAGTAGAAACTTGAAATATATCTCAGACCTTTTGCCAGAAAGCGAGTTTTTGCGTGTACATAACAGTTATCTCGTTTCGACTTCTCGCATTTCAAAATTTGTCAGGCAAGACGGCGGCTATTTGGTAATGGACAATGGCGATAATGTCGGCGTGAGTAGGAGTAGGCGAGAGCTTTTTACGAAGTAGTAGGTTGCGAACGGGCAGATCAGAAGCAACTATAATAGCATTGAACCTTTGATGGTACTGGTCACTATACTTTTATCGACAGATCTGCCGGTTCACAGCTCACCTAAACTCTCTTTAACCATAGTGCCTCTATCACCACGGCAAGAAGAATAAAGGCACCACCAAGCAGCGACGCAAGAGGTGGAAATTCATTAAACAGGATAGCCCCGAAGGATATTCCGAAAACAGGATTAATGCAGCCAAGGATGCTGGCCGTTGTCACGGAGAAATGCCTAAAACTCATCAGAAACATCGTCTGGCCGATTGCGGTAGTAATCAGCCCCAACAGAATTAGATAAGGGATCGCTTCAGCTGGCGGTACGAATGGGAAGAAAGCTAGCGCTGGGCTTACCACCACTAATACGATGACCATTTGATAGAACATCAACACAGCTCCTGAAACCGCATTGAGCTGGGTTTTCAGTAGCACGTTGCGTAGTGCATACATGAGCGCTGAAGCTAGTCCGCAGATGAGCCCTGCTGTGACGTCGCTAGAAAGGTTAAGTTCTGGTGCGAGCAAATAGACACCGACCAGAACAAGAAGTGCAAGTAGCAAATGACGTATTTCGAAAGACTTACGCAGTAGTAGCGGTTCGAGGAGGGTAGTCATTGCAGGATAGGTGAAAACCGCAAGCATAGCAATTGCCACTGTCGAAAGTTTGAGTGCATAGAAATAGAGCACCCAATGCGCAGCCATCAGGACTCCTGAAACGAGGGTGATTACTAGTGGACGACCTTTGGCAATGCGAAAGGAATACCCTTTGTACCAACAAAATAGTGCTAATAGAATTCCTCCTAATAAGGCGCGCCACCACACCGCCATCTCTGCAGGAAGTGGAATAAATCGCCCTAAAACTCCAGAAGTACTTAAAAACAGCACTGCCAAGTTGAGCTCAACGAAGTTGCGAAGGGTGGGGGTAGGATTAGCCGTTGTCACAGAGTGCGAGTATACGGGCAAGAGCTTAGATAAAGGCTAAGTAAGGATCCTGCATTACAATTGCTACTACAAGCCAGAAAGGTCTGAACGCGCTACTTTTCTAATCTCGGAAAATCATCAAACACCACATAGACGGGCACATGGTCGCTGAGGGCATTGGCTGCGTCGATATCGTTGCGCAGGAAAACGAGGACATCAAGACTTCCACCTTCTAAGAGTTGAACTTGATGGGCAGGAATTAAAATATTGTCTTTTTCGCGGGAGTAACCGTCTTGACCTGGCTGTAGCTTTTTGCGAAGCGTTGTCTTTTGATTGATCGCAGCAAGTTGATACCCGCGCTTCAGCCAAGGTTTAAATACTGAGTGCTTACTTACCAAATTGAAATCGCCAACTAAGAACAGCGGTTTATCATCGTACACCTTTGGCAACTTTCGAAGTGCTGCTATTTCCTGCTCAGGATGTTGATCGTGGGGACGCGCATGCAGGTTGACCACATTGAACTCCTTTCCTTCCCATGAAAAGGTGGCGAAGTAAGGCTCGCGTTCGATGGTTTTGGCGTAAGCTGAAAGCAGCTGAGGTCGACCAATCATCTCAACGGTAGAAGTACGCCAGATGTAGGCATAGCGCTCACGCGTGTGAGGGGATGAACTTTGTGTAGGGTCAGAAACACTGTAATCGTAGTTAGCACCCGTCTTGTCCATCGCATCGGCGAGGCGGGCAACGGCCTGCGCTCCTCCAGGATCCTTGGCGACAACCTCTTGAATGGCAATTACATCGTAACCTCTGAGAATTTTCGCCATCAACTCAATCTCCGAGTCGCTCTTGGTCTTACCGAAGTCGCGAATGTTCCAAGTGATGATTTTACAGTTGTCCGTTTGGGCAGACAGAGCTGTCACCAAGACCAATAGGACAGCAAGTAAGATGGACCTCACAGGCTTTACAACGCAGGAATTATGCCTTGGGTGTGAATTTGGACAATTCTCTTGTGAATCAATTACGAACAGCGGCTAAGTGCTCCTCTTCGCGTACAATCCCTTTGCGATAATCTCCGCTCGCACAGGCTCAGGCACGAGGTACTGGATACTCTTGTTCTCTGCGATCGATTTGCGGATGTACGAACTAGAGACGCGCATTTGCGGAGCCTCTGTGTGCAGCGTCACCTGTGGATGCTTGGCATACTCAGCACCTTCGAGGCTGTATTCGGGTCTTACGTAGACGTGCACTTCATGGTGCTTAAGAATCTCCTCAGCATTCTTCCATTTGGGTAGGCTTACCAAATTGTCGCCCCCCATAATCAAAGCAAACTTGCGTTTTGGGTACTTGTCGCGTAAGTAGGTGAGTGTGTCAACGGTATAGCTCGGCTTGGGCAAGGCAAATTCAATATTGCTCGAGCGCACCTTTTCGTTGTCGCCGATGCCAAGGTCAAGCAATGCCAACCGATCGTAGTCGTTGGCCAAGGTCTTGCGCTCCTTATGTGGGTTGTGCGGACTTAGCACCATCCATGTTTCTCCCAGTGTTTCAGCGAAGTAGTTGGCAATAATCAAGTGCCCGACGTGAACGGGATTGAAGGAGCCGAAGAAGAGAGCGGTCATAGTGAGATATGGGACGTGAGATTTGAGATTTGGGACCCGTGACGCAGGTGCCTTGATGCAAGAAGCTCATATTAACTAAGGCCTATCCCACATCTCACATCCCACATCTCACGTCCTTAATAATGTACCATCACCGGCATCACCAACATCAACGTCTCTTCGTGCTCTTCCTCCTCACCAGGAAGCATGATTGCTGCACGGTTTGGCTCAGAAAACTTCATGGTAATTGTCTCTGAATCGATTGCGTTGAGCATCTCGACGAGAAACTTTGCGTTGAAGGCGATCTTGAGCGGCTCACCGTCATAGCTGCAGGTGAGTTGCTCGGTTGCCTCATTATTGAAGTCTGCATCACGTCCTTGGAGCGTGAGACTTCCTTCGTTGAGGTCGAGCTGAACTTGGTTGGTTGTTTTATTGGCGTAGAGCGCAATACGCTTCAATGAGCTTTGTAGATCACCGCGATCGACACTGAGGGTCTTCGGGTTTTCGCGAGGAATGACATTGTTGTAATCTGGGAAGTTCGCATTGATCAGCAGACAAGCGATGTGCGTGGTTCCGATATCGAAAAACGCGTTTTTCTTGTTGAAGGCCATCATCACTTCGTCTGATCCGTGGATCGCATTTTTGAGAAGTGTCAAGGCCTTGCGCGGAACGATGAAGGTTCCAGATGCACTCCCCGTCAATTCACTTGCGGTGAATTTCACAAGCTTGTGAGCATCGGTGGCTACGAAGTTGATTTCTGATCCTTCTACTTCGAAAAATACGCCCATCATTGCTGGGCGGAGTTCGTCGGTAGTAGTAGCGAAGAGCGTCTTGTTGATCGCACGTTCGAGGGTGCTGACACTCGCGCTGATTTTCTCGACATCCTCAGCTTGGGGAAGTTTTGGATAGTCAGCTGGATCTGCGCCGGCGAGCTTGTACTTACCGTAAGAGCTAGTTATCTGGATGCCATACTGCTCATCCACATCGATGGTGATAGGCTGCTCTGGCAGCTGCTTCAGGGTGTCTGTAATCAGTTTGGCTGGGATGGCCACTGCAAAATCTCCGTCTGCTTGCACCTCTGTGCTCGTCACGATACTCGTCTCCAGATCGGTTGCCGAAAGCGTGAGCAATGAGCCTTCTATTTTAAAGAGGAAGTTCTCGAGGATTGGAACAACAGGATTGGCTGTAATGGCACCGCCTGCAAGGTTGAGGTGCTTTTGCAGATTGCCCGAGGAGATCGTGAATTTCATAGTTGGTTATTGGGCGGCTAAAGTAGCGTTTAGAGTAGGGCTGAGGTAGGACAAATGCTCACGTTGAATGTGAAGAACCGTAACGGGGTGTTGGGCTGTGTTTTCAGTGAACTGGCAGATCTATCGACTATCTAACTTTTGTTTGTTCTGGATTTGACTATTACTTTTTTCATGACGGTTGATCTACCAGTTAGGGCTTATTCACCCAAAAAGCCCCTCATCTTTTCGCTTGTGCAACTGCGGTCCGTTGTTTTTCACGCTGCCAACGGCCTGCTCCACTGGATACATCTCCAATATTCCGTCTTTTGGCGTTTGTGTAAGTTCGGTGATGTCCTCATCTGAAAGTGCGTTTGATAGCCATGCTTCTTGTTCTGTCCCGCACCAGTGCAAGGATCCTTGTATTTTGTAGGGGACTTTCGTCAAAACCACCGGCATACGGTCGTGTATCGGCGTCATTTCTGCATTGGGTGCAGTGGTAAGGATAGAAAAGGTGCGTTTTTCGATTTCTGGATTGGATTTGTCGCGCCAAAACTCCCAGATACCTGCGAATACCAAGACTTTCTGTTGTGGGTTGTAAATGCGAAACGGCTGTTTTGATTTACCTGCTGTCTTCCACTCATAGAAGCTATCTGCAAGCACCAGACAACGACGCTCGCGGATTGGCTTGCGAAAGGCTGGTTTTTCGAGAATGGTCTCGGCGCGCGCATTGATCATCCTACCTGAGTTCTTGCCGTCTTTGCTCCAAAACGGTACGAGCCCCCACTCAAACAGCTGAATTTGTTGTGAGTCTCGGTTGGTAATCACTGCCGTCTTCTGTGTTGGCGCGACGTTGTAGTTCGCCTCCAATTGCTCAGCTTCTACCGTTACTGGACCGAAGGCTTCGTCGATGTCCTTAGGGGAGAGAACCTTGGAGTAGCGGCCGCACATGGTGGTAAGATATTAGTGGTTTGGAAATTAGGGAAGTATTGATCTTACAAGCCCGTTTGTTCCATTAAAAAAACAGTGATTACCTAGAAAACTTAACCTCTATCATCCTTGCAAATCGTAAAGGTGATGGAAGAATTGCAAGGACACCTATGAACAATTATCCCTGCAATTCGTAAGTTTGATGGAAGATTTACATGGATGATTTTAAAACGAACACTCATAGATTGGGTCTTAGAAGATCTTACTGAGTACCCTGCTGTTGGAATTCTTGGACCTCGCCAAGTCGGTAAGACGACTCTCGTCAAAACCCTCTCAGAACACTACTCGGATAAAAAAATTGAATATCTTGATCTCCAGCTACCATCTACACAGGTTCGCTTATCTGATCCCGAAGGCTATTTGAATGAAAGAAGCGAACGACTTATCGTTCTTGACGAAATTCAATTACAACCAAAGCTATTTGGTGTACTTCGCTCGTTGATTGACATCGACCGCCAGCCAGCTAGGTTTATCGTTTTAGGTTCTGCGTCTCCAGATTTAATGAGAGGAGCAAGCGAATCGCTCGCAGGGCGTATCTCCTATACTGAAATGATGCCCTTTGGATTGCTCGAGCTTGACACATTGGAATTAAACTGGCGAGATCACTGGATTACCGGTGGGTTTCCCGTACCGCTTTTTCAGATGTCAAAACCATCACGACGATTACGGTGGTTTGATAACCTGCTGGCTACGTTTGTCTCTAGAGACTTAGCCGAACTTGGTCAGCGAGCAGATGCGACTGAAATAGCGCGTCTACTCAGCATGATTGCAACATTAAATGGACAACTAATCAACAAGCAGTCCTTATCGAGGTCACTTACAGTTTCCGCCCAAACTGTTGATAGATATATAAATCTTCTAGAACGCTCTTTTTTGGTTAGGAGGCTACGTCCTTGGTTACCGAATTTGAGTAAACGGCTCATCAAAGCACCTAAAGTATTCATTCGCGACGCTGGAATGCTCCACGCCCTGCTTCGTATTGCGACATATGACCAATTACGAGGACATAGCGCTGTAGGTGCTAGCTGGGAAGGTTACGTGATAGAAGAAGTTGCTCGAATACTTGGCAATCAAACGGACCTATACTTCTATCGAACGGCTGCTGGTGCGGAACTTGACCTTGTGTTTCAAGTTGGTAGCGAGCGAATTGCCGTAGAAATAAAATTGTCAAATGCTCCAACGCTAACTAAAGGGTTTTATCACGCCATTGAGGATGTACAACCTACGTGCACCTATGTGGTCGTTCCCGAAGCAGAGTCATTTATGCTTAAAGCTGGCATTAAAGTGATTGGACTTAAAGCGTTTCTGAACGAGTTGGCGTTGATGAGGCTTGAGCTGTGATTCACGTTTAACCTGGATCGTGCATTAGAATCGCTACTGCCTACACTCCGTAAAGGTAACCTCCCAGAGGGCCCCTCCTTCTCGTCGGTGAAAGGCCTGTCCCGCAATACTGCGGGAGCACGTGCAAGAAAAATCTGTCCTCACCCTCCGACAGCTGGCGAAGCCGCGGTCTCAAATCTTAAGTACGGTCGCGAAGCTGACCCCTACTCCTCCAAATGCTCCAACATCTGACCATCCTCATCTAGCAAATGCTCTTGGCCAACGTAGAACTTTGGCTTCGCTGTTTCGCCTTTTGTGAACTTGTCGATCGACGACTCATCGGCCCACTTTGACTCCACGG
>CALDUE010000208.1 GCA_937923485.1 uncultured Saprospiraceae bacterium
TGACGGTCGTTCGCAGCACCAAAACCGTGAAACAGCCCTCCAGCGCCTTTATCAAAGAATTCACGAAGCGCAACTCAATGCACACGAGTCGCAAATCGCTAATGCGCGAAAGTCTTTAGTCGGCTCTGGCGATCGCTCGGACAAGATTCGCACCTATAACTATCCGCAAAACCGCGTGACGGATCACCGCATCGGTTACACGAGTCACAACTTGACTGGTATAATGGGAGGCGACCTCGACGATATTCTTGATGCTCTGCAAATGGCAGAGAATACAAGGAAGTTGGAGGAGGCGAACTAATCCGCTAGGCACAAAGCCATTCGCTACCTTCCACCCATGGCAAGGTTAATTGGATTCCTTACGAGCATAGCTCTCCTTCTCTTTAGCAGTTGTGCTTCTGAAGGTGATGTAGATCTCTATACCCATACGATAGGGGCACACGGCCACCATACCTTCTGCTTCACCGGACCGCAGTTGAGTGAGTCCTCAGCAGTCAATCCATTTACAGATGTACTTCTGCAGCTGCATCTTGATGGTCCAGAAGGTAAGCGCGTGATTCCTGGCTTTTTCGCTGCCGATGGTAATGCAGCGGAGACAGGTGCTCGCAGTGGCGATCAATGGTGCGTGCATGCGAGAGGATTTACTCCAGGGATTTATTCCGGTCTTGTGCGTTTTGAGCAGGGAGATAATCTAGCGCTGCATGAAAATTCTGTTCAAGGCGAAGCTCTTCAAGGGCACGGAGCAGTGGCATATTTCGAAGTTGAGCAAGCAGATAATATTGATGGCTGGCTCCAATATGCAAACTCTCCTTACCCACGTTTTAGCGAAAGCGGAAAAATCTACCTCAAGAGCGGCACCAATAGCCCTGAAAATCTCCTCGCCTTCGCGGACATTGACGGCACGTATGCATATGATACCGCCAAGCAATTCATCAAAACCTATTCGACTCACGTAGCCGATTGGAAACCAGGAGACCCCTCTTGGCAAAACGGAAAAGGCAAAGGACTCATAGGTGCACTTAATTACCTCGCAAGTGAAGGAATCAATGGCGTGTACTTTGTCACCAACAACATCGATGGCGATGCCCGTGACGTTTGGCCTTTTGTGAGCCACGACACACTTGATCGATTTGATGTGAGCAAACTCGCGCAGTGGGACATCGTCTTTCAGCACGCTGAGAAGCTTGGAATTGCCTTGCAATTCGTGACCCAAGAGACCGAAAACGAAATGATGCTTGATAATGGAGAAGTAGGGCTGACACGCGCACTCTACTACCGGGAACTCGTCGCAAGGTTCGGCTACCACAATGCCATCGTTTGGAATCTCGGCGAAGAAAACGGCCATGCAACTTGGTCAGAAGATCCTTACCAAAACGACCAGCAGCGTAAGGACATGGCGGCTTGGTTTGGGCTTTACGATCCGTACGACCATCCAGTGGTGATTCACACCTTACCTGAATTCAACCTGAAAAAACCGATACTGAACGCACTTCTTGGCAATGATGACCTCGACGGTGTTAGTCAGCAGATTTCCAGTAAATCGAGCGTCCACGCCGACATGCTGCATTGGCGTACGAAATCTGATAGCGCAGGTCGTTCATGGATACTCGCTATGGATGAGATCGGTCCTTGGCACACCGGTTCGCAAGCCGATGCCATTGATCCTGCGCACGACACTCTTCGAAAGGAGGTAATGTGGGGCAGTTTTATGGCTGGTGCCTACGGGGTGGAGTGGTACTTCGGTTGGCGCGGCGATCAACATGACCTCAATGCAGAGGACTTTCGCTCAAGGCAAAACCTCTGGCGACAGACGAAACACTGCGTCGACTTTTTCCAAGAATTTGAACTCCACCTCGATGATATGCGACCAGCAGATCACCTGGTTGGTGACAATGCCTGGTGTTTAACTAAGTCAAATTCAATCTACCTCGTTTATTTGCCGAATGGTGGGAGCACAACGCTAGATTTGAGCTCCGCTGAAAAACCTGTTTACGGAGTTGTTTGGACAAATCCGATCAACGGTAAGCAAGAGGTCAGCACCAGTAATGTCACAGGAGGCGAAACAATCACGCTTCAAGCTCCTTCTGATGAGCACGACTGGGTTGCCACGATACTTTAAACTTCGAGAATGAGACTACTATTCACTGCCGTTTTCTGCAGCTTTTTCATGTTTGCAGCTTGCACGGAAGGAGGAGGTTTTTCCAATGAAAAACCTATCGTTTTCCCTGGAAGCGAATGGGCGTCGTGCGGTCCAGAAGAGGTTGGACTATCTCGAGATTCACTTACCCAAGCACTTGGGTATCTCACTAATCATTGTGGCAAGGATGGACTGAGCCAGGCCATGATCATTAGGGATGGATATGTCGTTTTCGCCGGGGACTCACTGGATGTTCGACACAATATTTATTCTGCGACGAAGAGCCTGACGAGCGCGGCGCTTGGCATTCTTATAGACGAGGGAAAAGTAAGTCTCGATGACAAAGCCGCGAAATATGAGCCACTGCTTGCAGAACTTTATCCTGAGGTAACTCTTCGTCATTTTGCAACGATGACGAGTGGATATTCTGCACAGGGTTCAAGTCGTTGGGGAGAACAAAGCGAAGATTGGAGTGTGACACCTTATACTCCGACACAACCTTTCTTTTCTCCAGGTGAAGCCTTTGCCTATTGGGATGAAGCTCAAATGATGTTTGGTCGAGTGCTCACGCAAGCTGCAGGTCAAGATTTATATGAAGTGCTCGATGAAGGCCTTATGAAACCAATAGGAGTTGAGGATTGGAAGTGGTGGGCGGAAGACACGATCACCCTATCGAATGGAGTGAAGGCACCACTTCGAAATGGAGCCTCAGGGATCGAGGTGACGCCCAATCAACTCGCTCGCATTGGTTGGCTTTTCGCCAATCATGGAGTTTGGAAAAATGATACACTCCTTTCACCAGCTTTTGCAGAGGCGGCAATGACTGCTCAGGTAAGTCCAGTAATTACCTTGGGTGATACAGACCGAAATGACATGAAAGGTCAGGGTGTTTATGGCTACAATTGGTGGACAGCCTCTCCGAATAATGGAGGTGAGTTCCGTATGCGAAACTCCCCTGAAGACGCCGCCTACATGTCTGGGTTTAACCATAACGTCTGTGTCGTGATACCAAGTGAGAAGCTCGTAATTGTTCGCATGGGAGAAGACGGAAACCCCAAATTTGGAAAGCCGTTCGTCTACGACGGATTCCTAAATATTCTATTCTAAGAGCTATTCTTTTAGTTAATTTTAAGGGACATCGTATCCGCGTTGACGGTATTCCATCAGTTAAGATTAGGGTAACAAGATTTTCAAGCGCCCTTAGTGTAAAAAGTACACCTTTGCACTTTTTAATGACAGCTTCCCAGCTGTGAAACACACACCCCTTTTATCCATTCTTTATGATTGGCAAACCACACCCTTGGCACGGCATCAGCCCTGGCGATAATGCACCTGAAAGCATTATGGCTTTCATCGAAATGACGCCCTACGATACGGTCAAGTATGAGATTGATAAGATTTCAGGATACCTCAAAGTGGACCGCCCACACCGATTCTCTAGTTTGCTGCCGGCGCTCTACGGGTTTATCCCGCAGACCTACTGCTCATCACTCACAGCCGAGTATTTCAAAGAAATGAGTCCTGAGGCAAGCGTGGAGCGGGGCGATAAGGATCCACTGGACATTTGCGTGCTTTCAGATCGTAATATTCGCCGTGGCAACATCATCGTACCTGCGATTCCTATCGGAGGGTTTCGTATGCTCGATGGCGGCGAGGCAGATGACAAGATCATCGCAGTCTTGGCGAGTGATGAATTCTACACCACTTGGAAAGATGTAAATGAACTACCAGTTGCAATGGTCGATCGACTCAAGCACTACTTCCTCAACTACAAGCAAATGCCAGATGAGCAAGCGGAAGTGGAGATTATAGCCACCTACGGCCGCGAAGAAGCTCACGAGGTGATCCGTCGCTCAATGTTGGACTATAAAAAGAAATTCAACGGCGTTTTTGGGTAACCACTGTTTGGTAGTGTAAAGCGATTTTTGCGACGTTACTTAGCGGTAAATGTTCGTTCGATGATAGTCTCTCCTAAATATTCGCTTAGAATTCCCATTACCATCGGAGTATTGTTCCTAGTGCTCGGAATGTCTTTTGCCCAAAAGCAATTGCGTTCTGGACCTATGCTGGGCTATAACACAATGCGAGAGGTCGCCGTCTGGGTACAAACAGACAGTGAAGCGGAGGTTGCTTTAAGGTATTGGCCTTTATCAGATGTGCGGGATATTCGATTTTCAGCTTCCGCCAAAACCTCTGTCAAGGAGGCTTTCACAGCAACGCTCTTAGCCGATTCGTTACAGGAAGGAACGGCTTACGAGTATCAAGTCATTGTGAATGGTCAAGCGATTCGTACGAGAGACCCACTGCGTTTTACTACGCAAGAATTGTGGGTGTTCAGGAAAGATCCACCTGAGTTTACGTTTGCGCTAGGAAGCTGCGTTTACATCAACGAACCTGCTTACGATCGACCAGGCAAAGGCTATGGTGGGGATTACTCGATCTTTAACAGGATTGACAGCATGCGCCCAAGTTTTATGCTTTGGCTCGGAGACAACAACTACCTACGTCCAGGAGATTTTCAATCTAGAAGTGGAATTTATCACCGCTATTCGCATAGTCGACAAGTCCGTGAAATGCAGCCCATGTTGCGAAATATGCACCACTATGCTATTTGGGATGACCATGATTACGGACCGAATGATTCTGATCGTAGTTACGTCCACAAGAATTGGACACGCGAAGCATTTGGGCATTTCTGGGCCAACCCACCAGCTCATCACCCAAATTTAGAACCTGGAATTGGGACTGGCTTTCGTTACAACGATGCAGAGTTTTTCATGCTCGACAATCGCACGTTTAGAGCCCCAGCAAGCTGTAAGACGTGTAACCCTAAGCCACTTTTAGGGGATGGACAAATAGAGTGGTTGATTGATGCTCTTAGTTCAAGTAAAGCAACGTATAAATTCATCCTCATTGGAGGTCAAGTCCTAAGCAGCGCTCCAGTATGGGAAAATTACGTCCACCATCATGCTGCCGAACGCAAGGTCTTACTGGATCGAATTGTAGCCGAGGGCATCGAGAATGTAATCTTCCTTTCCGGTGATCGTCACCATACGGAGTTGAGTAAAATGGATCGCGAAGGCGTCACGATGTATGACTTTACCGTCAGTCCGCTCACCTCAGGTGCAGCCAAAGGCGGAGCCACCGAAGGCAATCGCCATCGCGTTGAGGGCACTTACGTCGCCGAGCGCAATTTCGGTACAATCACCCTCTCTGGCCCACTCAAGGAGCGTGTAGCAACCTTGAGGATTTACAATGAATCAGGGAAGATGTTATGGGAGCGGACGCTTTAGGCAGATAGTTGTCAATTGACTATTACCAACTAGCAATTACTGACAACTCGCATCGTAGCCGCATAGCGCGCGTCGCTCGGACGTAGGATGCGGATTTCCGCGACGACATTATCGTCATTAGAATGAGCCGAAGGCGAGCTATACGTCTAGTCATTAACAATTGACAATTACCAACTAGCAATTCCTGACAACTCGCATCGTAGCCGCATAGCGCGCGTCGCTCGGACGTAGGATGCGGATTTCCGCGACGACATTATCGTCGTTAAAATGAGCCGAAGGCGAGCTAAACGTCTAATCATTATCAATTGACACTTACCAACTAGCAATTACTATTCGGGAACATTATCAATTGACAATTACCAACTAGCAATTCCTATTCGGGATTATTATCAATTGACAATTACCAACTAGCAATTCTCAACCTGTAGTAGCTTTCGGCCATGGCGAAGCTCAGACAGCTGATAGCACACCTCGAACGATTGGCCCCTCCTGCCCTTCAGGCATCTTATGATAACTCAGGACTGCTCGTCGGCCATGCAGACACCGATGTAGAAGGTGTATTGGTATCTTTGGACTGTACCGAAGAAATTATCGCCGAGGCAGTTGCCGTAGGCGCAAACGTTGTCGTCGCGCACCATCCCATCGTTTTTTCTGGATTGAAGCGCATTACAGGAAAGACCTACGTGGAGCGCACCATCATCGCAGCGATCAAGCACGATATCGCGATCTATGCGATTCACACGAACTTGGACAGCGTACTCGCCCGCGGCGTCAACGGTCGCATTGCAGATCGTTTGGCACTTGAGAATGTGAAAGTGCTATCTCCAAGCAAAAACACCCTCAACAAATTGGCGGTGTACGTCCCTCGGGAAAATACTGAGGAGGTTGCGCAGGCCATGTTTGATGCTGGCGCAGGAAGAATCGGAGACTACGATAGAGCCTCTTTCAGAAGCGACGGCATTGGCACCTTTCACCCCCTCGAAGGTGCTAATCCTGCAATCGGCGAAGTGGGAAGCGACGAACATGTCAAGGAAAGCAAACTCGAGGTGGTCGTGCCACGGGTTTTAGCGAAAGCTGTACTCACCGCCGCGAAAAGAGTCCACCCGTACGAAGAGATGGCCTACGACCTGTATGCTTTGGAAAGCAATTATCCAGATTATGGCATGGGCGCTTATGGCGATCTCGCCGAACCGATGGAACACGAAGAGTGGATGGCCTTCCTCTGCGATGCCATGGAACTAGAGGCCGTAAAGCATACAGCTCCGACAGGGCAACTCATCAAGCGGGTAGCCGTTTGTGGCGGTGTTGGAAGCTTC
>CALDUE010000209.1 GCA_937923485.1 uncultured Saprospiraceae bacterium
CTCACCGCTTCAACGTCTCCTTCAAACTCGTGTCCGTACCTACTCCTTCCTCCCTAAACGGACGAATAATGAGGCGCATCGGAGAATCAAAGGTGAAGTAGTTGACGATCCAGTCGAACAAGGCAGCGATCTTGTTGCGGAACCCTGCAAGCAACGCAACGTGTACAAACATCCAGGTGAGCCAAGCAAAGAAGCCACTGAAAGAGTAATTCGGGAGATCGACGACTGCACGGTTACGGCCAATAGTAGCCATAGAGCCTTTGTCGTTGTAGGTGAAAGGTTTCGTTTCCTTACCTGCCATGATGTTTACCAAGTTCTTCGCAAGGTGCTTGCCCTGTTGTTGGGCAACGGGAGCGACCATTGGATGACCGTGAGGAGTATCCTCCGTAGCCATTTCAGCTACATCTCCGATGGCATAGACGTTGTCGACGCCGACTACTTTATTAAAGCGATCTACACTTATGCGACCTTTATTGATCGATGCTTCCGGCAGTCCATCAGGGAAAGTGGCCTTCACGCCTGCGGTCCAAATGAGGGTGTCCGTGCGCATTTGAAATCCGCCTTCAGTCTTCAGTACATCACCATCGTATTCAGAGACCCGATCATTAAGGCGGACCTCTACACCAAGCTCTTTGATGTATTTCAAAGATTTTTCAGAAGCGAGATCACTCATGCCAGCGAGTAGGTCATTGCCCGCTTGAAACAACACAATCCTCATTTTTGTGAGGTCGACTTCAGGGTAATCGAGAGGAAGAATTTGCTGTTTCATCTCCCCGAGCGCACCTGCAAGTTCTAGGCCAGTGGGGCCTCCACCCACAACGGCGATATTGATCAGCTCTTGGAAGTATTCTGGATTTTGCTCAGCTGTCGCCTTTTCGAAATTTTGTAGGATATACGAGCGCAAGTTGAGCGCATCTGGCACTGACTTCAGCGTGAGCATCTTATCCTGAATGTTCTCGAAATTGAAGAAACGACTCGTACTTCCTGTCGCAATCACGAGATAATCGTAGTGAATTTCGCAGAGCGAAGTCGACAAAGTTTGCGTCTCAATGTCAATATGTTTGACGTTAGCCCAGCGTACGTAGACGTTCTTGGCTTTCCTGAAAACTTTGCGTAATGGATAAGCGATTGAATCGGGTTCGAGACCTCCTGTCGCCACTTGATAGAGTAATGGCTGAAACGTATGGTAATTATGCTTGTCAACCATAGTGACATCTACCTTCTCGTGCATTAGGCCTTTTGCAAATTCTAGACCTGCAAAACCTCCCCCGATGATGACCACGTGCGGACGTGAGTGATCATAATGAGGATGCGCAGGATGAAGCGCTTCAAGGCTCTTAATTGAATCGGAGGTACTCATTGTGTGAATGTAATGACTAAGAGTTGAGGATAAACGCACATTGCCTATAGCATTAAGTAACGCTATCCCAACAGTTACGTAACAACTTAACCCTACATACCTGACTAGTGTTTAGTGTGCGTTTATGGGTCAATGAAAAACGCCCATTCCGACAAAGTCAGAATGGGCATTTTTGAAATTTAGCAGGGGCCTGGCCGAAGCCTGCAGAACCAAACGGCTCTTACATAGCGCCCCATTCCTTAAGGCTCTTCTCGTTCAAACGAACGTAGTCCATATTTCCAGCAGTCTTTGCTAGTTCCATAGACTTTTTTGCAGTTGAAATTGCCGCGGTCTTGTTACCAAGCTTCGCCTCGATGAGAGACTGGCGACGTAGCTGCCAGAACTTCGGATCTGCGTCGTTGGCCTTCTTGATCCAAGTGTAGGCTTGGTTCAAATCTTTGCCATTCTCGAAGTAGTAGGTAGCAGCTTGGTAGTAGTCTCTTGACGTCGGGCCAGCGAGAGTCCGATCGATACTTGCTAGTGCTTCTTTTTCTGTGTCGACTTTGATTGGGACAGCCACCATGGTGTTTGCCCATCCCATGAACATGTTCGCACCATTGCTTGTGATTTCGTCGAACATGATAGTGAAGTTCTCCATCTTCTCACTGATCTTAATGACTGGTGCAGTGAGCTTAGCAGCGACCTTTTTGTCGTCCCACTCTCTTGGAGTACCGCCATTATTGGTGTCGGTGTAGAAGAATACTTCCCACTGGCTAGCCATTGGCTTAGTGAAGATTGCATACTTACCTTTCGGTAAAACTGTTCCGCCTACAGTAACATCCTTATCGAATTCAATAGTGGTGTTTCTGTTAGCACCAGTGCGCCATAGTTGACCGAATGGCACGAGGCCGTCGGTAGCGAAGATCGTACGGCCTTTCATGCTTGGGCGGCTGTACACGACATCGATGTCGGTTAGTCCAACCATCTGGCTGACTTCGGCAGCAGGGCTAGGGGCAGGCGTCTTTATTTGTGCGTGTAGGCTTGCTACTGCGAAAAACGTCAGTGCAATTACTTGGAGGGCTATTGTCTTGAACATGCGTGTGCTTTTTTGCGTCGCAAAAGTAACTGTAATAGTGGGTTTACAGTTCAAATTAACAATTGGGTGTTGCAACATCAAATTGCATGGGAGATCATGCATTGGACACAACGCCTGGACTGAGACCACATTTTCACCTTTCGGCAAAACCTAGCATTAGACACGGAGTAAATCCCGCTAGTTGTTAGAGACGTGTGTTTACGATCTCAGGGATAGTAAAGAGAAGGCATAAAGTAAAAAAGCTCCACTAGGGGGTACCTTGTGGAGCTTTTTCATTTCGAAATAAGGATTCGAGAATTACTTCTTCTTTCCTCCAGCCTTCTTTTGCTTGGCTGTTTTCTTTTTGGCCTTGGAAGCCTTTTTTGCCTTCTTCTTCACCCTCGCTTTTTTAGCGACAGACTTTTTGCTCTTCTTCTTTTTCGCTTTCGAAGCATTTGCAGCGGCTTTCTTCTTCTCTTTTTTCTTTTTCTCAGCTTTTGCTGCTGCCTTTTTCTTAGAAGCTGCTGCTTTCAGCTCTTTCGCTTTCTTGCTTTTGTCCGAATTTTTCTTGCTAGCTTTTTTAGCTGCTTTCTTTGATTTAGCCATGAGTGTTGTCTTGAATGAGTCGCGTAGGTAAAGGAATTTTCCTAATCCCAATGTTAACTTTTGAATTGAAAAATAATTCACCAAGCTAACACAAGTGGTGAATGTGGGCGAAGAATAGGTATTTATCAATCCTACGCAAGTCCCTGCAAAGTGTTGCTATATGCTTTGAGCTTTTCATACTCGGAGACAGTAGCATCTTACCGTTGCGTTCTCTTGAAATTGCGTCATAGCCTTCATGCAAAGCATGGTCGTCTCTTCCAATCGTACACCTCGTTCATTTTTCCAAGAGCTTTCGCTAAAACCCAACCCAGCCCGGGATGTCTTTTCGATCTGTATCGACAATGGTCGGGAGGCGCTCCAATCTGCCACCTTGTATGATGGCTTAGGTAGAGTAGTGGAGCAATATGGAGCAGCTTCACTTTCTAGCTCAATCGATGTTGCGCATTTACCACGCGGGGTGTACTCGCTTATCGCAGAGGACACGAAAGGGGAGATGTATCGGAGTCGGGTGGTGTTGCAGTAAACCTCCCGTTGAGCCCCAGAAATCTGGAGAATCGCCCATGAGATGGTGGAATATCGACCACGTGGTTGCGGAGAATCGCCCACGGTTGTGCCTTTGAGTAATGAATATCAACCGATTAGGGGCAAAACTGCTTAAGGAGCACCTGGAAGAATCGCCCGTAGTATGGATTCGTGGTGCTCGTCTAGTCGGTAAGAGCACTTTGGATAATATGGTTGCGGGTGAAGGTCGAACCTACATCACTTTTGATGATCCCGCAGCTTTAGCGCTTGCTACCGATGATCCGACTGGTTTTATCCTTGACCTAAAGGGAGACGTAATCCTTGATAAGGTTCAACGTGTCCCTCACCTTTTTCGTGCGATCAAGCTGGCCGTAGATCAGGATCGAAGACAAGGACGGTTCGTCCTTAACAGTAGTGGAAATGTGTTTGCACTACAGGTAAGTGAGTCGCTAGCAGGCAGGTTGCAAATTTTCTCGCTTGAGCCATTTGCGCATGCCGAAATCAAAGAGACACCAGACAACTTCATTGAGCAATTATTAGCCAGTGAGTTTACTGCAGTATATGATCCTTCCGAATCATTAAATAAGGACACCATATGGTCTATGATTGCTAAAGGAGAGTATCCTGAATCATTGCTCCGGAAAACGAATGCCTCTCGGTATCGCATGTTCAGTGGATATGTGAATACACTACTTGAACGAGATGTCCATCTTCGAAAAGAAACGCACGGTTTTCTGGTGCGATTGGAGGAATTGTATCCTCCTCATTACACGAGATGAAACCTAGTATAAGTAGGCTGAATATGGAGAGGTGAGACTTCAGAAAGGCCGTAACGAAAAGCTGATCCTTGTGTTGCAATAGGTTATGAACTTGACTAAGTGATTTTTAAGATTAAACTAATTAGATTAAAAAGTCAACTTACCTTACAAGCTATGCTATACTCATCTCTTATACAATTCTTTTATTTCCTCCCAGCTGTGTTGCTGCTCGCCATCTATGCTCCAGCCGCACTACATGCGCAAGATGACATTGAAGTGCCATCAGCGTATGCGCACCTCACTAAAGTGGAGGGAGAGATGTTCAAAGTGATAGCTTTTCCAGAAGATCGAAAAACCTTAATAAGGGTCGATACTGCATGGAATACCCTCTCGAAGAAGCAGCAGAAGCGTGCATCAAGAACGCGCAAAATTTTGACTTTGTATGCAGATACAGATGATACCGTTCGGCTGACGATGTTGATGTCTCCAACCGCAGAATGGCAAGCTAAAATGGAAGCGCAAGAGAATCTAGCACGGGAGAAAAATAGAGAAGCTAAAAAGCAAAAAAATGGCCCAGCACCTGTATTCGAAGTCACAAGTATGCAGGGGGAAATCATTTCTCTAAAAGAACTTTCAGGAAGACCTGTAGTCTTGAATTTCTGGTTTGTAGACTGTTCTCCGTGTCGCAAAGAAATTCCTAAGCTCAATGAACTTGTACATACTTACGAAGGACAGGATGCAGTCTTTTTGGCTATAGCGCTTGATGGTAAAGAACGATTAGAAGATTTCTTGTCGACCACATCTTTTGCTTACATAGTTTCACCTTCAGGTAGATCGAGTGCAGACCTTTACAATATAACTTCTTACCCAGCAAGCATCGTCATTGATCGCGACGGAAAGATCACTTACCAAAGGAGTGGCCTAGGACCTGGATCGATAGCTAGTCTAAAGCGGGCGTTGAAGAAGGCAGTGAAACGGTAGTTGGAACTATGCTAGTTCAACTTATAGCTCGCAATCACTACCCATAGAAGCAAGCTTGTATCTGCTTCCATTCTTGATGTAAAGCATTGCAGATTCTTGATGTTTTACTTCGCCATTGACTTCATAGTCGAACTCATAGCTGACATCAGTCATGCCCTCCATTCCTATGTCAACTATTTCACCGACTTTGACATTTGTAACCTTCGTTCCTGCTGGGAATTCCTTGCACTTCCCTGCAGTAATCTTTGTGGTTATGTCATTGGTGATCTGTTCCTCGAAAGTCATGCTCTCTCCGCACGACATTGAAGCTACTAAAAAGGTAAAAGTTAGTATTCTGAAATTCATCTCAATTAAATTTTTTGCGTTATTTAAAATCATTTACTATCCACCACCTCAATCTCCAACGGCTCACCCAATTCGGCGCTTGTTCCACTTACCCAAACCTTAATTGTTCCAGCTTCAACATGCCAACCTTGCTCGGGAGACCAGAACTGTAGTTCGTCTTCCCCAAGTAGGAACGTGACGATTTTAGACTCACCAGGCTCGAGGGTTACGGTGCGGACGCCTTTCAATTCTTTTCGCGGACGCACGCGGCTAGCCACTGGATCGTTGATGTAGAGCTGTACGACTTCTGTGCCAGCCATCTTTCCTGTATTGGTGACCGTAGTGGTGATCTTGTACGTCTGTGTAGGACGCGTTGCATCAGAGTCGTAGCGACCTCCTGTTGGCTTCTTGTAGGAGAAGGTTGTGTAGCTCAATCCATGGCCAAACTGGTAGAGCGGATCAACAGGAGTATCCATGTAGTGTGAAGTGAACACGACGTTTGAACCATCTGGTCGAGCAACTCTGTTGGCTTCTGGTGTCGGGCGACCGGTTGAATACTCACGGTAAGTAAGCGGCTCTTGTCCGACGGCGTACGGGAAACTGACAGGCAGTTTGCCACGTGGGTTTCGCTTGCCGAAAAGCAACTCAGCGATGCCTTGATTGCCGTAGGTTCCAGGTTGCCACGCGAGCAAGATGCTTGAAGCTTTCTTAGAAATTTCCTCAATGGCGAGCGGGCGCCCGCTGTACAGCACGACCACAATGTTCTTGTTGACCTCATAGACCTTGTCGAACATTTCTTGCTGCAAGCCCGGTAGACCGATAACCGCACGGCTGCGCGCTTCACCACTCATAAAGGCAGGTTCACCGAGGGCCATGATGACCACGTCGGCTGTTTTAGCGGCAGCGATAGCTTCATTCAAGCCCGAACGATCTGTGTAATTCTGAAGTACTTCTTGAGCAAATTCTTGCTTCGATTTTTTAGTCAAGGTCGAAGGACCTGTGACGACGTTCATACGAGAGACGTCATTGAGCTGTGTTTCTATTGCATCAACAAGCGGTAAGGCTACCCCTCGAACTGCGCCCATACTCCAGTTTCCTTGAGGCGAGTCTTTGTCCGAAGCGAGATCTCCAATAACAACGATTTTTTGCGTCCCAGCAGGTTTTAGCGGAAGCATACCGCCCTCATTTTTGAGAAGTACAGCACTCGCAGCAGCCATTTCGATGGCATCCGCTTTCATTTTAGGGTCGCTCGTTACCTCAGCCTCACGCGCAACGTCGCAATTTTTGTAGGGATTTTCGAAGAGTCCGAGTGCCATTTTTACGCGTAGAATTCTGCGCACCGCATCGTTTACAATAGCCATTTCTACTTCACCGCTCTCGACCAATTTCGGGATTTCGGTAACATAAGCTGCAGTTTCCATGTCCATATCACTACCAGCAAGCACAGCTTTTTCGGCAGCGCCTTCATTGTCCGCTACCGCGCCATGAAAGACCATCTCACCGATCGATCCCCAATCACTTACGATGAAACCTGGCCATTGTAGACCGTCTTTCAACCAATCACGTTGCAGGGTTTTACTCCCCGTCACAGGCTGTCCATTGATCGAGTGAAAACCGTTCATGAAGGTTGCACTACCTGCTTCGGCCGCAGCCTTAAAAGGAGGGAGGATGTCATTGTTAAGCACGTAATCGCTTACCTCAGCAGAGTTGTAGTCTCTACCAGCCGTAGCGTAACCATAGCCCGCGAAGTGCTTAGCACAAGCTGCCAAGGAAGTTTCGTCACTGAGATCAGTCCCTTGAAATCCACGAACACGAGCTGCGGCAACTAGACTACCATAGTAAGGATCTTCGCCGGCACCTTCCATGATACGTCCCCAGCGAGCATCGGGAGAAACGTCCACCATCGGGGCGAACGTCCAGTTGATACCAAAAGCACTTGCTTCGATGGCTGCCCAGCGCGAAGCTTTCTGAATCATGTCGAGATCGAAAGATGCGGCCTCGGCGAGAGGGATAGGAAACTGAGTCCTAAAGCCATGAATAACATCAAAGCCGAAAATCATCGGAATTTTCAGGCGGCTCTGTAGGGCCAACTCTTGAAATTTTCGGGTCTCTGCAGCTCCCGTTACATTGAGCATTGAGCCAACACGTCCAGCTTTTACCTGATTGTAGCGCGCTTTAGCATTTCCTCCGACTGGAGCTGGGCCGGTGACGTCGAAAAAGCTTGAATACTGTGTCATTTGACCAGCTTTCTCTTCGAGTGTCATGACGCTGATGAGTGAGTCAATCTTGGCCTCTTGGGCTGTAGTAGTTCTAAATGC
Organism: uncultured Saprospiraceae bacterium; assembly: GCA_937923485.1. GTDB lineage: Bacteria > Bacteroidota > Bacteroidia > Chitinophagales > Saprospiraceae > CALDTK01. The sequence continues at coordinate 7,924 of CALDUE010000209.1, forward strand.
TCCAACGTTTACTGGTCCGCTTTCGCTAAAACTTGCCCCACTCATCTTACCATCACCATAGGTTATGGTCTCTTCAATGATCATCGAAGCGACGCCGTTGATGGCTTCAGGCTGAGTAGCCACTGGAATCTGCTTGGCTTTACAAGCAGCAAAAAAGATCAGGAAGGAAGTCGCGGCGAGGATAGTCCTGTAGCCTTGCGGAAAAGTAGAGTGTATACGCATGGCCGTAAGGTACAATTGAGATACGGGATATGTGCGTTGAGTAGCAATTTGTAGGGCTACCTGGGGTCAGGATAGGTTTGACGAGATGACAATGCGCTGGCCAACGTGATGCCGCATTGGTGGAGTCAATTCATAGTTATGCTGAAAGTTTAGGGCGCTGCTAAATCATAATTATGAATCTTTTTTCCTCTCGACATGCATTCCACGTTTTGACTGTCCTTTTCGCCGTCTTGCTAGGTTCGGCAACTGTACTTCAAGCGCAAAGTATGGGATCTCCTAACCTGACTTTTTATTCGCCTAGACGTCGGTTCAATGGCCAAGGGTACTAATTTCGAAGTCGCTCGTAAAGACGATTTAGAAAAGACGAGAAAGGTTGAGGTTCACTAGGCTTTAAGCATTTTAACTTCAACTAAGGGGGTGATTGAGATTTAGATCTCAATCACCCTTTTTTTCTAGTCTTCTTCTCGAACGTGCTTTTTAGACTTTCCTTCAAATTCAAACGAGCCAAAATCTTCTTCACTGATCCAATAGTCTCTGCGGCAGGGATGTCTTCCAAGCCGTCTACTTCAAAGGCGGCGAGTAGACCACGAAGTTTTTCTTCGGACCAGAAGCCAGGGAGTTCGTTTACTTTTTTGATGTTGGAAACGGTGACGTTGTATTTCAAGGTGATCGGGGGCTTGTAAGCAAAGACAGGAGTTGGTCGGTTGCGATGTGAAGTTGAGGTAAGGAATTGACTTGGGGAAACTTATTTTACAAAGAGGCCCTGCGGTCCTGCGAATCTCTGGTTTGCAGGCGAGGATGCCAGTAAGCCAGTGTATGGCTATCAAGCAAAGGCATAGATTTAGAGAGGCCTGTGAATACAGAGTACAGGCGCGCTATATTCCCACCATGACCAATGCAGGTAAATGGGAAAAGCGCTGGCACCCGATTTTCGAACAATGGGTGGTGTATGCGGCGCATCGCAATACGCGCCCATGGAGTGTCGAGAAATCAGCTGCGGCAGCTAAGAAGGAGAAGCAATCCTACGATCCTAGTTGTTACCTGTGTCCGTGCAATTCCCGCATCAATTCCACCGTAAATCCAGCATACGAAGGCGTCTACATTTTCGATAATGATCATCCGGTCGTCGGCATGAATGCGCCTGAAGTAAAGGATATCTCAAGCGAAACGGGCCTTTATCATTCCGCATCGGCTCAAGGTATTGCCAGGGTCATTTGCTACCATGAGCAGCATGATCTTTCCATGTCGACGATACCTAAGGCTTCGGTAGAAGAGGTTTTTCTTGCCTTTCAGACTCAAACAAAAGAGCTTTCGCTAAAACAAGAAATTCAATCTGTCTTTATATTCGAGAATCGAGGTGAATTAGTGGGGGTTTCTAATTCGCATCCGCACTGTCAATTGTATGCGACCGACTTCGTTTTTGAAAATGTGCAGGAGGGCCTTTTCGCTTCCGCAAAACATAGGGCACGCACAGGCAGAACTCTTTTCGCAGATATTGTAGAAGAGGAAAAGAAGGCGAAGATTCGCATCATTGCGGAGAACGAACATGCGATTGCCTTCGTCCCGTTTTTCGCACGCTGGGCCTACGAAGTGATGGTTTTCCCGAAAGGAGAACACCAAACACTTACTACAATGTCTGAGACTGAAATTCGCGGCATGGCTTCACTTTATCGCGAAGTTGTACGCCGTTATGATGGACTTTATGGCTTCGAGTTTCCGTATGTGATGTCACTCATGCAGGCGCCTATTGACGGCGAAGACTACGATCATTATCGGCTACACCTTTGGTTGCAGCCTCCATTACGACAGCCAAATTTGCAAAAGTTTCCGGCAGGTCCGGAGAGAGGCGGAGGAAATTTTATGGCAGATACAATTCCTGAAGAAAAAGCTGCAGAGTTACGCGCTGTGAAGCTGTAGTTTGCAGTCATGAATCACCTAGCGGTACTCGATTTATTGAAACAACTTGGCGAAGCCGTTCGCCTGCAAGTTGCAACTTCTTTACAGGCACAGTCGGCTGACCAGAGAGCTGCGATATATCAGGAAGGTGCAGATGACACAATTTTCCAGATAGACCGTGATGTAGAGCAAGTTCTACTGCCGATCCTTGAGCGCGAGGCCGCAAAGTTTGGCGGAATTGCTGTGATTGCAGAAGGTATTGAAGCCGATGTATTGGGAGTTGCGTCAGATGGTGAACCTTCGATCATGCTGCTTTGCGATCCGATTGATGGTACACGAGGAATCATGTACGATAAGCGTTCGGCTTTCTTCTTGGCCGGAGTTGCTCCTTATAAGATGAATGCCAAACTATCTGATATTGAAGTTGCTGTGATGATTGAGTTGCCAACTTCACGTGCGTATTTGTCGGATGCACTTTGGGCGGTGCGTGGAGAAGGGGCACATCGCGAGACATTAAATATTTTGACCGGTGAGAAGGTTTCCTCTTCGATCTGTCCTTCGAAAGCAAAATCAATTTATCAGGGTTTTGGGCAAATTGTTCGATTCTTTCCTCCAGGTCGTGAAATACTTGCAGCTATTGATGATGAAGTTGTGGAGACACTTTTGCCCGATGCTCCGGCCGGAAAAGCCATAAGTTTTGAAGATCAATATATTTCGAGTGGTGGGCAGCAATATGAGTTATTGGTTGGCCATGATCGCTGGGTGGCGGACATTCGGACGAGACTGTTCGATAGTCCTTCCTTCGTCGGCAAAACTCGAGGTCACTGTTGTCATCCGTATGATCTTGCTGCAAGTCTAATCTCCGAAGAGGCTGGGGTAGTGCTTACGGATGCATTTGGGAATCGGCTAGATGCTCCGTTGGATACAACAAGCGATGTAGATTGGATAGGCTACGCGAATGAAACTCTACGCTCCTCAATTGAGCCTGTTCTTCAGGTGGCGATAAAGAATCATGGTCTCTAACATTAATTTTCAATGAAGGATTTCTTTCAAGTAGAGCGACCTGTTTTTGAGGCATCAGCTCCAGGCCGTCTGGATGTGATGGGTGGTGTTGCTGATTACAGTGGAAGTCTTGTGTTGCAAATGCCGATTGAAGAGGAAACCACTGTGCGGATTCAACTTACAGAAGAAGACTTTTTCACGGTTGTTAGTGAAGTAGATGGAGGGCAAAAGAGAGCTTCAATTGCGGTAAATGAAATTTTGAGGTGGGGAGAGTTTGGACGTGTAGACACGTCTACCGGTCTACACCTTGATTTTCAAAAATCTCAAAATTTTTGGGCCCGCTACATCCTTGGCTGTTTTTTATTGGCTTCGCAGACGTTTGATTTTCAACTTTCTGGAGCTCGAATTTACGTAACGAGTGATGTGCCGATTGGTGCTGGACTTTCTTCCTCGGCAGCGCTTGAGGTTGCTACGTTGAGGGTTTTGGCGAAAGCATATAACTTGACATTTGATCCGCTACAACTTCCAAAACTTGCTCAGCGAGTAGAGAATGAAATTGTCGGTGCTCCGTGCGGATTGATGGATCAATTGGCGTCTCATCATGGGGTGCCGGGTGAATTGTTGCCCATCAGTTGCCAGCCGGCGAAGCTTCATGGTGCGATACTTCTCCCCGAAGATTTGGTCTTGGAGAGAGTTAGTTCAGGAGTAACGCATAGTGTGTCAGGTGAGGCCTACACGACGGCTAGGACGGCAGCATATATGGGCTATGGGCTCCTTGCAGCTCAAGCTGGAGCTACAAAAGAACAACTTCTGCAGGCGCGCGATATGGGTGATTGGAGCAAGTTGCCTTACGGTGGTTACTTGGCAAATTTTGACGCTAAGCACTTTGAGGAGTCGTTAGAGTCGACACTTCCTGAGACGATGCTGGGTGCGGACTTTCTTTCTTCCGGAGCGGTCTCAATTGATTTGGTGACGAAGATCGATCCAGCTCAGGAATATCCAGTCAGGGCAGCTGCTTCGCACCCTGTATATGAAAATGCTTGCATTCGTCAATTCGCCAGTTTGCTTGCACAGATTGACAATATTGATCTTCCTCGACATCAAGTATTCGCTCGTTTAGGATTATTGATGCTTTCTTCTCATGCCTCTTATTCAGCTATTGGCTTAGGCCATGCAGCCACAGATGAGATTGTCCATAAAGTCGTTGCTAAAGGGGCGAAACGTGGATATTACGGCGCTCGCGTTACTGGTGGTGGCTGTGGTGGAACAGTGGTAGTATTGCGGAGGCGGTAGGTTTTGAAGCTTGAAGCTTGAAGC
>CALDUE010000210.1 GCA_937923485.1 uncultured Saprospiraceae bacterium
AAAGTGGTACAGCGATAATGGAAAGTCATTTAGTTCTTTAGAAAATGCGATAAATGATGACTCCGTAATTGATATGTACGCGAAAATTGTTGAGCGTTTAAACCCTAAGTTCTCACATATTGAACAAATCAAAAAATTTAAATTGATTGCAGGCCCTTGGGATGTCACACATGCAGACGGTACGGTTGGTGAATTGACGCCTACGATGAAGTTGAAGCGTCGCGTTGTACTCGAGCGTTATTCTGATTTAATTGATCGATTATACGCATGAGTTTTATCAGTCGTCGATAATTTTTTTGATGCTATGCTAGCCACCTCAAGGTTTGGTTTCTAGTAACGTACGCGCTTCAGAGATTTAACCAGGAGTTCCCAGTCTTGCAGGTTAAATAACTCCCTTTCTGCAAGTGACAGCCTTAATGGATTATTCTTCCATTTTTTGCTTTAGCTCAAGAAAAATTCTATTTGTGGTAGTTAATCAGAAAATCTTCTGCTTTTATTTTATCTTTTTATTCTTTTACAAACTTTTCTAACATGGCATTATTCCCTGCTTTAATTTGCAGATAGTATGTTCCTGATGCTAATGCAGATAAATTAATGTTTTGTTTTGTTGAAGCTGCTCTATTGATTTCTAACACCTTCTTTCCTGAAATATCTAAAATAGCAATCTCTAGGTTCAATTGGCTATTATTTGAAATTTCAAGATTGTTTTTAACTGGGTTAGGGTAAAAACTAATGTTGCTTGATAATGTATTTTCAACTGAACTTGCATTACTACAATCAGATCCTACCTCAGGTCCTAAATTTGCATAACCCCATCGCTCATTAATTGCGATACATTGAATCACTATGAAATCGAAGTCTTCGATTTGAATATCTGGAAATAATGCGTCACTAATAGGAAACGCCTTCATACCTGTAATTGGTGATTGAGGTGGTGAAGTTCGACCATTATCGCCTAAAAGTGCAGATGTCGTTATTTCTATTGCATCGGATCCAGAAGTTAAAATGTCATCTGTCTTGGACAAATAGACTCTCAGATCAGCGCCTTGAACCGATTCAAAATCTGATTCGAAAATTACATTCTTATCACCATTATTATCAAAAGTCACATTAGCGCTTCCACTTAAAAAGTATGTTGGGTCACTTTGAACAAAAGTTCCAGACCGGGAGCATTGTGCTAAAACAAGTTGGCTTGAGATTGCAACCAAAAAGACTGAAAGAAGTATTTTTTTACTCATGATTGTGGTTTTATTCAGGCTATCTACTTTTAAAGCGTAGATAGCGTGTGGCGTATTTTAAATGCTAAACACAGCATCTTAAAAAAGATTAAGTTAGGATGTAAATTCATTATATTTCATCTGATTTGTGGAAATCAGTCATGGCGGGGTAATTATTCTATTGCCTGAAGGTCGCAGCATCGCCTCGTAGCTACCAAGGAGGGTTTCTAAGAGTCTCTGCACCAGGTTAATAGCTCTAATATTTTAAGATTATCCTTAGTCCTTTTAGTGATGCGATATTGATAGACACAGTACTCTTGAATTAGAAACCATAACTGTCCATTTCTGATTCGCGACTATAACGACTAGGAATGAGGTGATTGCGCACGTGTTGAGCACACAATGCTTTACTTGCTTGAAGCAGTTATAAAGGGCTAGTCGTCTAAGTGACCCATTCAATTAAGATCTCGAAGTCACTTAGGGTAAGGACCATATGAGTTAGTTCTTCTGCTGCCTTCTAAGACAGACAAAAAAAAGATCAAAAGACCACCACTAGGTACTAACACTAGTAGAAAGAACCAGCCAGATTTGTTGGTACCATGTAGTCTACGCACTGTTATTGCTAGACTAGGAATAAATAGTCCTAAGGCAATGATAGTTGATGATATATAAAATCGACTAGTCGAAAATGCTATGTTTTACATGCATACTCCAACCAACACGATGGAAAAAAAAGCTATACATCTAATAAGCTTTATAAGTTTGAAGTACCAATATTCAGTGCGTCTTGCGCGTCCATCAAAGTCAGCATGTTTATCAGTTACGCAACGTTTGATAAATCTATTGAAGACAGATCATCTATATTCATTTTAGTATACTTAAATAAAAAACCCATCATCTCGTAAAAGATGATGGGTTTTTGTGTTATCGTGAGCTCATGCGTCAAATGAACCCTTCGTCAGCAAAGTTTCTAAGCATTCAAAGCTATAACTTAGTTATTTGCACCTTCAGACATTTTCTTCATGATTGTCTGCTGTAATTCAGCCATGTGAGGTTGCACGGCATTTTGCCCAATCGTCGTACTTGCTGCAGAAATGTCGGGCATCGTTTCAGCTACTTTTTTACCTAAAGGAGTCTGGTAAAACTTGTAGAGTTGCTTAAGCTCTTTTTCCGTGTAATACTTCGCGTATAGTTGAGCGTAATCGTCGCGTAGGACTTCGTAGTTCATATACTTCGCGAAGAACTCTCTCATCGTTCCTTCAAGGTTTTTCATTTGTGGCATTTGCGCCAATTGAGCAGCAAGTGTTGCGTCGATACCTTTATCGAGTGTCTCTTGTATGTTCAACAGATCTAAGACCTTTTCTGCTTCTGCGAGGTGAGAAGCTGAGGGAGCCTTGTCTTGTGCAACAAGACTAAGGGGTAGAATGAATAGGCTAAAAAGGAGAGGAAGTAAAATCTTCATGCTTCAAATTTAGTTAAATTGAAAGTGGTGTTTGAGTAGCAGCTTGTCCGAGGCTTAACGCTGGACATAAAAAAGCCACCATTTATTATAAGTTAGATGGTGGCTTTTTGTTTTGGCGTAAGCTCATCTGGAAAATGAGTGCTAAGCGTACATCGCGCTCTTTCCAATCGTTGGAACGTGTGCATCCTTTTTACTGAGATGCTTGAGCATTCCATAGTGCTTCTTTAGCGCAGGAATGAACCTTTCGTTCTCTTGATACTCTAGCCCAAATTCATCAGCCGTTTCCTTGAGAATATCCGTGAGCGCAGGGTAGTGCGTATGACAAATACGTGGGAAGATGTGATGAATCACGTGAATGTTGATGCCTCCCATCAACCAGCTGCCAAAGCGGCTCTTACGTGAAAAGTCTGCAGTGGTCTCTAATACGTGAAGTGCGTAGTTGTTGTGGATGTCCCCACGATCATCTGGTAGCGGGTATGTCGTTCCTTCATACACGTGTGTCACTTGGAAAATGAGCGCGAAGTACAAGCCAGGAAGAATGTGCATGCTCACAAACCCTACCGCAACAGCCCACCATGGGGCTCCAGTTAAGATAAGGGGTAATGCGAGAGCAGTACCAAAGTACCATGTCTTCCCAATGATGAGAATGATCTTCTCCTTCAAGGGGTGTTGAATGTTCTTTTGGTTACCGATGTGCGTCTCACCAAACATCCACTTAATGTCCTTTGCCACCACCCAATGGAACATAGCCAAAGAGTAAAGGATGAAGGTGTAGATGTGCTGATACTTATGGAATGGCTTCCATGGCTCGGCAGGTGTAAAGCGAAACATGCCGTGGCTCTCCATGGTCACGTCGATTCCGTGGATATTCACATAGCCGTGGTGAGCACCGTGCATTCGACGGAAGAGGTATTGGTTACCACCGATGAAGTCCATCGAGTAGCCCATGATCTTGTTGATCTTAGGATTTTCCGAATAGGCGTCATGCGTCGCATCGTGCATGATGTTGAATGCGATAAACACGTTGACGAATCCCCAAACTGTGTAAAGTCCTATGAGTAGCCAAGGACTTCCATCGAGTATGCCAGACAGTACCGTTGAAAAACAAGCGATCCACATCACAGCGCTAAGCACCGTTTTGATGTACATCTCTGTATTCGCGTGTGGAGAGATGTTGTTGTCCTTGAAGTAGGCGTCCACACGTTGCCGTAGAACGTTGTTGAACTGATCCTTCCGGGGGTTTGAGCGAAAGCGCACACGCTTTGCCGAAGTCATGCTTTTTAACATAGTGGTCTACCGATTTGCGTCTGAGTCACAAAGAAACGAATCTGTTGTGGAAAACAGAAGTGTAAAGGTAACGGTCGAAAGGTGGGAAAAGATTGAAGAAGGTCAGGATTGGTGATAAAGCAAGGTTAACGTACTAAACCAAGTGCTTTAGCTACGCTGTTGTTGAGGTATTGTAGTAAGTTAAGTGGGCATTTACTTCAACCAACGTATGCTTAGTTCACCATCTTAGTTTTGGCGAAAGCTATATATCTGCTCAAGGTACCAACTCCATATAGTGGTATGCTGAGTAGCTGATAATCAAATCCTTGCGGTGTTGTTACCCGATCGATGGAGAGTTCTGAATTAAAAATTCGTATACCCAAGTTGGATTGGGTACGCTCTACGAACTGGTGTAAGCTGCGCAATCGGCCGTGCGAACCAGACTTAACTTCTAACGGAACCAAGTCTAAACTCATTTGAGTAACTAAGTCGACTTCCGCATTAGCATTGGAATTTTCTCGTATCCAGAAGTGAGGTTCATAGCCATATTCCTCGTGCTGTGCTATAAGTTCTTGGGTAACCACTTGCAGGGCCATCCTTCCCCTATATTGATCGCTTAGGTCTCCGTTAAATAGAGTTTCTGGTCCTATACCACTGCTATAATTGAGTAAGCCAACATCTAACCATTGTAATCTAGGCTTCGCCCGTAATTCCGGAACTATCGGTGGTTTGAGACTTTTGGTTGGTCTCACGATACGGATAACGCGAGCCTTATCCAATGCAGCCAGGGCTTCTGAGACTTCACGAGATCTAAAATTAGATCCACCAAAGTTGGCAAACGAAAACCTATCCGTTACCCCTGCGGCAGTGTTCAGTATGTGTCTTAGTACGTTTCTTTCTGACTCATTTTTCCCATAGCGTTCTACATCATCCATGTATGTATTCCAAATAATGCCGTGTAGTCTCGATAGCTCTATTGGACTTGCACCATTTGCTTTTGCGTCAACAACTTCTGGCATACCTCCTATAATCATGTACTCTTCAAAAGCTTCAGATATCTCCTCATGTAGAAGGGATTGTACTGGCAACCGATCAAGCGCTTTTTGAAGACTAGTTCTACCTGTCCAAATCAAATACTCCTCAAAAGAGAGGGGATGTACCGCTATATATTCAACGCGTCCGACAGGCATACTTTTAACTTTGCCAAGTGCAAATTCAAGAAGAGACCCTGCTGCAATTACATGGACATTTGGTGTCTTTTCGTAGAGGTAGCGTAAGAACTGAATCGCGATGGGTGCTTGCTGGATTTCATCAATAAATAGCAGTAAGCTTTGACCATCTTTTCGATCAACACCATGAATAGCTTGGACAGCTTCGACAAATTTCTTTGCGTCTGGAAGCGTCGTGAATAAACGCTTATCCTTTTCCAGTTCTAAGTTTAGTTCGATATAGTGATCAAAATTCGATGCAAACCCACGAACCAAACTCGACTTGCCAACTTGACGTGCACCTCGCAATACCAAGGGTCTTCTGGTTGGAGAATCCATCCATTGCGATAGTCTGCTATCTAAATTTCTTGGCCTATACACCATGTAAAGATAGGCTTTTGTCACAGATAACCCCTTATCTGTAACAAGTATTGGTGTAAATAACCCCTTATCTGTGACAATACATGCTCAAATAACCCCATAATCATTACAAAAATCCCTTTCTACGCTAACAATAGCTTGTCTAATCGGGTGTGTACGCGAATCCTGAACGGTCTCTCAGGAAGAAAGAAAATGTCTTCCTATGCATTAGAAACGGTATAGACAAGTTTGTGGTAGTCTCTGCCACTTCGTTGGTAATCGCGCGCAACTAGAGATCCTATTCATTACTCGTAGGAAGGCTATAGCTCAAACTAAAACAGGTTGTACACCACTGGGGCGTACAACCTGCTTTAGCTTAGAACGTCTACCAAAATGATGGGAGGACAAAATCGTAACCCTTAAATCTGTCCAAAAACCATCTTCAACTGGCTGTTGGTTTCGGCACTCTTGATGGTGTTAATCTGCTCGGTTAGTAAGGTTCCGATAGCATCCATGCCCGGTTGCGCCGCGGCTTCATCAGACTTTGTGAGGCCACGGAGTTCGGCCAGTGCCATCGTGTAACCATAGCGTTGCCAGAGGCTACTCTTTTGGTTAGCTGCAACACTACCGATGTTCTTCACCGCTTTGGTAAGCGCCTCGGGACCGTTCTGGAAAGCTAGACCTAAATATGCTCCGACAAATTCACCAGCTTCTTGGTTATCTACCTTCGTCAGGCGATCCTCGAAATAAGGCAAATACTCAGCATCACCAGAAGCTGCATACATGCCCCCGATGCCAGCGATTAGTGCATCTGATTCAGTATTCTCTAGCATCTTGGCTTTCGCCAAAGCTGTAGTTGGATCCGCCTGAAATAAACCTTGCAGAGCAGCAGCCTGAACGCTTGGGCTCTTATCATTCTCTAAGACATTCGAGAAAAGACTTACGAGCTGAGGACTAGGCGGAATAGAAGAGAGACGAGAGATTACGTTTTGACGAACGTTACTCTCCTTGTCTTCGAGCGCCAACTTCTCCAATGCAGCTAGCATGGCAGGATCAGAAGGATCAGCCATTCCAATTCCGTTGTTGCGAATGCGAAGACTCTTTGCATTCAACGCTTTTTTGACGACAGTTGCAGGTACAGTGTAATCGTCACTATCTGCCGCGGTATTGAGCGCTCGTACAGCGAAAAGTTGCTTTTGCAAGTAAGGAACACGATTGAAAATCTTCTCAGAATCCGCTATGCTTCGCTCTTCGTCACGCACCGCTAGAATAGTCGTCTCTGGATCGAATACAACGAGATCATCAGCACCTGCAGGAACCGTGAACGTCTGGATTCGCTTATCCACCATCACCTCATGTACAGTAGACTTTCCGCCATTGGCTGGGAAGACTTCCACGCGAGTGGGTAAGATGAAAATCGGACGGAAGTTGTCTGGGTCTTGCGTTTGCTCAACAGTTACCATTGCATTGCCATCTGCATACGCATA
>CALDUE010000211.1 GCA_937923485.1 uncultured Saprospiraceae bacterium
TCAATACTGTCAAAAGCGAAACGGGAAATCGCTCTTACCTTCACTAGAATCTTTCTATTCTCCTGTGGTTTGCTTGCTCATGATGCCAGATGCGAAGGACTATAAGGAAACAGCGGCGAGTTATGAGAACTTTGTCAATCGTTTTGGTCCAGATGATTTCAATGGTATAAAGCGGCATGCCTATGAGCATAGCGCGACTCTAAACCTAAAGGAGATTTTGGCCTTGATTCATCTCAGCTGTTATGATTCGACCTATACTATTCGGTTTCTGCCGCAAATAGAAGAAATGGCAAAACATATTTCGATGATTGAGCGCGCCAAGTTGATGGAGACCATAAGTCGTGTTTGGCAGATGTATTTCTCAATAAATGAATCCTACGACCTTGCTTATGAGTTTGGTGGATTACTCTACGAGTTAGGATCCTACACTGATGCCTTGGGGTACTACGCACATTCGAACCAAGCTTTTGGAAACACCGCCGACGTGATGTACAACCAGGCATTGTGCCATTATCAATTAAAGGAAGATGTCAAATTTATGAAGGTCAAAGAAGCTGGTAAATTGCAGTTTCCAGAAAATTTGAGATTTGCCGAATTAGATGCTTTGGATGTGACGTAAACCATCATTAAAATTTAATCTTTGTTCTAAATACGCTTCCCTCGTGGTGAATTTGTTTTACGCAAAACTGTATTTGAATGCAAATGTTCAACAGCTTTTGCTGAGGCAATTACTTTAGCTGTTGTTCGATCAATCATTTCACGCTCAAATCCTGTGAGAACGTTTTTCCTTAGTCCCAAGATCCTCCAATCATTGGGGCGTTTACACCCTTCTGTAATAGCCCGCGCAAGTGAGAGCGCATCCAACAAGGCTTGATTCGCTCCCTGTCCCTTGAACGGACTCATGGGGTGGGCCGCATCACCGATCAGGGTTATGGATTCTCCTTTTTCTAGCATTGTCGGATGAAGCAGTTCGCGGTCATACACTGGATATCCAGAAATGAGCGCTTCATCTGTGGCGGCCATAATTTCAGGAATAGGGGAGTGCCACTGGGTGATGCGACACGCCTCCGCTTTAAGTGCTTTTACTCCAAGTTTACTCAGTTCTTTCGCTTCTTTTTCGGGCATTGGGTAACTCAATTGCCACATCACCGAATCCGCGCCAAAGGGCATCATGTAGATACGTTCTGTACCATTCGCCGTTTGAAAAACTGTAGCGGAATCCAGCAGCTCACTTTCATATTCTTTGAGATTAGTCAAGGGACAAATTCCCAGAATCACGATACAGCCTAAGTAGCGTAATGGAGTTTTATCCTCGCCAATCAATATGTTTCTCACTGTACTCCGAATACCATCGGCCCCGACGAGCAAATCTGCTTCTGTGGTTTTGCGCTCAGCGTCCACTAGAAAGTCTAAATGGACGCGTCCATTTTTTTGCTCATGAAAGTTCATCAGTTGGTGAGACCATTGCACCATCTGCCCTCCGCCGAGTTGTTCTAGAAGTGTCAAGCGCAATGCCTGTCTTGCGATGTGGATATTGGTCCGTTTAGAGTTTGGCGCTGGGTTGTCTCGTAGCCATTTTCTCATTCCCCATTCTCCGATCACTTCTCCTTCGGTGGTGTGCACTACATGTCGAGTGGAAATTACGCCTTCGACTAAATTGGTAATTCCCAATTCTTTCATCGCTCTGCTTGCCTGTTGTAAGGTGAGTCCGTAACCCTGTGAACGTTCGTCAAAACTCTTGTCACGCTCATAAAGTGTAAATGGAATTCCCCTATGAAGACAAGCGATAGCAAGTGCAATTCCTCCGATGCCTCCACCAATAATGGCAACATGTGGTAAGTGCTCAGCGTCTGGGGTGGGAGGTTTCTCGGCTGGAACTAAACCGGTTCCTTCGCAGTATGGGCAAGGGTAGGTCGAGCCTTTGGGGCGTACGGGGGCAGTTTCTTTGTTGCCTGTTTTCTCGAACTCATCCAAGATTTCCTTGAAGCGTAGTCGGGCTTTTTTCTTGAGGCGACGATGTCTTTTCCCTTGTCCGTGACAATCGAGGCACATGCCCCAGTTCGACTTGTTCTCTTCTTCTGTTGTCACGAACTCAGTGGTTGATTAAGGTCAAGATTTGTAAGGCTTCCTACACGGTTGATTAAGCATGGTTCATTTTGCTTCCACTCCAAAACAAGTTCAGGATTACTCTTTACACTCATTCATAGCACCTGCATCACGCAAGCTAATTGGAAAATACAAGAGGGCTTCTTTTTGCATGCTCTGATTAAGGAGCGGGCAACCTGTAGTGGACTGCAGCCAATCCTGCTATCTTCGTCCAAACGTAAAGCACTCCCGCTATGCCCACCTTTGTTTTTGCCAAGTTCGACATTTCAGACCCTGCTGGATACGAGCAGTATGTTGCCTTGGCGACTCCAATTTTCATGCGTGAAAAGGTGAGGGTACATGCATCTGATAATGCGCCTAAAGCGCTTACCCCTGATATGCAAGCTGACAAGGTTGTGCTCCTTGAATTTAGGGATCATGATCATTTCCGTCATTTTTTCGCTCAAGCAGATTACATGGAGGCGGCAAAGGTGCGTGATGCTTCATCGAAGATGTCGGCGACGATTTTTGAGCGGTATGGCTAGTAGGGATGTTGTTTTGGTTCAGGGTTCAGCAACATTCCTTATTTGCTTCGCAAATTTCTGAATGGTGGTTCGAGCTATACCCTTACAAACCAAACAATTTTTCAATTATTTTCGCGCTTGTTGTGGTGCGTTGACGCCGTTCGTGACCTACCTGGTAGGCCTGGCGCTACGTCATCACAGCTTTTCGTTTTCTGCGTTCATAGCTTGATAGTGGTGCATAGTCACTTTCAGCCTGTTTCGAGTTTAAAGAATTCTGTTCTTTAGTAGCCACATCGCTGTTAGTTTTTGAGGCTGTACTATCTGTTTGAGTTTGGGCGTTTGGTGCGTTCAATTCAACGTCAGTTTGCTGAAGGTTTTCGTCTATTCCCTGAGCTTTCTCGTCAGGTTTACCTGTTGATGCTTTACGGGCTCCGTTTGCAACATCAATTTTTGGATCATATGTAGTGCCGTTGGTCAGCATCCCATATATCATGCGAAGGATTTTGTGGGCGACGATACAGACTACATCATCGTACTTACGATTTTGGCCGTATTTCTCTGCAGCTAAATGACGTAGATGTGGACAGTGATGCATCCCTACTCTTGCGCACAAATAGAGTATATTTCTAGCTGTTGCTGAGCCATTCTTCGAAAGTTTGCTCTTCCCTTTAAAGTCGCCACTTTCCCTAATACTCGGATGCACTCCAAAGTAGGCAGCCAGCTTTGAAGCATTTTCAAATCTGGTGATATCACCGATTTCTATCAACAACGTACACGCAGAATACTCAGCAATACCAGGGATGGTGCACAGTTGCTCGACTCGAGCGTCATCCATTTGCTCAACAAGGCACATTTTCACCTCTTTGATCTCTTGCTCATGTGTCAGAATACGTTTTGCTGTCCGTTTGATCGAATTGCGCACTTGTTCGTTGTCAAAAATGAAGGACGCCTCGGTTTTATCATGAACCTTGGAGAGCATTTTTCTAATGATGGGTGCTAGTGGGCCAGCATCTTTTTTGAGCTTCCCCCGAGCTTCACTTAGCGACTTTGCAGTCGGGTAAATGCTCAGCAGTTGCCACGCTTGTTTGCCTAATTTTCCTCTTGTGTGGGCAATTAAATGTGGGAATACGACTTGTATGTCTGCTTGAAGACGGTTACGCTCGGCAGTTTGCGCTTTGGTGAGCCCCTTGATTTCGTTCAAAATCGGGCGACAACGTTCGGCTCCCTGAGGTGCAAAACACTCTTTATAATGAACTTGATTAGGATACGCGCCTAGAAAAGTTGCGATGGCGTAAGCCGAAGTCTCGTCTGAATAATTTCGCTGATTTTCAGCCTTTCTCGATGCATTGACGAGTCTAGGATTTAGCCGCGCCACACGAACAGTTATGTTGTGGTCGGCAAGCATTTGAGGTGCAGCTGAACTAAGAGCTGCGAGCCAATTGCGCTCGTAGCCACCTGTACTCTCGGCCGCACATAATACCACTATCGGGTCGGTTGGGTTTGTTCGTACGAGATTGGCTTTTTTGACAATCCATTCCAGACTCTTAGCGTGTCCAGTAGATGTATCATCCAGCTTGATAGGTTTACCAATAGGTTTACGTTTATCGTTCAGAGTGGCTAAGTCTGCATAGCCCTTCGAAGCATCTATCCCGAGTAAGAGATGTGGATCCAAGGCGAGAGGATTTAGGGGGTGAAACAAGTAGGTGAAAGACCGAGTCGCCACTGCCTTATAGAAACGCGACCTCGAAGGTCTAGCTATACCACGTGCTGCACTCGGCGGAAGGGGGACGCTCGAACACAGGATCGAATCGTAAGGTTCAGTACCCCCTCTACCCGTCCAAGCTAACTCATCTTCATGGCCTATGAAAATGAGATGATGCTAATGTATAAGGTTCAGCACTATTTGCTCGCGAAGCTCGCAAATAGTGGTTCAAGGTTCACCTTTTAGAGAAGCTAGCAGCCGCGAAATCGACTCCATCATTTCAGGATGAACCTTGAACCTTCAAATGCGAGCAACACCAGTATTTGGTGCTGAAGCCTGAACCTCTAATTCATATTTGCTTCGCAAATTTGAATTAGATCATGTCTCGAGAAGCAAAATGGAAGCTCGCCTCCAACGCTGCATTCTCGTCTGAATCAGAACCGTGAACTGCATTTTCGC
>CALDUE010000212.1 GCA_937923485.1 uncultured Saprospiraceae bacterium
CCGGAGAGGTGGCGGAGTGGCCGAACGTGCTCGCTTGGAAAGCGAGTGTACCGAAAGGTACCCAGGGTTCGAATCCCTGTCTCTCCGCAACAATTTTTAAATTAATCTAAGCACGAAAAATCTGTCGCAATGCGCAAACTCCTAACTCTGATCCTCTGCTTTGGGTTTTCCTTAAGCGCCGCATCTCTTTACGCCCAAGGTGGCGACCCGAATGCCGGTGTAGAAGGATTCCAACTCCTTAAGCAATATTTCATCCAGGGTGACTGGCGATTCATGACCTTTGTATTGGTCTGTTTGATCCTTGGTCTTGCCTTTTGTCTTGAGCGTATCATCACGCTCAACGTTGCAACCACCAATACAGATAAACTTCTCGCAAGCATCGATGAGAACCTCAAGGCAGGTGATCTAGAAGGCGCAAAAGAAGTTTGTAAGTCTACTCAAGGACCGACAGCGAGCGTTCTTTATGAAGGTCTTCGCTCTGCACATGACGGTCCAAAAGCAGTAGAGAAAGCGATCGTAGGTTACGGTGCTGTTCAGATGGGACTCCTTGAGAAAGGGCTTGTTTGGATCTCACTCTTCATTGCAATTGCACCGATGCTTGGTTTCATGGGTACGGTAATCGGAATGATCCAGGCCTTTGATAAGATTGCCGCTACTGGTGAGCTCTCTCCAGCAGTTGTTGCGGGTGGTATCAAGGTTGCCCTTCTTACAACGGTATTCGGACTTGTTGTGGCGATCATCCTCCAAATCTTTTACAACTACATCGTTTCTAAGATTGATTCAATCGTTGGAAAGATGGAAGACGCTTCTATCGCATTGGTTGAGATCATGTCTAACAACCAGACGTTCCGCAAATCCTAATCCTTTCACCTTTTAAACGCACAAGCTTATGTATAGCTTTTTAACGCGTAATGGCCAAACGTTGGCTTTCGGGCTAGGGTTACTCCTTGCGATCGGAATGGTCTTGTCGATTTACCTAGGCGATGTTGGAACTTGGTCTCAAATACCTGAGAATAACATTACCAGGTACGAGACTGGTATGTTCAACTTCGGAATGAAAGCTTCTTTTGTTCTTATGGGCGCTGCGGCTATTGCTGCTTTACTTTTCGGCATTTTTCACTTCGCTTCAAATCCAAAAGGTGCTCTCAAGGGCATTATAGGTCTGATAGCCGTGATTGCACTTTTCTTTATCATCTATTCAGCAGCAGATCCACAACCGGAAATGCTTGAGAAGATGGCAGAGCTCGACTTCAATGTTACTCAAGGTCAATCAAAGATGATTACGGGAGCAATGTGGACCGCACTCATCCTTGCTGGAGCAGCAGTACTTGCAACAGCTGTTTCTGAAATCATTAACTTCTTTAGATAATGGCTCGCAGACAAGCTCCGGAAATTAACGCGAGTTCGATGGCAGATATCGCCTTCCTACTCCTCATCTTCTTTCTCGTAACTACCGAGATCGTAGAGGATAAGGGTATTCTCGTGAAACTTCCACCATGGAGCAACGAGCCACCTGAGACACAACGCTTGAATGAGCGTAACGTGTTCTCAGTGCTTGTCAACAAGGATAATGACCTCCTCGTTCGTGGCGAACCAACACAGTTGGCCGACTTACGGGAACGGGCTAAAGAATTTATTCTTAACCCTACAGATCGATCAGATCTCGCAGCCTCTCCAACGAAAGCAATTATCTCGTTGAAGAATGACCGCGGAACCAACTACGAGACATATCTCGCTGTGTACAATGAGCTGAAAGGCGCGTACAACGAGCTATGGAACGAACTCGCCAATGAGCGATATGGTGTTGACTACAGTGAGGACCTCAAGATTGAGGTCCGTAGAGACATCAAGGGAACCATTCCATTCGTACTTTCTGAGGCCGAGCCTACGTCCTTCGGAGAAGAAAATTAATCACAATGTCGAAGTTTAAAAAGAAGAGAGGAAAGGCGATGCCGACCATCTCGACGGCGTCACTGCCTGACATCATCTTCATGCTGCTGTTCTTCTTCATGGTTGTTACCGTACTGCGTCAATCTGAACTCCAACTTAAGGTGGTTACACCTGAAGCTACCGAGCTCACCAAGCTTGACGACAAGCAATTGGTCAACTATATCTACATAGGAAAACCAACGCCGAAGTACGTCGACATTTATGGAACGGCGCCACAGATTCAGCTCAACGACAAGATTTCTAAAATCAACGAAATTCCTTTCTTCCTTTTGGATCACAAGAAGGATATTCCTGAGAAGAAACATGGTCTTATCACCACCTCACTTCGTGTAGATGGCGAGATCACCATGGGTATTGTTACAGATGTAAAGACCGAGCTTCGTAAAGCAGGTCAACTGCGTGTGAACTACTCCGCGAAAACTCGTCAGCGAGACCTCTAGCATTAGTTGATGCTTATTTTTCAAAAGGCTATTTCCGAAAGGAGATAGCCTTTTGTCGTTAAGATTAATTGATAATTGATAATTGATAATTGTCAATTGGTAATGCCGAGATGCTTAGCTCGCCTTCGGCTCATTTTATAGATGTAGCTGGTAGAGACGCTAACAGTATCTATTTAATTGATAATTGTCAATTGGTAATGGTTAATGCCGAGATGCTTAGCTCGCCTTCGGCTCATTTTATAGATGTAGAGAAGCTAACAGTACCTCGCTTCAAGTTTATTCTCAAGACACCAAATTGGCTTGGCCTGCGCATCTACCATAGAAAGCGCAGCTATGAAAAATCCATTTCGCTCTAGATTAACACCAAGCATCAACGCAAGCTCAATGGCAGATATCGCCTTCTTGCTTTTAATTTTCTTCTTGACCACTACTGAGATCGTCGAAGAGAAAGGATTACTCGTAAAACTTCCACCTTGGGAAGATAACCGCACTGAGATACTGCACCCACCAAAACGCAATGTGTTTAGCGTGCTTGTCAACGATAACGATGAATTATTGGTAAGAGGGGAGCGAATTGATTTGGCAGATCTCCGAGCGCGGACAAAGACATTTATTACCAATCCTGAGCAACTGTCTACGCTTCCGCAAAACCCTCGTCGCGCAATCATCTCCCTGAAAAACGATAGAGGTACCTCGTATGCGACATACCTCGGCGTCTATAATGAGCTGCAGGCGGCCTACAACGAACTTTGGGATGAAGCGGCCCAAGAGCGATTTGGAGTTCCCTATTCGGAAGAATTACCCATTGAGCAGCGAAGAGCAATCCGAAGCGATATACCATTGGTGCTCAGCGAAGCTGAACCGACCGATATCACCATTGACTAGTTATTTCCGCACTAACGCAAACGATCAGCACTACGCACCAAGCGCTCATCCTTATTGATGAAGCGCACGGCCATGACGGCAAGGATGAGTCCCACGGCTGGTAGAAAAATACCCGGCTCATCATCGATCGTAATTCCTGCGAGCTGATCGGCTTCTTGCATGTAATGACCGAAGGCAAAACCTGCCGCGCCTAATGCAAGTAAGGCAGCGACTGAGGCTACGTTCTTCTGCAGCTTCCGATTATTGAACAGGAATATCGCGACCAAGGCAAGCAAAGCTGCCAGTCCGAATCCAATCATGAGTGGCATGCTATCAAATACGCTGTACAAAGAGTCAGCAAAAACAGTATTCGCTACAGGCGCTGAAGAGTCCGCAAAAGGAAGGGCGAAGGTGCCACCAAAACTGGCGCTAGCGAGAAGTAAGAATATACTTTGGATGCGTTGGATCATGAACCTCAAGTTAAATGCAGCAGTAAAGGTAGCTTCATCATCGTGGCAAGCGAAATTTAAGCGAGGATATCCTTAAACTTAGCTTTGGATACCCTCCAAGGCCTATAAAATGCCTTTCCTGTAATATATAGGATTCGTTGTTTCTTGTAGCAAAATCCAATATGCCTAGATTCTTACCACTCCTCATTCTGCTGTCCATCCTCGTTGTAAGTTGTGTAGATGAGACAGATTTACACCTCGCGTCGCTAGATGAACCAAAAGCTACGAACCAAGAAAATATATCTGGAGCCGTCTACCTCAGCGTACCAAACGGATGGCGAAGGGCTAGAAGCTATAATGGTTTTCAAGCCCCAGGCTTAGAAGGATCTATTGAATTGAGAGCTGATTACAGGTCTGTATCAGAGGTCGCTAAAGATTACGACAAAACCCTTCTCTCTCGTCAAGGAATGAAACTGTTTGCCTTTAGAAAGCTCACAGGAACGAAGCGAGAAGGCTTTTATGTTCACTTGGAGGATCAGCGAGCGAAAGTTGAAAGAGAGATCTTGATCTTTAAAGGAAAGGAGAGCACCCAGATTGTGAGAGCATTTTTTCGAGAAGGGGCTTCTGGTGCTACGGCATATGAAATGCATGAAGCACTCTTATCAGTCCGATACGATACAACTGCTATTGCAGCTGATAAGGTTCAGCCCTTCGTGCTTGCTTCGCTCGTAAAACTCGATCCTGCAGAATTTTGGCTCACGCGAAATGGTGTATATCCGCCAACGACCGAGGATAGTTTGAAAATCCACTCCCTACAAATTAGTGATGGTGGCATTTTAGATGTCCAAAATGAAATAAGAGATGCCCTGCGAGTAGCTGTTGGTGATGAAGGAACTGATATCCACTTTCAAGGACTTGTGAACGGTAAAATTGTAACGTCACGAGCAGAAAAAGATGGCATGTTTGCCGGGGTCATAGTAATTGCAAATGATGAGCGAGGTGGTACACGATATACCGTATCCGCGAATCAATATGGAGCAGTCGACGAAGCGATGTTTTGGTTGAAGGATCAATCGACTCGTGCAACAGTAGCCTTCTAGTATTTTCTGTGCGAGTCTTAAAGCGGTCAGTCGCCAACAGTTTAACTTCGTTAGAAGCCAGTTGCACAAACTAGCTTCACCTATCAAGCATGGAAAAACCTCAAGCGCAAATTGCTAAACCAAGTTTTTGGGAGCAAGACATCTGGTACAAACCGTTTGATGTACTGATTGTAGGTGGAGGCATCGTCGGTTTGCAAACGGCTCAGTTTCTGTCAGCTGACAATCCTTCCCTTCGTGTTGCGCTCATTGATCGACAGTTTCCGCCCCTAGGAGCTAGTACACGTAATGCAGGATTTGCCTGTGTAGGATCGCTCGGCGAACTTGTAGATGATGTAGAAGCGATCGGTTTTGACGCGACCATAGAACTGGTTTGTCGCCGAGTAGAAGGGCTGCGACTCCTGAGAGCAACAGTGGATGACCAAACCCTTCAATATGAGGCTATTGCTAACGTGGAGCTATTTAGAAAAGGCGATGAGCAGGTTTTGACAAAAGTCCTTGAATCCACAAACGGCGGGACCGAAAGTCTTCTCAAGAGGATCAATGCGGCGCTACGCGAAAAACTCGACCTGAGTTTTGATCCGTACAGCGAGACAGGCCCCAAAACCTATGGCAGCACGATGAATAGCATTGCTTCAATCACCAATCAACTCGAAGGCCAGCTTCATCCAGGAAAGATGATCGCCGCCTTGTATCGATTATGTATTTTAAGAGGTGTTACCTGTTTTAGCGAAAGCGTAACCGAACTCAAACATGATGGGGTAGCGCTGCAGAGTGGACGTTTTTTGAAGGCCAGGCGAGTCATTGTGGCCACGAATGGCTTTACCCAGAGGCTATTGCCTTCCGTAATTCAGCCTGCGCTCAACCAAGTTATCGTAAGTGCGCCTGTGGCAGGATTGCAATGGCGAGCGCCAATACACCTCGAACAAGGCTACGGCTACCTGCGTAGAATTAAGGATCGAGTGTTGGTAGGTGGATTTCGCAACCGATTCAAAGATTCCTCTGAAACTGATCAATTTCAGTTGGATTCCGATTTGGGTGCGCATCTTCGCGCAGTGCTTGTTAGTGTTTTGCCAATACATGCGCGTCCACGCATCGAATTTGAATGGTCGGGCGTTCTTGGACTTGGGACTACACGAATGCCGAAGGTTCAACAACTCGAATCTGGGATCATCCTAGCTGCTGGACTTGGTGGAATGGGCGTAGCACTCGGCTCACTTTTAGGTAAGGAAGCTGCTCAAATGACTCTTCAACGTGCGTAGATTTATACTCGCTTTTCTGATCTGTTCCATCGCTGGGTTTGCCGCTGCGCAAACCGCTCCTATTCCAGTGGGCCAGGCACCTATCGATACGACCGAGAACCCTTTGATTATTGATTTCGCGGAAACGTTTGAGTACCTCGTGGAGGACACGGCTACCATTCAGCGACTCACAGGAGAAGTAGAATTGCGGCAAGACAGCATGTTCATCTATTGCGATGAAGCGGAAATTAAGAACGATAATTTCGTCATGGCACGAGGGCAAGTTGTGATCCTTCAGAACGACTCGATCTCAACGTTTGCCGATTCACTCGAATACTTTGCCGACGAGCAGATTGCCTATTTATACGGTAATGTCGTGTTGGTCAATGGTGAGCAAAAGCTCTTCACCGACTCGATGCGCTATGACGTAGGCAAGAAGATCGCCTACTATAATTCTCGATCGAAACTCACAAATGGCGAAGCACAGCTGTCTAGCCTACGTGGAACCTATGACGTGAACGCGAGCTATGCGAACCTCAAGGACAGTGTCTTTGTAGTGCGCGAAGGATTCAACATGATTGCCGATACCCTCGGATTTGATACCGAGCAACGCATCGTTTATTTTGAAGGTCCGACGGTAATGGCGACGCCGCAGTCGCGTGTGTATTGCGAAGATGGGTTCTATCGCTTAGCAGATACAACGGGACAGTTTATTCAAAACGCGCAGGTGGCTAGAGGTACGCAGCGTGCTATGGCCGATACTATTTTTTATTACGGCCGAGACGATCGCTTTGTGCTTTCGGGAAAGGCCAAATTTGCAGATGGAACCCAGCGCGCACAAGGAGATCGTATCGAATATCTGGAGCGACAGAACACTACCACCTTAACGGGGGATGCGACCTTTGTCGATGGCGAACAACGCGTTTCTGGTGAGCGAATTACCTATGATGGTGAGACTGAAGTTTTCAATAGCAGCGGACGGATTTTCATCACCGAACCGCCGTTTTTGCTTAATGCGGATAGCCTTTGGTACGATGAAATAACAGGGGTCGCCCAGGTGAAGGGCAATGTGCTGTGGCGTGATACACTCTCCAAACGTTCCATTACTGCGCAGCGACTCGACTACAGAGCAGAGGGCGATTATGTGAAGGCATACGGCGGTCGTCCAGTATTCACAACTATAGTAGAAGGTGATAGTCTCTGGATGAGTGCCGATACACTCTTGACTTTTCTACAAGCACCTGCAAAGCCAGTCGCGATTGCCGAACCTGTTGATACACTTACGGAAGAGAGTTCCTCATTAGATTCATCGGCGGTCACCCAAACTGTAGTAGATACCTCTGCTCGGGAGGATCTTCGCCCCTTGCCAATTTCGGACAGTACTCAGGTGTTTGTGACCGTTGATTCGACAGTGAATGAGCCTGCATTGGTAGATGCGGATAGTATCCGTTTGTTACTTGCCTATACCGATGTGCGCATCTTCAAATCTAACCTACAAGCGGTTTGTGATTCGCTCGCCTACAGTGGCGCAGACTCAACCTTTAGACTTTTTGAAGGACCGATCATGTGGTCGGATACGAGCCAGTTTATAGCCGATACCATCAGTATTCGATTGCGTAATAATGCGATTGACCAAGTGAACCTGCAGTCTAAGTCCATGATTGTCAATAGTCCGGATGAGCAGTTTTTCAATCAGATCAAAGGCCGCCAAGTTGATGTAGATTTCAAAGCAGGTGAGATAGATCGCATGCATGTGCGTGGCAATGCGGAGTCGGTCTACTACATTCTCGATGAGGCCAAAGCCTATGTCGGGTTAAATCATGTAAAGTCTGCAAGAATGCGGATGCAATTTGCTGATGGAGAGCTGAGTGATATATACTTTTACGATCAGCCAGATGGTGACTTGAAGCCGCTCAAGAAGAGTGGTGAAGAACCTAAATTGCTCGAAGATTTCAGATGGGAAACACTGTTAAGACCTGCCTCCAAGCTCGATTTGTTGTAGTACTGCTATGTGCACTTGGACTGGTGTCTTTGGCCTTTCCAGCGGAGAGTCTTGGACAATCGGCCAGCAAAATTGAGCAAGCAATCGATTTGCTCGAGAACAAAGAACCTGCGAAGGCGAAAGCCTTATTAGAGGAAGAAGTTTCCGTGCAGCCTAGTGCCATCGCCTACGCGAACTTGGCTACCGCAGAGCTTGCCTTAAAGCACAGAGGTGAGGCAGCTTATGCGTTTGAGATGTCTCGCGCATTGGGAGGGTTTTCAAAAAGTGAGGCCTTTCGGCAAAACCTAGAACTTGGATTACCCGCAGAACTAAGGAGTCTTAGTGACGGACCAATGCGAAAAATGATCGAGCCCGTCCTTCGGGTCGTTCCCCAAAATGGCTTTTCGATACTAGCATTGTTGTCAGGTTTGTTAGCGCTGTTGATCGGTTTGGGCCTGGTGTTTAAGTCAGGTTTTTCAGAACAATCGTGGACAAGCATCGCACTTGTGGTACTGGTGTTCGTTTCAGTAGTAGGGCTGGTTTTGGCGAAAGCTAGAAGCAACTATAGAAATCCTGAAACGGCGGTGGTGATGAGCAATTCAAATTTGTATCAAGCGCCTTCTGCACAAAGCGAACGGGTGAGAAGTTTACCAGAAGGTTCGGTGGTAAAAGTGGGCGAATTACTCAATCAAACCTACCGCGTGACCTTGCCGACTGGAGTAGATGGTTGGGTGCCTGAAGGTGACGTTCGCGTGGTTAACATTCCTTAGGCTTCGCTTCTTCCATGTATAGATCTTTCTTCGCTAATGCGACTGCTGTGTATTTACTTGTGCAGTGCTGAACATAAAGTCATCCATCATGAATCAAAACAAACTCAATTTTTACCTCATCGCTGGAGGTATCGCCCTAGTGGTACTCTTCACCCTCGGGTCGAGTTCGTTTCTCACCATAGAAGCAGGAGAGGCGGGAGTGCTCTTTGAGCGTTTCGGACAGGGTCTGGACAAGGCGAATATCTACAAGCCGGGTTTTCATTTTGTGGCGCCATGGAACACGATGTACATCTACGAGGTACGTGAGCAACAGATCGCGGAGAAGATGGAGGTGCTGTCTAGCAACGGTTTGACGATTGTTACTGATGTGACTGTACGTGTTGCACCAAATCAAGCGCAGATCGGTGAGCTCCACGAACAGTTCGGTCGAGGTTATGCTGAGCGTCTTATCAAGCCAGAGATTCGTTCTGCGGTACGTGAGGTTATCGGACGTTACACACCTGAAGAATTATACTCTACCAAGCGTGCTGAGGTAACCACTAGCATTCAAGAAGGCTTGGAGAAAGCTTTAGGAGATAACTACATCAACCTCAAAGCGACGCTGATTCGTGACATCGAATTACCTGATCGGGTGCAAGCTGCCATCGAGGAAAAGATCGAGGCGGAGCAAAAAGCCCAGCGCTATGATTTCCTTCTCGCGCAAGAGCGTAAAGAGGCAGAGCGTAAGATCATCGAAGCGGAAGCGAAAGCCGAGTCCAACCGGATCCTAACGGCAAGTCTAAACGATCGCATCCTTCAGGACAAGGGAATCGAGGCTACTTTGATGTTGGCGCAGAGTCCAAACTCCAAGGTGGTCGTTATTGGCGGCGGTGGCGATGGTTTGCCGCTGATTTTAGGAAATTAGGAAGCTATTTTTTGAAGGCTAGTTGGCCTGTGCAAGCACTTTCCCCAATATCCCCCTAACAATCATATCCCCATGGTGTCTAGTATTCTCGATAAAGAGTTTACTCGTCGCAAGGCCTGCGTTTACTACGCCAGCGAGATAAAGGCCGGGGACATCGAGACTTTCTAAGGTCTCCTCATCGATGCGTGGAGATTGTGCTTCATCATCACTCATTTGGATTCCGCACGCCTTTAGGAAGGGGTAGTCGGGTTTGTAGCCCGTCATGGCAAGGACGAAGTCGTTGGGAATGGTGATCCTCCCCTCAGGTGTGTTCAAATCGACTTCATGAGGGCGGATCGCCGCCACAGTGGTATTGAAATGTGCTTTGATCGAACCCTCAGCAATGCGATTCTCAATGTTGGGCTTGATCCAGTACTTCACTCTTTCGTAGATCTCAGCGCTACGAATTGCCATGGTGACCTCAGCGCCTTTCATATAGGTTTCTAGAGCAACATCGCAAGCACTGTTGGCTGCGCCAACGACGAGTACTTTTTGATCGATGTACAAATGCGGATCATCGAAATAGTGACGGACTTTAGGCAAGTCTTCGCCTTCTACGTTGAGCATTCTAGGCAATCCGTAGAAGCCCGTGGCGAGTGTTACAGCATTTGCAGCAAATGTCGAACGGGAAGTATTTACTTCAAAGCGGCCACCCTCGTTTTTAGTCATGCTCTCCACATTCGTATAGGTTTGAATGTTGAGGTCGTTACTTTCGATCAACCTGCGGTAGTATTCCAAGGCTTCCGAGCGGGTCGGCTTGTCGTGGTGACTGATGAAAGGTACACCACCTACTTCCAACTTTGCGGAAGTAGAGAAGAATGTCATGTTGAGCGGGAAATTATAAAGTGCATTGGCTATGGGACCGCGTTCGATAATGATATGGCTCAAGCCCGCTCGCTGGGCTGCGATCGCAACGCTTATTCCTGCTGGACCTCCGCCCACAATAAGTAGATCGTACACTTTCATGCTTTACTAACGTGTGATCGTCCGCTGGGTTTGCTAGACGTAAAAAGGCCTAAGCTTCTCATGAAGCTTAGGCCTTTCTTGATGATCAAAGTTGACTTGAATCGATTATGCAATCATTGAAGGGAGTACGGCAGTAGTGAGCCAAAAGTCCTCAATTTTCTGTACGATCTCGAAGAAACGATCAAAATCGACCGGCTTGTTGATGTAACAGTTAACGTGAAGGTTGTACGTCTTCAAAATATCTGCCTCTGCGTTAGAAGTCGTAAGAACGACTACGGGGATACGCTTCAGGTTAGGATCATTCTTGATTTCTGAAAGTACCTCTCGGCCATCCTTTTTAGGGAGGTTGAGGTCGAGAAGAATCAAATCAGGCATGATTGCATCTGAGAACGGAGCTTCTTGTCGGAGGTAAGAAATTGCCTCAACACCATCGCGTGCTACGTCTAAATTAACCTTCATGTTACCCTCGCGGAACGCTTCTTGTGTTAGTCGCACATCTCCGGGGTTGTCCTCAACCAGGAGAATATTAATTGGGCGTCGTGTTGTCATCATACATACGCATATTCAAACTACGTACCATATTTGTGGTATCAGGCTTTTTAGTTAGGATTTCTTTGCTAACTGGAGACATATATCTTGCCGCATGCCCCAACTAGGACTACGATTTCAGCAGACGCTCACGACGTATCATGCGTACGCCGCACAGCAACAATTTGCTCGTCAACCTTCAACATTATATGATCCCATTCGCTATGCGATGGGGAGTAAAGGAAAGGCCGTGAGGCCTATGCTATTGTTGCTTGGAGCGAGTTTAGGGTCCTTTGAGCTCAGTAAAGCGCTTCCTGCGGCTTATGCGGTCGAGCTTTTTCACAACTTTACGTTGCTCCATGATGATATTATGGATGAAGCGCTCTTGCGGAGGGGAAAGCCTAGTGTTTACATTGCTTACGGGATTCCTTCGGCGATTCTAGCGGGGGATGCGATGCTCATACACACCTACGGATATTTACTCGACAACTATGCAGGCGAGACACGCACCTACTTACTGAAGGTTTTTCAACAAATGGCGGTAGGACTGTGTGAAGGGCAGCAGCGCGACATGGACATGGAGGAGAGCGATGCCTCGACGTATGAGGAGTATTTGGAGATGATCCATGGTAAGACAGGAGTTCTGATCACCGCTGCATTGACCATGGGCGCTCATATCGGTGGGCTTTCGCCAAAACAGTGTGAAACCATTCAAAAAGTAGGAGATCTCGCAGGTCGAGCTTTCCAGATTCAGGATGACATCTTAGATACGTTTAGTACAAGCGAGAAAACAGGCAAGAGCGATTATGGCGATATCGTCAGAGGAAAGCAGTCTGCACCGTTTCTGCATGCCTTGGAATTGGGTAATGAACCGCAGCGCAGACGACTCTTGGAGATTTATGCGCTTTCGGTAGCTGAACGGTCGAGCATTGTAGACGAAGTACTGTCGATAATGGACGAGCTCGGTGTGGAGAAAAGCCTTGCCGCGCAGGTGGAAACGGCCTCTTCAGAAGCCAATTTACTGGTCGAAAGTGTTGAAGTTGACGCAGAAGCCAAGTCCAACCTGATCTATTTCCTCGATCAGCTGTCTGTGAGAAGGCATTAAAAATAATATGTATATGTAATTGGCTGTCAATTTTATCGCACAAAAAAAGGGATGACTACATTAGCAGCCATCCCTCACACTATGAAACACTATTTCTTTATCTGGGAATTCTAGTACTGTAAAGCTAAAGGAAAACACCTGTAGGGTCAAATACGGCGTTTAGGGTATACTTTCAAAATGTTAGTACCGAGATGTTGGTATCGGGAAAACGTTTATTCAGGCTCACAGAAAGAGCTTACCATTTTCCCAGCCAGGTTCAAGTTCTGCCCCGTGTTTCTTGTAAAACAGCCTAGCTGGTTCGTTCCAATCGAGCACTTGCCATTTAATGAGGGTACATTTCTTTTGTTTGGCTACTTGTACAAGTTCTGCCCAGAGCTTTTCACCTACACCTTTTCTTCTGGCTTTTTCAGCAACTACAAAGTCTTCGAGAAAAAGCATTCGTCCCTTCCACGTAGAGAAAGTGTTGTAGTAGATCATAATGCCGAGGTTTTCGCCAGTTTTGGTTTCGGCGATGAGTAGTTCAAACCAACCAGCTTCGAAATCGCGCTCGTAAGTTTTGAGGGAAGTAGAGACTTCGCCGGCGGCCTTCTCGTATTCTGCGAGTTCCTCCACGCGCGTAAAAGCCGCTTTGAGATCCTTTTTCGTACCTGTTCGGATGATGATTTGCTCCATTTTGCCAAAGTAATGTCAAGGCATAGTGGATTGGTAGCCAGTTTTGCCGAAAGGCTAAAAACTCTGAATCTTACTCAGCATCTTGCAACTATGTTTAAGTTATTCGTACCATTTATCGCAGCTGTAATTGCCCTGAGTTCACTTTCTGCGCAGATTGCTCCACGTGAGTTACAAATGAAAGTCGACGTCGCCTATCTGGCCAGTGATATTCTCGCTGGTCGTGCAGCCGGGTCTCCATTTGCGGACGAGGCGGCAGCTTACCTAGCGATGCGTATGGAGCAGCTTTCGCTAAAACCAATGGGCGATGAGCAAACCTACCTGCAGCGATTCCCGATCATCGTAGCTGGACATGGACAAAACAAGGACGCGCCACAATTGTATACGAGCAATGTCTTGGGCTACCTCGACAATCAAGCTCCACAGACGATAATGATCGGTGCCCACTATGACCATCTAGGTTTTGGCGGAAGCGGAAGTGGTAGTCTTCACATCGGAGATCCTGAACCTCACAATGGTGCCGATGACAATGCGAGTGGGGTAGCGATAATTTTTGATCTCGCACAACGCCTGCAGCAAGATGGAGCAATTGATGATTACAATTTTCTGATTGTAGGCTGGAGTGCCGAAGAAATGGGACTTGTCGGTTCAAAATACCTCGCCGAGCACATGCCCGAAGGCATGCCAGCGTTAGTAGGCGTTATCAACTTTGATATGGTGGGTCGACTGAGCGAAGAAAAAGTCCTCGCTGTCAATGGAACGGGAACTTCACCTGTTTGGCCAGATTTATTAGCAAGCGCTGCGAAAGATCGAGTGACCTTGATGTCGCACGAGAGTGGTCTAGGGCCAAGCGATCACGCCAGCTTCTACCTGAAAGACTTGCCAGTGCTGCACTTCTTCACCGGTCAGCATCCACAATATCACAAGCCTGGTGATGATGTCCATCTCGTGAATTTTGATGGCATGGTCACGATCTCAGACGTCGTCTATGATGTTATTGACGGTCTGCCGGAGAACGGAGAAATCCCTTTCACGAAGACTAAAGATGAGAGCATGAATGAGGTCTCGGCCTTTAAGGTGACAATGGGGGTAATGCCTGATTATGTCTATGCTGGCGAAGGAATGCGTATTGATGGCGTGTTGGACGACCGTCCAGCCATGAAAGCAGGTCTAGAACGCGGAGACGTGCTGATCGAGATGGATGGTACGCGAGTCGGGGATATTTATGACTACATGAAGTGTCTCGGCGAACATGAGAAAGGCGATAAGGTCAACATTATCGTGGAGCGAAAAGGCGAAAAGCTGAAGAAGCGGATCATATTTTAGGAAAATACAGCACGGCAGTATTGGGAGCGAATGACGCTACGCTAGCCGTTCACGTCTACAGAAACCACTTTTATTACGGCCACTTCGGTGTATGCAGACCCGAACGCAGCAAGTAATTCTTTACCTACAGCTCCCCAAACCAAGTCGAAATCGCCATAGAGTTGAGTCGAAAGTGGGTTCATCAACATTTCAATTCCTTCGTAGGTCTGTAGCGCTTTTATGAAGCCTAGTATCGGCTTTTTATAGTCTGGCGTGAGTGGATAGAGGCTGATGTCGAGGGAGATATTCATGCGTGGTAGGTAAATGAGTTAAAACAAGGCTTAAAAACACCCCATTTATACTGAGGTTGCGATCAAATCTACTTTCACGAGTACCTATATACAGTGATTTTTCGCTTATCATCTTTTTTTGATATGTTGTGGGGCGTAGCTGGGCTTTGACTCAGTTACATTTGTCAGTGCCATGCGGTCGTTTATTCGACTGATTGGCAAACACTTGAGAAACACTATGAAAAAGAAATCAACTCGCAAAAAACGAGGGGCCACGGTCATGGACGACCGTTTCCGTAAGATCGTAGGTTTTACGATCCTTGCCCTTTCGACGTTCCTAGGCATTGCCTTTATTTCTTACCTCTTCACATGGAAAATCGACCAAGCCGCTGCAATGAGCTATGGCTGGGGATTGATCAGTGCCAACGGCGTTGATGTGGCCAACTGGATGGGGCCGCTCGGCGCCTCCGTCTCGCACACTGCTTTTTATGCTGGCTTTGGAGCGACGAGCTTCCTTGGGGTGTACCTGTTAGCGCTTGTCGGATTGGCTATTTTGAAGCGCCGTCCACTAGTGCAGTTGCAGCGCCAACTACGCTGGGGATTGTTTGGCTTACTCGTGCTTTCCGTTATGCTAGCCTTCTTGTTCCAAATGCTAGACTTCCCGATGGGAGGAGCCTATGGCTATCTTATTTCAAGTTGGCTGGAGCGTATGATTGGTATACCAGGAGTGGTACTGCTTTTTGCACTGGCTCTTGTGATGCTCGTCATCTGGATATTTGATCCGAGTTGGAATGACGTTACCTCAGGTAAAATTCTTAATAGCGGAGCGGAAATGGTTCCTGCTCTACCAACTGGTCTGAGCAAGTTTGTCGGGAGATTTACGCCAGAAAAAGTTGCTGCGAAAACAAAGCGCAAATCAACTCTGAAGTCGGATACACCAGCCGAACCTGATCCAAGTAAGGGTGTACAGGGCCTTGATTACGACAATAATGATCAATTGGCTGATGCCAATAAGGGAGATGCGTTCGAATTCGAGCTTCCGAGTGCACTTGAGCAAAAGAAGGCCAAGAAAGCAAAACAGCTTACCCTCACTGCCGACGACATTGAACTGAATCTGACGCCAACGCCGAATGAAGAAGCTATTGATCCTGAGCTTGATGCAATCTCTTCAAATATGGGAGAAAAGCCAGAAGGCTATGGCGCTAACGCAGGAGACTCTCCGCGAGATATCCTAGCTGCGGAAGCGGAGGAGGACTTAGAATCACAAGGTCCGTACGATCCAAAGTTGGAGTTAAGTGCGTATAAATATCCTACGCTTGAATTGCTTAAGGATTATCCTGACAATGAGAATCCTGTAACTAGGGAGGAGCTTAATGACAACAAGCGTCAGATTGTAGATGCTTTGCTCAGTTTCGGCCTTTCAATCGTTAGCATTAATGCGACGGTGGGTCCGACGATTACACTTTATGAGATCGTTCCAGCACCAGGAGTTCGTATTTCAAAGATTCGTACGTTATCCGATGACATTGCACTCAACCTTTCTGCCTTAGGAATTAGAATCATTGCTCCGATTCCTGGGCGCGGTTCGATCGGTATCGAGGTGCCGAATAAGAATCGTCAGATGGTTCCATTGCGCGATGTGCTTGCTTCGAAGAAGTATCGTGATGCGAAAATGGAGTTACCTATTGCACTAGGTAAAACGATCTCGAATGAGACCATGGTTGTTGATTTGGCCAAGATGCCTCACTTGCTAGTAGCGGGTGCTACCGGACAGGGTAAGTCAGTTGGTATTAACACCATCATCATGAGTCTGCTTTACCGCAAGCACCCTTCTGAGGTGAAGCTGGTAATGGTTGACCCGAAAAAGGTGGAGCTTTCGCTATACAGTGTCTTGGAGCGTCACTTCTTGACCTACATGCCAGGACAGGAAGAGACGATCATTACTGAGAATACGAAGGTTATTCATACGCTCAACTCGCTTTGTATCGAGATGGATCAGCGTTATGAGTTATTGAAGACGGCTTCTGTACGTCACATTACAGAGTATAATGCGAAGTTCAAGGAACGCAAGCTCAATCCAAAGGATGGGCACCGTTACTTGCCGTACATCGTCATGATCATTGACGAGTTTGCCGATTTGATTATGACGGCGGGTAAGGAGGTCGAGTTGCCGATTGCGCGTATTGCTCAGTTAGCCCGTGCGGTAGGGATGCACTTGATCATCGCGACCCAGCGTCCGACGGTTAAAATCATTACTGGTACGATCAAGGCCAATTTCCCTGCACGACTAGCCTTTAAGGTGACTTCAGGTACGGATTCAAAGACGATCCTCGATGGACCTGGAGCTGAGCAGCTCATTGGTATGGGAGACATGCTCCTTTCGATGGGTGCTGAGAAGGTCCGTATTCAGTGTGCGTTCGTGGATACACCAGAAGTAAACGATGTCCTTGACTTCATCTCTGCGCAGCAAGGTCTACACATGCCATACTTACTCCCTGAATATGTTGGTGAGGATGAAGAGGCTCGCGGTAATGCTGTATTGAATCCAAAGGAGGCAGATGTGTTGTTGCGTGATGCAGCGCACATGGTGGTTGATAACCATATCGGTTCGACGTCCATGCTTCAGCGTCGCATGAAGATTGGGTTCAACCGTGCAGGTCGCATCATGGATGAGTTATGTCAGTTGGGCATCGTAGGCGAGACTCGCGGGTCTAAGCCTAGGGAGGTCATGGTAAGTGACATATTAGAGTTGGAGAGCATGTTGGATTTGTTCTACAGCGGAGATTGAGTTTCCTGACCGGTTTGATACGTTGAACGGGTTGTTATGATAGAATTGGTGATTTAGGGCCCATGTGCTGGTTGTTTGAGGCAACTAGTACATGGGTTTTTTGATTTTGGGATATGGGATATGGGATATGAGATGTGAGATGTGGGATATGGGATATGGGATTTGAGATGTGGGATTTGAGATGTGGGATATCGGGATTGTGTCTGCTGTCGTAAACACCCGACAGGTCATAAATTAATCTATATGAGTCTGTCGAAAGGGGTTTATCCGTCTACTGTCGTAAACACCCGGCACATAGTGATTTTCGGTATATGTTTTGGCTTGATAGGATGCTGTTGTCGGTTGTCGTAAACATCCGACAGATCATAATTTAATCTATATGAATCTGTCGATAGGGGTCTATCCGTCTGCTGTCGTAAACACCCGACAGATAGTGGTTTTCGAGATGTGTTTTGGCCTAAAAGGATTCTGTTGTCGGTTGTCGTAAACATCCGACAGATAGTGTTTTTCGATATATATTTTGGCTTGATAGGATGCTGTTGTCGGTTGTCGTAAACACCCGACAGATCATAATTTAATATATATGAATCTGTCGAAAGAGAGTCTATCTGTCTGCTGTCGTAAACACCCGACAGATAGTGGTTTCGATATATATTTTGGCTTGATAGGATTCTGTTGTCGGTTGTTTGAAACATCCGACAGATTATGAATTTAGCTATATGATTCTGTCGATAAAGATCTGGTCGTCTGCCGTCGTAAACACCCGACAGATATTGATTTTCGAGATGAGTCTTGACCTAATAGGACACTATTGTCTGTTGTTGGAAACATCCGACATATTGTGGATTTAGAGATATGAATTCGGCCAATAGAGGCCAAGTGTCTGTTGTTAGAAACACCCGACAGATCATAATTTAATCTATATGAGTTCCTCAAAGAGAGTTTATCCGTCTGCTGTCGTAAACACCCGACAGATAGGACTTTGTCAAATATGAGCAAGCATCACAAACCTTATCCTGCAGTTGAATTACACACCTAGAAGCAATGCCATCTCAACGAAGAATAAAACAGGGCTCAAGCGAATTCGGCCGGATGTTCAGTACTAATGCGCTGTAGCCTCACCACCTTCCACACCCGATAAATCGATTCCAGGCGTGGACCACACTGACAAATCAACAGGAGATTCCTCCGCCTTACGTATGGCCATTCCTGCACGCTTCTTATCCTGAATCATCGAGAAGGTCATGATCAGACTTGTGCCGATAATTACGAAGAGAAGAATACCTGGCTGGAAGCCTAAAAACTCCGCACCACCAGGAATGGCGTTAAAGAGCAAGACCGTAATCAAACCACGTGGAGCGATAAATAGCTGCGGGAGTAAATCCTTACCGATAAATACACGGAGAAGGATAAACCGAATCACGTAGATTGAAGCGATAATTAGAACACTGATCAAGGCAACATCAAGACTCAATAAAGAACTAGGATCTATCGTCAGACCGAAGATGACGAAGAAAAATGTACGTACCACGAAGGCAGTTTCTAAGGTCACAATGTGCAACCCTTCAAAAATTTCGGCAATTTTCTTCGGTTGAATCAGCTTTTTCATCGGACCGAAAAAGAAGAGATTCACGTTCGCGAACATGAGTCCGAAGATGAGAATGATGATCAGAGATGACAGGTGGTAGGTCTTACCGATTGCATATTCTAGAAGCAATACCGCAATCAAAAGGAAAAGCTTTACATGGCTTTTGAGCTTTTGAAAGACAAGGACCAAGATGTAGCTACCAAT
>CALDUE010000213.1 GCA_937923485.1 uncultured Saprospiraceae bacterium
TGGTGTTAACTCGTATTAACAAAACGTTACGGATAGGTTATCGTCCGGATGATTGAATTTGGTTGGGTGCATTAAATTATTGGTGAATTAAATTAATTGAAGGAATAGACTGATCGCATGCTGTGCTTATAAGAGATGGATTGGCGGCCGGTTTCTGCCCTTCAAAACGTAAATCGTAGAAATACGAATGAGCAGTAGTTGACAGATCGCATATTGCTTATAAGAGATGGATCGGCGGTCGGTTTCTGCCCTTTAAAACGTAAATCGTAGAAATACGAATGAGCAGTAGCTGACTGATCACATATTGCTTATTGAGATAGATCGGCGGCCGGTTTCTGCCCTTCAAAACGTAAATCGTAGAAATACGAATGAGCAGTAGCTGACAGATCGCATATCGCTTAGATGAGATGGACTGGCGGCCGGTTTCTGCCTTTCAAAACGTAAATCGTAGAAATACGAATAGGCTGTAGCTGACAGATCACATATCGCTTATTAAGATGGATCGGTGGCCGGTTTCTGCACTTTAAAACGTAAATCGTAGAAATACGAATGAGCCGCTTTCGTGCAGCGCCGAAATCAATCGACCAGTACACGCACTTCCCTAAATTTCATTCCCTACAACTTTGCGACGCGTTTACCTTCGCCGCCGACATGGATCTTTCTCTCACTCCACACGAAACGCAACTGCTCAAGGCTATAGGTGCATGCGCCAAAACCATCGGCGTACCTGCCTATGCTGTAGGAGGCTTCGTGCGAGATCATCTTATTGGTCGTCCTACAAAGGATATCGACATCGTTTGTGTGGGCAGCGGTATCGAACTCGCCAAGGAGGTTTCTAAGCAAATCAAAGGAGCGAGCAAAGCCAAAATCTATAGCCGCTTTGGGACCGCCATGGTGCGTATCGGCGACGATGAAATCGAATTCGTTGGCGCACGAAAAGAGAGCTATTCTCCCGATAGCCGCAAGCCTGCCGTAGAGGAAGGAACACTTGAAGACGATCAGATCCGTCGAGATTTTACGATCAATGCGCTGGCCATTAGCCTCGCAGAAGAAAACTTCGGCGAAATCCTGGACTCTTTCAATGGTATTGCCGATTTAGAAGCAGGCCTCATT
Organism: uncultured Saprospiraceae bacterium; assembly: GCA_937923485.1. Classification (GTDB taxonomy): domain Bacteria; phylum Bacteroidota; class Bacteroidia; order Chitinophagales; family Saprospiraceae; genus CALDTK01. Next base: position 1,114 of record CALDUE010000213.1, read on the forward strand.
CGGACGCCTCGTGAGGCTGGACAAACCTTTACAGACGATCCTTTACGAATGCTACGCGGCGTACGTTTTGCGAGTCAACTCAACTTCGTTTTACACGAAGACACCAAGGAAGCGATGGTTCGTTTTGCCGAAAGGCTAGAAATAATTAGTGCCGAACGCATCCACACAGAACTCAACAAAATTCTGCTTTCGCCAAAACCAAGTGTCGGGCTAGCGCTACTCTCAGAGACGAAACTTCTACCACACTTCCTGCCTGAACTCGAAGCCATGCACGGCGTCGAAAAGAGAGGCAACGTCGGACACAAAGACAATTTCTGGCATACGCTGGAGGTCGTGGATAATCTTGCAGATCGTTCGAATGACCTATGGCTCACATGGGCTGCATTGCTGCATGATATCGGTAAGCCTAAGACCAAACGTTTCGAGACCAATACTTGGACCTTTCATGGGCATGAGGTGGTGGGAGCGAAAATGGTCCCCAAAATCTTTAAGCGCCTCAAACTTCCACTCGATGATCAAATGAAGTTCGTCCAGAAGATGGTGCGTTACCACCAGAAACCAATCGCACTCACCGAAGAGATTGTTACGGATTCGGCTTTACGGCGTTTGCTTTTTGATCTCGGAGAAGACATCGATGATCTACTCACCCTCTGTGAAGCCGACATCACCTCTAAGAATCCAGCAAAAGTTAAACGCTACCTTAAAAACTATAAAGTCCTTCGTGAACGGATAAAAGAAGTAGAGGAACGTGACCAACTCCGCAACTGGCAACCACCTATTAGTGGTGAGGACATTATGAAGACCTTCGGCATCAAACCGAGTCGTGAGGTCGGTATTATCAAAACCGCTATTCGCGAAGCCATTCTCGAAGGTGAGATCACCAATGAGAAGGAAGTTGCTTGGAAGTACATGTTGGAGAAGGGTAGTGAGTTGGGTCTTACGGCCTCTTGATAGTCCCATCTTGGTTCTGCGGCTTTTCGGTCGTAACATCTCAAGTGGCACGCCAAATCATGCGGGACCAAATTGAGCTAGGTTTATACCTTCCACCCATGAACCTCTCAGACCTTCGCCGAGCAAACCAGACCCGCCAAAAAGAGTGGGATAGTGGTAATCAAATCACGCCGCTTTATCGAGCCACCGAACTCGCAGGCGAACTTGGTGAGGCGCTCAACGTCGTGAAAAAACTGGAGCGTGAGCGCCTTGGAATCAAAGGCAGTCGAGACACGGTCCAACACCTCGCCGAGGAGCTGGCAGACATTCTGATTTGTGTTGATTTACTCGCGGCAGACTATGACATCGATTTGAGTAAAGCCTTGCCAGCGAAGTTCAACGCGACCTCCGAAAAAGTCGGTCTAAAGACTCGCCTCTAGTAGTCGCTCAAGTACGCGCTCCACTCCAAAGTCATCGTTGTTCGTAGTTTGAAAATTTGCAGCTGCAACGATATCTGGGTGCGCATTCCCCATTGCAAAACTGAAGTCTGCTAGTGCAAGCATCTCAAGGTCATTGTGGTAATCACCAAAGACCATAGTCTCTGCAGGAGTCACTCCAAGCTGCTTTTGAATCATACTGATCGCATATCCTTTATGCGCATCTGGATGAGAGATATCGACCCAATGCACACCAGAAACTTTCACTTTCAAATCACCCTCCAGATGCTTGGTGTGGGGATAGATAAATTGCTCTGAACTCTGCTTGTGGTACAAAGCAATTTTAAGAACATCGATGTCGAGCTCGGCCAAATTTTCTACGGCTTCGTGCGAAGTGTAGAATTCACTCATAAACCTGCGAAATTCAGGAGCAGCAGCTTTTACATAAGCAGCGCTAGGCGTACAAAGTACTGGTTGGATGTCAGGTTGATTTTCAATTGCCGACAAGACATTACTTATTGTACCATGTGGGACGTAAGTAGAAACCAGCGTCTTCTCAGGTGAACGAGCATAGGCTCCATTCTCTGCTACAATGAGCAACTCGTCTGCAATAGGTGCGAGTTTCTCACGGATACTGTCGTACTGCCTGCCACTCGCTGCCACAAAGGTGATGTCCTTTGCTTTCATTTTCTCATACAAGTCGAAAAAGCGCTCACTCGCCTCATGCTCACTGTTGAGCAGGGTACCGTCCATGTCACAGATCACGAGCTTGACTTGTTGTAAATCCATGGGGGCAAGGTATGCTTAGGAAGCAATTGCACAAAAATTTAGGATTCTCCTAAAAATTAAGCTTCCAAAAGAGCATCTGGATGGGACGGTGGGGTAGGCTTGTTTTCAATAATATTAACAAAGTGTCCTTTCGGCAAAACCCCATACAGCTCGCCTCCCTTCGAAAACAACTTGTCAACTTTTGCCGAAACTGCAGGATCTTCAACTAACCCTGGCGCATGGTGCGGCTTCACTCGGGCATCCATAACCAGTGGTCCAGTGCAACCCCAGTGCTTGTTTTTCTGGAAAGAACCAACTCCATAGATATCACTACTTGGACTTGTGCGGGTAAAGGCAACCCAGAGAAAGTTGTTCAAGGTTTTGGCGACGAAGGAAGCATCATCGACCAATAGAATCAGCGGAAACTTATCGACCATATCAGGATTCAAGCCACCCAATGCCGCTTGCATTCTCGTACGACTCTGCTCTCCAATAAAAGGTGTCACTTCCAAGGCGAGGACACCTGGCAGAGGGACGGTAACATGTTTTGGCGAAAGCCCACCAAAATTAAAATCAGTTGGAACGCTCGTGCCCAATTGACGTCGCTTATCACCACGCGCAGCAAAAACCACCTTACTCCCACTGTTCCACCCCTCCCCAGAATAGTCAAGTGTGTCGATAGTCCAATTGGTATAAAAATGTAAGTCCCGCCTCCAATCTATCCGCTCTAAAGCATGCTGAATGAAAGCTGCTTCGTCGTGACAGTCGAGTTTATTTTCTCTACCTCCATCAGCAATGATGAGGAACTTCGCTAAACTTGTTTGGCCACTTCCAAGCAGACGATTCGCCTGCGTAAGTAGCTCCTCAGGAGGACGAGTATTATCCATCTCGTCGGCTCGGAAAGGCATATAGCGTTCGCTGCCAACAGCCAGCAAAAGCGGGTGCACTCCAGCAGCATCTACAGCATTGACTGCCTTCACACCAGGAAATTCGATCGGTGCTAAATCCTTGACAATTTTGGATATGAGGTAGCCAAAACTAGAGTCCTCCATCGGAGGTCTACCAACTACCGAAAAATGCCAAATCGCATCAGGGCGGTGATACACATTATCGACCTCCATCACTGGGAAATCGTGCTCTAAAGAATAGTATCCCAAGTGATCCCCAAACGGACCTTCTGGCATCAGCTTGTCTTTGCGAACGGTACCTGTAATAACAAAGTCAGCCTCGGCCGGTAGAAAGTGACCATTGTCCCAGGTGTATCGGTAGCTTTTCCCCGCGAGCATTCCAGCGAAAGTCAATTCGGAGAGTCCTTCAGGCAGCGGCATGATCGCAGTAAAGGCATAACTCGGCGGACCGCCAACAATTACACTTACACGAAACGGTTCGTCACTGTTAAGGTATTGCTGATGATGCACCCCGATGCCTCGGTGTAGCTGGTAGTGAAGCCCGATCTCCTTGTCTGTCTTGTATTCGTTTCCATCGAGTTGGACGCGATACATGCCCACGTTTGTATCCATCGGATTTTTAGAACCCGGCGGCAACGAAAGCACCTGCGGCATGGTCACGAACGCACCACCGTCCATGGGCCAACTCTTGATCAATGGGAGTTGACTTATTGTAGTTCTTCCCTTAAGAATTGGCGCTTTGCCACGGTACTTTTTAGGCAGAGAAGTATAGGCCGTCATGGGAGCAGACGCATACTTCAAAGGTGCCTTCAGAAAGCTGGTCGGGTCAATCTTTAATTCGACCATACGCTGCACCTTCTCTAGCGTGTCTCGAAACAACCAGCTCGTCCGATCAAAGGTCCCGTACAAATTACTCAGGGCTCTAAATGGAGACCCTTTCACTTTCTCGAACAGTATTGCTTTTCCTTGCGCATCGAAGATTCGGCGGTGTACAGCAGCAATCTCTAAATCAGGATCTAGCTCCGATTTTATGCGCAGCAGCTTGCCATGCTTGTCGAGATCGTCGACGGTTTGTTGAAGGTTGCGATATGCCATTGAAAGGCTAACATAGTTAAACCACAAGGGTTTTCGGCCTGTGGCGCTTTTCGAGCAAGCAGCGCTGCTAGTAGGTATGCTATCCTGCTTGCGGCGCTTTTGTTCAGCTCTGAAATGAGGCATGGACGAGCCGAACATGTAGGCATTGCCAATTACCAACTACCAATTGACAATTAATAAAATGAGCCGCAGGCGAGCTATACGTCGTGTCCTTCCCAATTACCAACTATCAATTGACAATTAATAAAATGAGCCGCAGGCGAGCTAAACGTCGCGTCCTTCCCAATTATCAACTAGCAATTGACAATTAATAAAATGAGCCGCAGGCGAGCTAAACGTCGTGTCATTACCAACTATCAACTACCAATTGACAATTAATAAAATGAGCCGCAGGCGAGCTAAACGTCGTGAAATTCAAAATTCAAAATTGCCGCAGCGAAGCTGTGGGCATCTATTCAAAATTCTATACACCTAATCTCTCGCTCCAAAGATCAAACTCCCCACCCTCAGCATACTGCTTCCATGTTTCAGCGCAAGCTGATAATCACCACT
>CALDUE010000214.1 GCA_937923485.1 uncultured Saprospiraceae bacterium
GATGATTCTGCGCCGATTAGGAACGTTGCTGCAGACTTGCTAAGTCAGGCCGAGCACGGTCCGGATAGTCAGGTGGTTTTGGTGACAACTTCAGCGCGCATTATCGCTGAGTTGGATGGTGCGATTGAAAAGCAACTCACGCGGATTCCGCGTGCAGAGATTGCGAAAAAAGCGCTTGCCAATAGCGTTGCCATCCTCGTTGAGACCATCGATGAGGCTATGGCGATCAGCAATGATTATGCGCCTGAGCACTTGATTCTTTCGTTTGATGATCCGGAATATGCGGCGCGTTGCGTGCAGCATGCGGGGTCTGTTTTCTTGGGACACTTCAGCCCTGAAAGCGTTGGTGACTATGCCAGCGGGACCAATCATACACTGCCCACCAACGGTCATGCGCGTGCCTATGCGGGTGTGTCGCTCGACAGTTTCGTGCGCAAGGTTACCTTTCAGCAGCTAACGCGCGAGGGTCTTGCAGGTATTGGCAAAGCCGTTCAGGTTTTGGCAAGGGCTGAAGGTTTGGATGCGCATGCTAAGGCGGTGAGTATCCGTCTAAATGCAAAGAAGTGATCGAAGAGTTTAAGCAGCAGATCAAGTTTTACCTCGATGAAAACGAGACCAAGATTAAGCTCGTTTGGGAAGATCTATCGGAGGATGACATCTGGCGTAGACCGAATGAAACGACGCTTGCCCCGGCCAATCAGCTCATTCACCTCACGGGCAATATGCGGCAATGGGTATTGACTTCATTAGGTGGTCAGCCAGAAGTTCGTGCCCGAGATGAGGAGTTTGCCATTCGTGGAGGTCGTACCAAGGCAGACATTCTCGATGCGTTTTTAGAGGTTTTAGCTTTCGCCAAAACCTACCTTCAGGACGCCGACAATCTCCTCCGCCCGATCACCGTCCAAGGCCACCAGACTAGTGAGCTGGGCGTCTGGATTCACATGGCTGAGCACCTAAGTTACCATACGGGCCAGTTGGTGTTTTTTGCGAAGCAGTTGCACCCCAAGCAATATGATTTTTATGGGGATTGGGATTTGGGGTAGGGGAGATAGACTATCTAAGTAGATCATAAAATAATAAAGAGATGAAGATGTCAATACAATTAATAATCCTATTCCTTTCTTTTATTCTAGCAGGCCAAGTAGCTTTCTGCCAAAGTAGAGCCTTCCAATTTAGACCTAAAGTAGCCTCAGGAAATTTTTATCTACTGAAAGGAACTATAGACGGAAGACATAAAATTACAATGAAGCTGGATGTCCTAAATTCTGCAAGGTGTGGTGCAGCGTATAAATCAATTCAATTTAAAAACGGAGGAATTGATGGTTGGTATGAGTACGATAGAATTGGCGAAAGAATTCCTATTACGGGATCTTTCTTGAATGGTGAAGAGGTCAAGCTTTTCGTGCCAAATTCTGTACAGGATACAATCAATGGAATTACTTGCGAAATGGTCAACTTCAAAGAGATGTTTTGGAACGACGAGGATTTCGATGTAATCAAAATGCAGTGGAAGCAACAGGATGTCAAGGGGTCAAAAGAGGTGAGACTTACAGCGTTTCATACACCAGTAGAGGATACAATGTTCCTAGAATTTATTGTGGATGACGAAGTAAGTAAAGTAATAAATGTGAGTGACCTGACGGATGTTTCTGGGATAGATAATATAGAGGTCATTTCATATTCTAGCGTTGATAGTATTTACCACCTACTCTTCAGGCTAGAGAATAATGGATGGAGAGAATATCAAGATTACATAGGGTATTTATCCATGAACAAAGATTTACAACTGAAAGAATTTTATGTCGTTCTAAGAGACAATAGTTGGAGTGGTGAGTCTGCAACATTGTTCTACGATGAGTATCATCCTGAGAGAGGAGTAAAGCGATTATAAGAGCGATTCGATAATTTTTGTTTGATGCGCTAAAGCACGCTGAACTGAATTAGGAGCGAGGAGTGTATTATCAAGCGAGTACTTCAGTGCACCCCTACCGATAAACATCCTTCCTGTGTGCTACTTTGACTACTTCTACAAGTAATTCCAGATCGATGATCGTATACACAATCCGATACTTCCCTTGCCGAACGCGATAGCTTTCACTTCCAGTCAACTTTACCGCCTGTGGAGGTCGAGGATCTTCAGCTAAGCTTTCAATGCGGTTGATGATGCGTTGCCGATCCTTTTTGTTTTTAATGGCGAGAATATCTTTCTCGGCGCTTTTAACAATGAATAGAGTGTAGGACATTTATAGTTTCCCCGTGTCTTTAAGCTCCGTCACAAAATCTGCAAAACTTCTTCTAGGTTCGTTGACACGATCAGAAATAGCTTTTAAGTCCTCCGCGTCTTCTGACAAGGAAAGTCTTACTGCCTCATTGACGAGGTCCGAAACAGATCGATCCGATTCAGCAGCTTTTAGCCGCAGTGCTTTGTGGAGCTGAGCATCAAAATAGATGGTCGCTCGCTTGTTATTTGTGGATTCCATTTGAAACGCTTTGACGTTATAACGCTACAGGGCTATTGATGGTTCCATTGCTCTTATCAAGCGTACTACAAATAATCACGAAGCGCTTAGAGATCTGCGGAGAAAAGGCACAAATCCGTACAGCGCCCAGCCTTGTATTCCTCTCAGTGTTACCTGTGTCTCTGTGGTTATACATTCCCTCTGAACGTGCTTCAGCTCGTATTCTTAACTGGCGCGTCAAAGCACGCTAAACCAAATGAGTAAAACACTTATTATTTAACCATCGAGTCCATTTTCGCTAGAATATATAGAGCCTAAGACTGCTAGGCCTCGCGCCAGCGCGTGGGTCTGGACACTCGAACAATTATAGCGTGGGGTCGAACGCGCAAATGCTAGAGACCAAGGAGGCAAACTTTTAGTCTGAAAAGTCTTAAGATAATGGTATCAATTTAGGATCCCACGAAACGACAAATATATTCAATTACAAAGCGTCCAGTGTATCTCGGTGGTTAGTTAAAGGGAGTATTTCATAATATGTCACTAAGGCCCGCGGTGCGTGAGTCTAGACATTGGCTTAAGTCCCGCCATCGCTTGGATCTAGATCGGTCGATAAACTTTGAATGTACCCCTAGAAGTTCTTTCGGATTAGACCAATATGTGAATCTCTGTGATGCTTCGGAACAGTCCAGCTAAATCCCAGTCAACTACCTCCCCTCATTACAAGCAACGACCTCGGACGTTGACATGCGTTATTATTGAGAGGTGTATAATGGATGAATTGGTGTTTTGAGCAGGTAAACTACAGCTCCATGTAGGCCCGCAGGCGAAGCGGGTTGTTTAATTTTCAGTTGTACTGACTTTCGCAGGCCCTAGCGAATTCTATTACGATACCTTTGGGTAGCGACGCGGATCAAATGTCGTACTTTAGTGATTCACTTTATTGTTTCATGGGTAGCGTTCTCTCAAATTGTATTGCGTTTTTTTTGTTAGGGCTTGCGGTCTCCTCGGGAGTACTAACCCAAGTTTTGGCGCAAGCTCCAAACTCCTTTCGGCATCTCCAGAAGTCTGACGGACTCTCTCAGAGTTCGGTCTTTGCAATCGGGCAAGACTCATCTGGTTTTATGTGGTTTGGTACGCGCGACGGCCTGAATCGTTATGACGGTCATGATGTACGGATTTATCGACCAGACGAATCGGGTTTAGGGCCAGCCGGGAATGATGTCCGCGCACTGCTTTATGATCATCAGAAAGGAGGCATGTGGGTCGGAACAGCAGATGGACTGAGTCTCTTTTCTCCGGAAAGTGATCGATTTCAGCATTATGCTGAAGTCAAGGGCGCAATCCGAGGTATTTATCAAAGTGCACGTGGCCGGATATGGGTGGCTGCAGCATCAGGACTGTACTCATGTGCATCTGGGCAAGAAAAATTTGATGCAATTCAACTTAGAGGAGCGGGAAATATTGGTCAGCTTATCACGACGTTAGTTGAGAAAGGGGGCGATTTATGGCTGGCTACCAGTCAGGGGCTTTATTTAGCAACTAGCACATCCAAGGCGAATGAATTTACCTATGAGGCTGTGGAGTTAGGGCAAGGTCAGGTGAGTAATCAGCGCATTCAGTCAATGTACCTGACAAAAAATGGAACCTTGTTTTTCGGGACTTTCGAAAACGGTTTGTTTCGATTGGATATAAATTCTAAAAGTGTAGTTAACTATCGACATACTCCTGGGGACCCATCAACAATAGCGGATAACAATGTGAGAGCGCTCTGTCCAGATGGCCGAGGTGGCTTATGGATAGCAACCTTTGATGGCCTAAGTCATTTAGCCATCGCTACAGAAGTTATCAAAACAGATAGGTCTTACGGCTTAAGAGTCGATGAATTATCTGACAATTCAATTCACTGTTTATTGAAAGATGTTCATGGTTCATTGTGGATAGGTACCTATTATGGGGGTGTAAATCACTTAAATCCGGTATATAGCAGATTTAGAAGTTACTTAAAAACGAGCGCACCTAATTCGCTTGGAGCCGATGTCGTTAGCTCTTTTGCAGAAGACGATCTCGGTAATATTTACGTTGGAACAGAAGGTGCTGGACTTGATTACTTATTCGTAGATGCAGATACCTTTGCGCATTATCGACCAGGGACTGGTGGTGATTATTCTATTAGCGGACCGAATGTGAAAAGCTTATTATTAGAAGGTGATAAACTATGGATTGGTACGTATAAAGAAGGACTTAATGTTTTAGATATTACGACAGGTAAATTTGATAAATATAGAGCTAGGTCTTTTTCTAATATTGGCGATGAGTTGACGACAAATTTTCTGCCTGACAATAGTGTTTATGCATTGCTCAGGTATGGTAAATATTTGTGGATTGGCACCTATGGTGGAGGTTTGAGTCTTCTCGATACGGAGGCGGGTGAGTTTACTAACTTTAAAAATGATCCAATAGATTCAACGTCATTAATCTCGGATTTTGTAAGTGTTCTATATAAAAAGGACGACCAAATATGGATAGGTACTGATGCAGGGTTGCAACGAGCTGTAAAGAACGACATAGGGTCTCCAACGCGTTATGAGACGGTGCTTTCAGGCAATCGAATACGGGTTATTTTTGAGGACGAAAAGCAAGTGTTGTGGGTAGGTACCTTGAACGATGGTCTATACAAAATTGAGGCGGGTACGACAAAAATTACTCAGTATACAGTAAGAGATGGTCTCGCAGGTAATACTATTTACGGCATATTGAGCGATGATCAAGGTAATTTGTGGTTGAGTACAAATGATGGACTTTCGCTGTTTAACCCAGTTACCAATGTTTGCACAAATTTTGAGCACCCGAGTGGTATGTCAACAGGTGAATTCAATGTTGGTGCTTATTTGAAATTAAGTTCTGGCGAACTTCTATTTGGAGGATTAGATGGATTTACAAAATTTGATCCTTCGTCAATAAAAGAGGGGGCGCTTCTTTCTCCTTTGGTTTTTACGGATTTAAAAAAGCAGGGTAAGCGAATACGTCCTGGTGCGGATGGTGTTTTGCGACAAAGTATTAATGATACCGAACGACTTTCCTTCGCCTATAACGAAGCAAACTTTACCATCGGTTTGACGGCATTAGATTACCTCAATCCTGAAAATAACATTGTTCAATATAAGCTTGAGGGGATTGATACTGGTTGGGAAACCGCAAAAGGTAAGGTTGAAGCTACATACACGATACAACGGCATGGAGATTACAAATTATTAGCAAGAACAGTAAGCAATGATGAACAAATAAGTAGTGAGGTCAGGTCGCTAAATATTACTGTTCTACCCCCCTTATGGCGCACCTGGTGGGCTTATTTGGGGTACTTGTGTTTGGCTGTGCTTGCAGTCTATGGGGTTTATCGGTTTATTCGGTTGAGGCACAATTATGAATTGGAACATCTAGCCCGGCAACGCGATGAGGAGCTCCACGAGGGCAAGTTGAGGTTTTTTACGAATATTACCCATGAATTTCGCACGCCGTTAACCCTAATTTTGGGCCCGTTAGATGATTTGTTACAGGATACCAAGCTCTCACTCGGGGCCAAGAATAAGCTAATGAGTATTGAGCGAAATTCACGCCGCTTGCTATCCTTAGTTGATAGGGTGCTCACTTTTCGAAAGCTTGCATCGGAGCACGGTCGCCTTCGAGGTGCGCGAAACGATCTCAACTGGTTTTTGCGAAAGCTACATGAGACTTTCCATGAGGAGACGAGCCGTAGAGGAATATCATTTACGCTAGAAGCTGAAACAGCACCTCTTTGGGTGTGGTATGACTCAAGGATGCTCGAAATGGCAATTGCTAGTCTTCTCTCTAACGCGTTAAAATTTACGCCTGACAAGGGTGAGATTGGTCTTCGTGTGAAGCGCGTTGAATCGGAGCACGTTGAAATTCGTGTTGAAGACAATGGCCCAGGTGTTGTAGATGAGCTAAAATCTCAAATTTTTCAGCGATTTTATGAAGATCCTTCCAAGTCTCAGGTAGCAGGTTCTGGTATTGGGCTTTCAGTCGCAAGCGACCTAATCGCGCTTCATCAGGGAAGTATTCATGTAGAGGATACTAAGGGAGGAGGGGCAACTTTTATTGTCAGGTTCCCTGTAGGGAAGGAGCACTTCACTCTTGAAAGTGCTAATGAACCTCAAGAAGAGGATGAGCTGAGGGATAAGGAAGAAGAGATGTTGGATGGCTTAACGGCTTCATCCAATGGAGATGGACATTCAGAAAGTATGAATGGTGGTGTTGAGCATAGCAAGCGATCTAAAGTTCTCATTGTTGAAGATAATTATGAATTGCGGTCGTATTTGGGGGAGATTTTTGAGCATACTTATGACGTTGAACTAGCAGCAGATGGTGTAGAAGGATTTCAAAGCGCGCAGATAGCAAATGCGCCTGACATCATAGTAAGTGATGTAATGATGCCTCGCATGAATGGGTTTGAGCTTTGCGAGAAGGTGAAGACGAACCTAGGAACAAGTCATATTCCAGTTTTGCTGCTTACCGCCAAAACAGGTGAACATGACCGGATGGATGGCTTACGCTTAGGAGCTGATGACTATATCGCGAAGCCGTTTGTACCTGAGGAGTTGCTTTTGCGCGTCAAAAACACCCTAGATACACGTCGGCGAGTGAGAGAGGTGTTTTCACGAGTTGTAAACCTTGATCCCAAAGAGATAAGTGTCACTTCTGCTGATGAGGAGTTTTTACTTACTGCACTTGAATTTGTAGAAGAGCATATTGATGATCTGGAGCTGAATGTGGTTCGGTTGGCCGAGGCCCTTAATGTTAGTCGCGCGCTCCTGTTTACCAAGTTGAAGGCTCTAACAAACCAGACTCCGGGAAACTTTATCAAAAGTATTCGGCTAAAAAGGGCGGCACAATTGCTGTCAACCGACAAACTCAATATTGCTCAAGTGTCCTATGCGGTAGGGTTTCGTGATCCGAAGTACTTCAGTAAGTGCTTTAAAGAGAGCTATGGCGTGTCGGCACTCGGCTATATGAAGCAACGTGGCGCGGGAGCAGAATGACCGTTTATAGGCTTATTTTGCTCGTTTTTGGACTTTTTCCCCCTGTATTCTAGACGATCATTTACACTAGAATTTCTAGTTTTGTCTTGTCAGGAGGCATTTGTGGCGAATAGAATTTGTTGCGGTTGCCTCTTGCGTCTATAATAGTTGGAAACGGCCTATGCGATACATTTTACAATTACTTCTAGTAGCGACATTGCTTTTTTGGAGTGGAATGACATCAGTCATGGCCCAGCAAGGAATCATTACGGGCATTGTAGTTGACAGTGATGGTAATGAAACCTTGCCTGGAGCAAACGTGTATCTACAATCCAGTATCTCTACTGGCACGGTTACAGATATTGATGGTTCTTTCGTACTCAACGGAGTACCAGCAGGCTCTCAAATCTTAGTGGTTTCATTTGCAGGTTTTGCAAAGGAAGAGATAGCGGTAGAGGTTGTCGACGGTGGCAAAACAGAATTAACCGTTGAAATGGCACCTGCAGCCATTTTAGGGGAAGAGGTAATCGTCACCGCACAGGCTTTAGGTCAGGCCAAGGCTATCAATCAACAGTTAAATTCTGATGCGATTGCCAACTTTATCTCTGCAGACAAGATAAAAGAGCTGCCAGACGTAAATGCTGCTGAGGCTATTTCTCGACTCCCTGGAGTAAGTATCAATAGGAGTGGGGGTGAAGGTCAGAAGGTTGTTATCCGTGGATTGGAACCAAAATTCAATGCGATTACCGTGAACGGAGTGCGTTTGCCTGCAAACTCTGGTACGGACAGGTCGGTAGATTTGTCAATGATCTCTCCTGAATTACTCGATGGGATTGAGGTTTACAAATCGCCGCTTCCAGACATGGACGCTGAGGCTGTTGGTGGAACGGTAAACCTGAGGTTGCGGAAAGCTCCATCTGATCCTACCACACTGGTGCGTGGGCTTGTGGGCTATAACGATAACAACAGCTATTTCGGAGACTACAAGGGCGTGCTTCAACACAGCCGCCGCTTTTTTGATGGCAAGGTTGGTATCGCAGCGCAGGTAAATACAGAGCGCTTTAACCGCGGAGGAGATATTTTGAGTTTTGGTTGGTCTCAAGGGGAGACAGATCCAGTTACAGGGGTGACGTCCATTCTTGGTTCTAACCTTCGCTTAGAAGATCGGTCAGAGCAACGTGGTCGTAACAATGCAAGTGTTAATCTAGACTACTCGGCAGGCAAGTCTGATTTTGGATTTTTAGGCTTGTTCTCAAATACATCTCGGGATCGATTTATTGTTGAGAATAGGTATGATCCGAATAGTGGTATAAGGTACAATGCAAACGGTATCGATTCTGATTTGAACCTGTTCATGGGTGCATTTACAGGAGTACACAAGTTATCTAAATTTACGATTGATTGGGTTGCTTCAGGTTCGCGGTCAATAGGAGAGACACCCTATAATTTCTCCTTGAGTGTAGTTGACGATCAGACTCCATTTGATCCTGAACTTGATCGAATGGGTAATCCTGCAAATTTCTTAGCTGCAGCCAATCCTAATCTAGCAACAGCAATACTCAAAGAAAATGACAATAGAAATTCGCGTACCCTAGAGAACAATCAGGAATTTGGAGTGAATTTCAAAGTTCCTGTTGAGTTGACAGATGGAATTGGAGGCTTTTTAAAGACTGGATTTAGATATCGGTCTATTAATCGTGAGCGAGAAGTAAGTGGACTTGGAGAGCCTCTTTATGACTTAGGAACTCAGGTTACACAAAAGGCAAGAGATGCTTTCGACGGAGAGTTGATCTTTTCTGAAGCGAACCCTCAACTTATTAGTCTTGCAAATTTTGTGCAGCCTGGTGACGGAATAAACTTTGAAGACCGGGAGGGAGAAGTAGTAGATTTCGATGTCGTATTAAACGAAGGGCTTATTCGCAATTGGTACGAACAGCAACGAGAAGTGCTCCGGCCTAATCTTAATGCCGAAGTTGATAATTTCAAAGTGAATGAAACGGTGACGGCTTTTTACCTTATGGGTAAGATTAACTTTGGAAAAAAATTGTCTGTTACTCCTGGATTCAGATATGAGTATTCTGATAATAGATATGACGCTGGGGTGTCTTCCATAACAGATCCATTTCTAGGTACGGCGGGATCAACAAGAGACACGACTACATTCCAACAGTATGGTGAATTCCTTCCGCACCTTCACATAAAGTACGAGCCTTCAAACTGGCTAGATGTAAGGTTTAGTTATGCGAATACTTTAGCAAGACCAGATTATTCGTTTATTTCCCCAAGGACACAGATTAATGACAATACACTAAACATCACTGCAGGTAATCCTAATTTACGCCACATGCGCGTTGAGAATTATGATTTATCAGTAACAGCGTATAAAGGTGGATTAGGACTCCTGACTGTTGGTGGGTTTTATAAAAATATAGATAACATTTTCACGCCTCAATCTCTCCAGCTGGTAGGTGACGCCCTAGTAGAGCGCAACTATCCAGGTTTTGAAGGTTATGTATTGAATAGCTTCTCAAACTTCCCTACTTCAAGGGTGTATGGTTTTGAAGTAGATCTACAAACGAATTTAAACTTTTTACCTGCCCCATTTAACGGGCTAGTAGTGAACGCAAATTATTCGCGTATTTTTTCTGAAACTTCAGCTTTTTTCTTGACGTCGGAAACGTTCTTTGTTCCATTTTTTCGAGTAGAATTTGAGTCAAATGCAAGAACGGTATCTATGCCAAGTCAGGTTCCAAATATTGTCAATCTTTCACTAGGGTATGACTATAAGGGCTTTTCAGCACGTATTTCAGGTAACCATCAAGGAACTAAGGCTTCTGTCTTTAGTCAAAACAAAGACTTTGACAGCTTTATACTCAGCTTTTGGAGATGGGATGCTTCTGTAAAGCAGAAGGTTGGGGAGAAGCTTAGTTTCTTTCTTAATATTAATAACATTTCCAATCAACGAGATATCTCGTTCATTAGAGATCAACGTTTTATCTCTAGAGTTGAAACTTACGGTACAACAGGTACCATTGGTGCTCAGCTTAAACTGTAAAAAAAGAACACACACAAAGGCTATTTCGAAGCTGCCTTGTAAAAGCTTCTTCAAAATCTTGAACTCTTAAAACAACAGTAGTATGCAAGCTCTTTACCGTTTTTCATTCATCTTAATTTCCTTGGCATTTATTGTCCAAGCATCGGCGCAACGCGTCGTACCTATCGCTGCTAGCGGTAACCCCAATATGCCAACTGACATTTACCCGATCATACAAGGGGATACAATGGCTAATGGTAATCGTGTTGACAATAACACGATTTATACCCTAGAAAATGGAGCCACGTATGTTGTGAGCCGTGAGATAGTTAACAAGGCTGTTTGGCCACTTCAAATACAAGCAGCAGACCTAACAGACACAGATAATAAGCCAAGAATCACTCGTATTCCTAATGCATCCGGAGATTTTCGTCGCATCACATGGCCAGAAGGTGATCTGACATTTCGTAATCTTTGGGTAGTATCAGGAGAAAAAGCTCCAGGTGCGCAGCACGATTGGGGTTTAATTCGCCTCTTCGGTGAAAACTCTCGTGTCATCGTCGACAATTGTATCATTGAAAAGGACCGTGGAGGTTTCCTTCAAGTGCGTGCAAATGGACTAAAAATTTATGTAAATAACAGCGTCTTCCGAAATGGTGGGAACCGTAAAATCCTTCAAGGAAACGGCCGCGGTATCGATGCGCGTAATTTCTTCATCGACACCCTTGTAGCAAAACAGAATGTATTCCACAACCTACAGGATCGCGTTTTTAGAAGCCAAGGTGCAACCGAGCCACACAACTACATTGAATTTGATCATAACACGGTGTTCAATCAGGTTGGTCGCCATGGTTCTTTTCAGTTTGGTTTAGCAAGAACTGTTAAAGTGACGAATAACATGTTGAGTAATCCTTTGATGCTAGGTACTTCTCCAGTTTATACTGATGAGCAGACACAGCCAGATGCAGATGCACATAAAATTTTCACGCTTGATACGTTGTACTCAGACACCCAACTAGAATTTGCAGGAAATAATATTTTCTATACGCAAGATGTACTTGACTATTGGGCTTCAAACGATACGGTGAACCAGCCAGCCATATATAGCGATTTGATCATGGACGTTCTTCAAGGATCTGCTCCTGGTTCATTTACCCAAGAGGTGCTAACATTCGAAGCTGTACCTGTAACTATCCTGCCTTATGTAGTGGACCTTTATGCTGATCCTACAGCAACAGACATGTTTGATTTCATTGTTGAAGATCAGTCATTAGCAGGAACACCCGTTGATCAAGGTAACCTCTTTGATTTCTCGACTTTCTCTCCTTGCTATCCTTCAAGTGCGGCTTCAGCAACAGGAGCAACAGACGGTGGTGCGATCGGAGCGACGGATTTCTGCAGTAACCTTTCATCAAGTATTTTCTCCCCGCAGGCTGTAGAGCTTGAAATGAGTATTGCACCTAACCCCGTAAACGATTTTGCGGTGTTAAGCTATACACTTGAAACAGGAAGTCAGGTTGTATTAACTATATATGATGCAGTAGGCCGGGAAGTACTCACCTCGAATCAAGGTGCTCAATCTGCTGGTAACCAGACAATTACTCTGAGTCAGACCAACAAGCTACCTGCAGGTTTGTACTATGCTCGATTGCAAACAGACGATGGACAGCAGACGCTTAAGTTCTTGATGAACTAGTGAGTGTCTATCCTCGCTGTAGAAAGTAGAGAGTTTGTGTGAAGCCATTTGTGGTTTTCTCCTCTGGAAAGTATGTAGTGTCTATTTATGGTCGCTACTTCTCTTTCCAGAGGAGGAATTAAATTCAGAAACGTGAACTATCTATTTCAATATTGTTTGCTAACTATTTTAGTGAACACTATAGGTTGTATGTGTTGCAACTAAATAGGAGCGGCGTCTTTCATTGATACCGCTCCTTTTTTTGACTATATCGAACATTTATTTGAAGTATGAAGCAATACGCTACATTTTTCTTGGGGGTACTGTGCCTATGCTTTATGTCTTGTATTCAGGCAACTAAAGCAGAAAAGGAAGTTACTAAAGCGCCCATAAAAATCGAGATTGACCCAGCAAAGAGATTGGACGAATTAAGCTTGCGCATGGTGAGCTACTTGGAAGATATTCCTTTAGATTCAACCGAAATTCCTCGCACTTACGAAAAGGGCAAATTGGTTGGTACAAAATCAAAAAGTTGGACATCAGGTTTCTTTCCTGGCCTTCTTTGGAATTTATATGACTACAGTAAAAAACATGAACTTAAAGATGCTGCTATAAAATGGCAATCATTTGTTGAGAAAGAGAAGTACGATGGGGGTACGCATGATTTAGGATTTAAAGTCTATTGTCCTTTTGGTAATGCCTATGAAATTACCGGTGATGAAATGTATCGTGACGTTTTTGTAACCGCAGCAAAAACACTAATTACTCGATATGATGAAAATATAAAGGCTTTACGATCATGGGATCATCATGCTGATGTATGGCAATATCCTGTTATCATAGATAATATGATGAATTTAGAAATGCTTTTTGAAACGACTATCGAGACTGGTGATTCCATATATCACAATATTGCCGAGCAACATGCGCTTACAACGCTTCAAAATCACTTTCGCGATGACCATAGTTCTTATCATGTAGTATCTTATGATACCCTGAGTGCGAAAATTGAAATGAAAAATACGCATCAAGGGTTTAGTCATGAATCTGCTTGGAGTCGGGGTCAAGCCTGGGGCCTCTATGGATATGCTGTCGCTTACAAGTACACTGGGCGCAAAGAGTTTTTAGCGCAAGCAAATAATATTGCAGATTACATATTTAGCCATCCAAATTTGCCAGCAGATTTAATTCCATATTGGGACTATAATGCGCCTGATATTCCAAATGAGCCGCGTGACGTTTCCGCTGCTGCAGTGACTGCGTCAGGCTTATTTGCCTTGTCCAAATTAGTAGATAATACAAAGCGTGAAAAGTATAGAAATTTAGCAAATGAACTCTTGTCAAACCTTTCCAAAGAAGAGTATCAACTTAATGTTGCTCCTTTCTTTCTGAAACATAGTGTGGGGAGCATACCAGGTAAGTTTGAAGTGGATGCCCCCATCATTTATTCCGAATATTACTATGTCGAAGCACTCAAACGAAGTCTCGAAAGTAAATCACTATGAAGTGTTTATTAACCTCAAATTAAGCCAACGTGATACCTCGGATCATTTTTTTCATTCTGTTCGTAACTGCTCAACTTTGCGTGCAGGCACAGCTGTCTGCGCCTGCAAGTAACAGACTTGAACAAAAAATTAATGATTCTTGGAGTTATCTACCATCATCAATTATTGATCCCGTTGATCTTCCTAAGGATATGTCTAGCTGGGAGGCCGTCTCGCTTCCACACACCTGGAACCAATGGGACGTGGTCGACCCTGTACCCGGTTATCGTCGCAGTGCTGGTTGGTATAGTCGT
>CALDUE010000215.1 GCA_937923485.1 uncultured Saprospiraceae bacterium
GAAATCTATATCTCGTCGGATGTTTCCAACAACCGACAGAATCATCCCATTCCCAAAATCAAAATCCTCTGAATAATAATACCTGCATGCAACGATCAAGAGCTCGTTTTCGGAACTTGCATAACTAGGCGTGCCCCTTACACCACATTCACCTCAGGAATCAACTTTACTCCGAATTTCGTCTCAACATCTTGCTTGATTTCCTTGGCCAATGCCCAAAGATCTGCACCTTTACCGCCTCCGTGGTTGACCAAGACCAGCGCCTGTTTATCATGCACGCCAATCGCACCTCGGCGATATCCTTTCCAGCCTGCCTGATCAATTAGCCATGCCGCAGGCACCTTGTATCGTTTGCCGGGCAGAGGATAATGAGGAATGTCTGATCGCTGCTTTTGCAATTCTAAAAATGCAGTCTCTGTAAATTCAGGATTTTTGAAAAAGCTCCCACTATTTCCAATTTTTGCAGGATCGGGAAGCTTGTTACTGCGGATAGCAACGACTGCATCACTTATACTCTTTGGACTTGGCGATTGACCCTTTCCTTCAAGAATCGAGCGAATGTCTCCGTACTCGAGCTTGTAATCGTGGCGGTCTACCGTCAAGGTGAAGCGCACATGCGTGATGATGTATTTCCCTTTTAATTTTCGCTTGAAAACGCTGTCTCGATAGCCAAATTCACAATCGTCTTCATCGAAAAATTCTTCCTTTAGCGTCTCTCGATTTAGGGCTAGAAGGCCTGAAAAAGTGTCCTTCAACTCGACCCCGTAGGCGCCAATGTTTTGAATGGGGGCCGCACCAACGACTCCAGGAATTAAACTTAAATTTTCTAAGCCACCATATCCTTCTTTAATGGTATGCATTACGTAGTCGTGCCACGGTTCGCCAGCACCCACCTGTACCAAAACGCAACCTTCACGCACCTGAAGCACTTTCCGTTCACGAACATCAACATGCAGCACCAGCCCTTTAACATCTTTGGTAATCAACAGGTTAGAACCGCCTCCTAAAACTAGAACAGGCTGCTCTTCCGCTAAGATTCGCTTCAAGCTGTCGATGGAAGTTGCTCGGTAATACCGCTGTGCTTTTGCCTCTAATCCAAAGGTATTGAGGCGTTGTAAAGAAACATCATGATGAAGCGTATCTGGCTTTAACGCTGTAGGTTTCACTGTTGATTCGAGCATGCGTTCGCAACTTAATTATTATCAGGGAGAATAGAATACAGCGGATAACCCCAGTAGCCATCTTGCTTGCGTACTTCAATCGTTCGACTCGGCCCAATATCTGGAGCTGCACTACCCTCTCTCAATAGACGAATTGTGCCTTCATCCGTTTCTACAAAAATGTAGTAGCCATCTGGAGGAGAACTGAGTTCTTGCCGACTTAGGCCTCTATCCTTCCAAGTTGCCGTGACTTGCTTTACTCGCAATTGCTCCGTCGAAAACTGGTCCTCTGTGAGAGATCTGTTTGACCAGTGAGCGATCAACGAAGTCAGAAAAGTGAAGAGCAACAACGATGAGGCGAAGGCTTGAAATTTTGCGATAAATCGTCGCTCTTTTACAGCGAGAATAAACCCTAAAAACGTCCCAAAGGCCCCACCAATCAATGCCGCTTTGAAAAGTAAATGGTAAACCCCGACCGTTTCTTCAAGGCGAGGAAGCTCAAAAGACCAACCGATTACCGTAGCTATACTCAGCAGTACTGCCGCGGAGATGAGAATTGGTTTGGTCATCAGACGTGTTTGGATTCAGTTTATGCTTTTGGAGGCTTTTTAGCTATCCCGCCATGTCATGAGACCTACGGATTCAAAACCCAAAGTCTGCAAGTTATACGTTTTCAAATTGAAGCTTGGCCAACGAATTATAAAGCCCATCTGGAAGAGCACTCAATTCATCGTGAGTGCCTGCTTCGACCACTTCTCCCCCTTCTATAACAAAAATTCGATCCACGTCTTTGATTGTCGCTAAGCGGTGAGCAATCACTATACTGGTTCGACCTTCCATCAATCGATCTAATGCTTCTTGAACGACACGTTCGCTTTCTGCATCAAGACTGCTCGTCGCTTCATCTAGTAAAAGAATGGTAGGGTCTTTTAGCAACGCTCGCGCTATGGCGATGCGTTGTCGCTGACCTCCGCTAAGCTTAACGCCACGCTCCCCAACCATTGTTTGCAGACCTTCTGGAAAACGTTGGATAAATTCAAGCGCATTGGCTTCCTCTGCAGCCTTTTCGATCTCCGCTTGCGTTGCATTGGGTTTACCGTAACTGATGTTATCAGCAATCGTCCCTGCAAATAGCATAACCTCTTGAGGAACGATTCCTAAGTTAGCGCGATAGCCTCCTAGATCAAGAGACCTTATCTCTTTACCGTCAACGAGGATTTCACCTTCATATCCTTCATAGAAACGAAGGAGCATCTGCACGATGGTAGATTTGCCTGCTCCACTCGGCCCGACGAGTGCCACGCGTTCACCGGCAGCAATGTCTAAAGAAAGGTTTTTCATTACCTGCATATCAGGCCGCGTTGGATAGCTGAAGTTGATATTTTTAAAAGAAACGTTGCCTGCTAGCGGAATGGCTTTCACCATTTGCTGGTCTTCCTCTAAACTGCCTATCAGTATCGGTTCTGTTGGTTCGCGAAGAATATCCCGAATGCGCTCCGTTGCACCGATAGCGCCAATCAGTTGTGTGTAGAAGTTCCCCAAACCTGCAATTGCTCCACCCAAAATAGCGGTGTACAGTGCAAATTCAAGAAGGTCTCCTGGGTCCAAAGTGCCCGCTTGAACCATCAATGCAGCCTGATAGATGATGAAGAAAAGAGCACCAAAAAGGAAAGTAATAATGAAGACACTAAAAGCAGCTCTTGCCCGCGCGTAACCCAAACTCACTTCAACTGTACGGTCTTGAGCTTTTCCGTAGCGCTTTCGCTCAAGCCATTCATTTACGTAGGCCTTCACAGATTGAATACTCTGAATACTCTCGCTGAGCACATTATTGGTCTCGGCAAGTTCTTCCTGACGCTTCTTGCTCAATTTTCGAACGATCCGACCAAAAAAGATAGCGCCAACGACTACAACTGGGAACGTCGCCAACATGATGAGACTCAATTTTGGCACTCGAATCATGATGAAGGTGACTCCAAATACCAAGATCAACACCTGTCGCAAAAACTCAGCAATCGTAATGGAAAATGCACTGTATAGCTTTTCGACATCTGCCGTTATGCGACTGATCAATTCACCCGATCTATTCTTTTCAAAAAACGAAATGGGCAAGGCGAGCAAACGCGCAAATACAGCTTTTCGAACATCAGCAATTCCACGTTCACTCACTTGCGCAAAAAGTAGCACTCTGAAATAACTCACAAAGGATTGCGCTACCAATACTCCGAGCATCAGTAAACCAAGCTGTTTAATCGTCAATCCTAATTCACCGTCTCCACTAGCCGTATCCACCATCTCACCAATGAGATAAGGAAAGGCCATGAAAACCAGACTACTAATCGATAGAAGGAACAGCCCGATGATCAACGACCACTTGTAGGGCTTGATGTACACGAAAATCCCAATAGCATCTCGCAATTGCTCGCGGCTCACTTTCGGCTTCTGCTCCGATTCTTCCGTATCGGTCGCCTTGGTGCTTAGTGTAGATTCTGCCATTCGGAATAATGTCGCGGAAATCCGCAGGTAATTGGAAGAGCTAAAGTAGCTTTTTACACGCTGGTACGAGTCTTACAGGCGTCGTCTTTTCGCCAAGACCCTGTCATAAATGGATCGTGTAGGCAATCAGTTTAGCATAAGCAATTTTGAAAGAGAATTATTCGGCGCTTTTTCCTTGACCAGTCCACTTCCTCGTGTAAGTTTGTGCAACGCTTCAACACAGCGATTGGTCCCGTAGTACAACGGATAGTATACAGGTTTCCGGAGCCTGGGATGGTGGTTCGATTCCACCCGGGACCACTTAGTTAATAGGCGCTTGCTAGCCGATTCCTGGCAATGCACGTTGCGGAGAGCTTTCCAACCTCAGACGAACGGCACCAGGCTTAGGATAATCTACTCTTGCTTTTAATTCATCGGCGAAATAGCTCACGAGCTTAAGCCCTTCTTCTCTATCAACCGATCCCAGATCGCTCGTGCCATTGTCTGCGATCGAAAGTGAAATACTAGAGCCTTCCTTGGTCATGTTTGTTGTGACATGATCACCACCATGCTTGAGTGCATTGCTAACTAGTTCCGTATAAATAAACGCAACAGGAACTGCTTGATCAATAGGAAGCCGAAGAGGCATTGATTTCGCATCAAGTTGCTTAGTGCCTTGAGCATTGAGAAGCTTGCTGAGTTCTGGATTA
This sequence comes from uncultured Saprospiraceae bacterium, assembly GCA_937923485.1. Classification (GTDB taxonomy): domain Bacteria; phylum Bacteroidota; class Bacteroidia; order Chitinophagales; family Saprospiraceae; genus CALDTK01. Next base: position 4,346 of record CALDUE010000215.1, read on the forward strand.
AGCTTCGAGAAAAAAGCCTCCATGGCCACTTCATGTGTATCGCCTTGATCAAAAGAGTTTTGAGCCAGGTAACCGAGCGCAGCATTATGCGCTGCAATCATCTCCGAGGCATCTCCAGAATTTGTCGAAGAAGTGCGTGCTGCTAAACCTTGAAATATCCTTCTTAATTGCTTCAAAGAAGTGAATGAACTCTCCGTGAGTTCTTTTCGCGCTTTCGCAAAACCCTCGTCACTCAGCTCTTGACTTTCATTGGCCGAACTGACGTCATCTCTGAGTTTCTTGACCGTAGCTAGAAATGCAAGTACCCCTGCCGCGAGAATCGCTAGACAGATGCCTATCACCGTGATGTACTTCCAGCGAGCTGCATCCTGCGCAGCTGCAAGTTCTTCTTCACTTCTGGTTTGAGCCGTTAGTGCAGCCGCTCGCGCAGTTTCGGCGGTTTTGGCCTCAGCCTGTGCAGCCGCCAATGCAGCTGAAGCGTCTGCCTGGTCTGCCTCTAGGCGAAGTTCGTGCGCTTTCAAATAATTTGGAAGCGCTCTTGAATATCTGCGCCCTGTAGAGTCAAGCTTTGCTTGAAGTAGATACGCACGTGACTTGAGTCGTATATCGTTTGTTTGCTCGGCTTGTTCAATGGCCTTCCTTGCAAGAATGTAATCAGGTCGACCTCGCTTAAAAGCAGCCTCTGCATCCTTTAGTGTAGTCTCAGCTTGTGTAGGTGCATCTTGGGTGAATGCGGGTTTTGGCGAAAGCAGTAGCAAAAAAGAGAACAAAACAAAAAAGGTAAAACGCATGGGTAGAGTAATCTTGCAAATTGCAAACTTACATCCTTGCCAGCAGGTACTGGGTACGATGTTTATGCTTTTATACAGCGATCACTTACTCGCTGCAAAACGAGAAGAGTGCTGAGCCGCGAAGTCAGCATACCAATTGAATCGAGAGGAAATGATACGCTGCTTCTCCGTCTCGACGTACTCTAAAAATTTTTCAGCAGCTGGGGATTTCACTTTTTTCTCTGGCCAAATCAGCTGCCAGGTCGAACGAATAGGAAAATGTCTGACTGGAATAATCTGTAGCGTTCCACTCATAAGCTCTTCACGGATGCCAATGAGCGGCAAAACAGAGTATCCCAGGCCAGCGATCACGGCTTGCTTCACAGCTTCATTAGACGTCAACTCTAAATAGGTGTCTACCTCTAAGTTATGCTCCGAGAAAAATCGCTCCATCGTAAGTCTTGTACCCGAACCTTGCTCCCGGAAAATGAGCGGAAGCTTTTCAAGGATACTGAGTGGATTCTTCTTCTCACCAAATGTCTCATCCTTGTTTCCTACCAGGTACAGTTCATTGGGCATTAGTGAGAGGCTTCCTGTACTCAGTTCTTCAGGAAGAATTGAAACAAGAGAAAAGTCAACCTCATTATTGGCAACACTCTGCACGACTTTGGCCTTGTTGGTCACATCCATTTGGAGTTTAACCTGCGGGTGCTGACGCAAGAATCCAGTCAGAAAAAACGGCATCACATACTTACCAGTAGACACGATAGACACCTTCAAGCTGCCGGCAAGTAGTCCCTGAAAGGCCATGCTAATTTCCTCAATTTTATCGGCACCTTCGAGAATCAATCTGGCCGATTCGGCGATTTTATGTCCGAAATCGGTGACGATAAGACGTCGCGACAGTATCTGAGTCAGCGGTATCTCAAATTGAGATTGAAAATTTTTGAGCTGAATGGAGACACCGGGCTGCGTTAAGTGAAGTTCTTCTGCCGCCTTCGTAACACTCTGATGCTCAGTTACTTTCAGAAATATTCGTAATTGGTGGAATGTAAAGTTCATAAAGTAAAGTTATGCTTGTCATATCAAATATAAATATATTTTAATAAAGGTACACCCTTTATTTGCGCTACCAAATTGCCCAACCAACCTAACATTATGGCCAGAATAACAATTGCATACGGAGACGGAATCGGTCCCGAAATCATGAAATCTACCTTAGAGATTCTTGATGCGGCAGGTGCAGATCTCCAATATGATGAGATCAAAATTGGTGAACAGGTATACAAAGCCGGCAACTCCTCGGGCATCAATAAAGAAGATTGGGAAACTATTCGTAACAACAAGGTTTTTCTGAAAGCTCCAATCACTACGCCGCAAGGTGGTGGCTATAAAAGTCTGAACGTAAGTACACGTAAATTTCTTGGCCTTTTTGCTAACGTCAGACCGTGTCAAAGCCTAGCTCCTTTCATAAAGACCAAGCACCCCAGCATGGATGTGGTCATTGTGAGAGAAAATGAAGAGGATTTATATGCAGGTATTGAGCACCAACAGACCGATGAAGTAGTCCAGTGTTTGAAGCTAATTTCAAGACCAGGTTGCGAGAAAATCGTCCGTTATGCATTCGAATATGCAATACAAGCGGGGCGCAAAAAGGTGACTTGTTTTACCAAAGACAATATCATGAAGCAAACCGATGGCTTGTTTCACGATGTTTTCAAACAGATTGGAGAGGAGTATCCTACGATTGAAAAAGAGCACTGGATTATAGACATAGGGGCAGCAAAGTTGGCTGATACTCCTGAGCACTTTGACGTGATCGTCACGCCTAATCTTTATGGTGATGTCATCTCGGACATCGCAGCTCAAATAACTGGTTCGGTAGGACTTGCGGGCTCGTCTAATATTGGGCTAGAATGCTCGATGTTTGAAGCGATTCACGGTTCTGCGCCAGACATTGCTGGACAGGATCTTGCGAATCCTTCAGGTCTCATACAAGGTGCCATTTTGATGTTGCGCCACCTCGGCCAAAGCGAAGTTGCAAGTCGCATCCAAAACGCATGGCTAACCACCATGGAAGAGGGAGTCCACACTGCTGATGTGTATGATGCAGATATCAGTAGTCTAAGAGTAGGAACCCGCGCCTTTACAGAGGCAGTCATCGCAAATCTTGGCAAAAAGCCAACTGTACTTACTCCTGTGAGTTTCGTAGACGAAAGTCCAATCGTCCTACCAACTTATCAGCGGCAACCGAATGCTCGTAAAGATTTGCTTGGTGTAGATGTTTTCGTGCAATCTGAATTGCTTGATCCACAGGCGGTTGGTAAAATGCTACAAACGCTAGACGTTCCAGAGCTGCGCCTCTCCATGATAACTAATCGTGGAATTATGGTCTGGCCAAAAGGCTTCGAAGAAACATTCTGCACCGATCACTGGCGCTGTCGCTTTGAGGCAACCGGCGAAGCGGTCCTCACCAAAAAGCATCTTATCGATTTGCTCTCTCGTGCCGACGCTTACGGAATCGACACCATCAAAACTGAAAACTTATACTCATTCAATGGCAAATCAGCATTCTCACTCGCTCAGGGACACTAGTCGCGCTGATAGATCGCACCTATTTGCCCGCAGCATAGACACACGCATGCTAACCGCATTTTTGTTGGTTTGCATGTTTTTCGCAGCAATCACAATGATGCTCCTAAACTACGGATCAATGATTCATCACGGAGCACTTCCAATCACCATCGTAGCACTTGCTACACTGCTTAATTCAACTTCAGGTAAAGCCGAATTCAAACTTCGTCGCATTTCAAAAACCAGCTCTACGCTATAACCCAACTCATGGAAAACACATTCAATTTCAAGCTCATTGACGGAACGTTTGAGCTTAACGATGCAGCAGAAATCCTCCGCACTCTGCTCCGTACAAAAATCAATCACCACAAGACGCAGAAGTTTAGTCTTGAAGAGCGATTTGGTACCGATCACCTAGAAAGCAACCTCCGCATTCAGGAGCTTCAGAACAGCCTTGAGCAACTAGAAAAATTTCTAGCCCAGCCTAAACTTAAAGGAAATAGAATCGTCTTAAATAGTGATGTGAGTATCGTGGCTACTGTCAATGAGCCAGAACTCGCAGCCAATCAGTCTTAAGGTAAGCTACGGCTTATTCGGCACCGCCACCCTGAAAGGCCATTTAGGGGGCGGTGCTATTTTTTATAGCTGTGCAGTGCATTCTGGTCATACGATTCCAATGGCTAGACGCATTCAGCTTTCGCCAAAACAATAGTTACCCACGATATAATCAAGCCCTTCTCGAATGAAGGGACGACAGCCGTTTATTCGATATGATAGAGAGATCGAATATCTGCGAATAACACTTTGGAATTCAAGTTCAAATCAACAATTCCACCACTCGCTAAATCGAATACCCAACCGTGAATGGTAAGGTCACGAGCCGCTGAATTTCGCTGCACGACTTCGGTCTTATGAACGTTGATTACTTGCTCCTGAACATTCAATTCAACAAGTCGACGATAGCGTTTAGCCTCATCAGCAATTGCTTCTAGTTCGACCTGATGCGTACGATAGACGTCTCGAATATTCCTTAACCACGGATTGAGTACACCTAGGTCAGCAGACTGCATTGCAGCCTTTACACCACCGCACTCATAGTGCCCGCATACAATGACATGGTCGACCTTGAGGTGCTCAACAGCATACTCGATAACCGACATCACATTGAGGTCAGCATTAGGTACCATATTGGCCACATTGCGGTGAACGAATACCTCACCTGGTCCCATCCCCATTAGCTCCTCAGCAGTAACTCGACTATCGGAACATCCGATGTACAGAATGCTAGGATTCTGGCCAGCAGCTAGCTTGTCAAAATACTTGTCGTCTTGACTGAGCTTACTTTTTATCCAAGCCTTGTTGTTGTCAAAAATTGCTTTTAAATTCATTGGTGCGGGGGTTAAATCTCAGGTTTACCTGAGTCACTTAGTAAAATTTGAGGATCGCGGTTCTGTGCTGAATTCTCAGACTCAGGTCCTAGATACGTGAAGGTGATGTCATGGTCTTTCGCGTGAATGCGAAAGTCATCGATAACGTCTAAGACATCTGGATCAACAGTCACAGCTTTACGTCCGTCTATGATGATACTCGATCCATCTGCGACTTCACTGAGGGTCTGACGGATCCGCGCTTTGTTAAGGAAACTGACATGCTCTGAAAGTTCCAGAACCAGCGTTTCTCCCTCACTATGTCGGCGTTTTTCCGAGAAATAAGGCGTTGAGAAATTAGCCCACAACAAAAACACTGTCGAGATGGCCAAACCGATGCCAATACCTGTAAGTAAGTCTGTGAAGTAGATGGCCAGAACCGTACTCACAAATGGAATGAACTGCGACCAACCTCTTTTATACTGTTCTACGAAGAGCGCAGGTTTAGCCAGTTTGTAACCGACAACAAGTAGCACGGCGGCTAGACTTGCCATTGGTACGTAATTCATTGCAACTGGAAATAACAATACTGCAGCAATAAGCCAAAAGCCATGAAGAATTGCAGAATTCTTGGAAGTGGCTCCCGCTTGCAAGTTTGCAGAAGAACGTACAATAACCTGAGTTACCGGTAGACCTCCAATAAAGCCACTGAGCATGTTTCCAACGCCTTGCGCCAACAACTCTCGGTTGGCTGGAGTCACTTCCTTTTTAGGATCTAGGCGGTCAGTTGCCTCAACGCACAATAAGGTCTCTAAACTTGCAACGATGGCAAGTGTGATTGCAGTTAACCAAACAGCCTTCTGAGAGAATGCAGTCCAGTCTGGAAAAACGAGTAAAGTGCCTACTTCTGAAATCGAGTCCAACACTGGAATTGTGATTGTCTGACTGTCAGTTAACGCATAACCAGTTCCTCGAAAGGCAAAATACAAGCCCACACCCGAAAGCACCGCAAGTAGTGGCCCAGGTACATGCTTGAGGATGTTGTTCTTCTTGACGAAATCTGTTTGAAACCCGATGATGAGCAGGAGTCCAACAACCGTAATGATGATGGCCCCTGGATTAAC
>CALDUE010000216.1 GCA_937923485.1 uncultured Saprospiraceae bacterium
GGTTTAGTCTCGCTCCAAATTTACAAAACCATACGCCTCGTGGATGTTCAAACGGCGTTAACCTTTTCACAAATGGTTAATTCTTAGGTGCCTATCCTTTGAAATACCCGAAATCCTACGTAAAAAGCCCGTGGAGTGGCACTTAAAACAGCTGTGCAATAAAAATCAAATACATCATCACTAGCATGACTCCTTCCCAGCGACTTACGTTGTTGGCGGCTGCCATGAAGGCAAACAGCAAAGTGATACCGATCATGAAGATTAGACTCAAATCGATGTCGGCCGCAGGAACAATGATATCACCGAAGAAGGATGGAATGCCCATCACCGCAAAACTGTTGAAGATGTTAGAGCCGACGACATTACCAACCGCCATACCAGGCTTACCCTTGCGAGCTGCCGCGACACTAACGATAACTTCGGGCAAGCTTGTTCCTAGGGCAACGGCACTCATTGCGATAACGCCACTTGAGATGCCCATTACACTACTGACTTCTTGAATACTTGTCACAGTGTAGCTAGCCCCAAAGTACACTCCTACGGCACCGAGTATCAGAAGTGCATAGGCTTTCCAACCCGCGTCAACCTTAACGCTGTCGTCTCCTTTATGCGAGCGAAACGAGCTAATTAAAAAGATGACAAGCATCGCCATCAGAAATATACCATCCACCCAGTTGACGACACCATCATACGTAAAGACATATAGCAAGAGGGCCGACGCAACTAGGACAGGTATATCTACATCCAGTACTGCATAATCCATCTTAATGCCTCGTGCAACGATAGCTACCACACCGAGTACCAAACAGATATTGGCCACGTTCGAACCAATCACGTTGCCCGTCACAATCGCTGAATCCTTATTAACCACTGCGACGATACTTGAAGCAAGCTCTGGAAGACTTGTTCCAAATGCAACGATCGTCACTCCAATCACAAAGGGTGAGATGCCCAATGAAAGGCCGATCTTCTCGCTGGAATCAACAAACCAATCGGATGCTTTAAGTAGCACTACAATGCTAACAACAAACAGTCCTATATATGAAAGTAGCTCTAGGTTCACTACTCGCAAATGTAGCAGGCTTATCGAGCTTCTCCGATTGACTGTGGACAGTATACATTGTGACTCTTGGCGCAGCACCTCACTCCCCAATTGAAAGTGCCGAGAGTCAAGAGTTGTAATACTTTCCGCACAACAGTCTACCAGCCATCTTTTGTCATTCTACGCTTATATCATGTTAAAAACCTTGATCAGACTTTCAATTCTGCTACTAACCTTATCATTTTCAGTAAGGTCAGGGGCGCAAGTTGCTGCGATGAAGACACCCTTTGAGCTTGATTCCCTCAGCTCGGCGACCTACGAACAGGCTATCGAGCACTATGAAGTTTTGGCGAAAGCTTACCCCAATCGGTGCTCTCTTATAACACTAGGCGCAACCGACAGCGGCAAACCTTTACAGATTTTTATCATCACCGACAAGCGAGACGGTAATGTCCAGACCTTCTTCATCAACAACGGTATTCACGCAGGGGAGCCTTGCGGCATAGATGCCAGCATGATGTTCGCACGTGACTTAGTGGCAGGAGAATTCAAAGACATTCCACTCGTCAACGCTCAAGTCGCTATCATCCCAGTTTACAACATCGGCGGTGCGCTCAATCGAGGTTCCTATTCACGAGCAAATCAAAATGGACCCAAGGCCTATGGTTTTCGAGGTAACAGCAAAAACCTTGATCTCAACCGCGATTTCGTGAAGCGAGACAGTCGAAATGCTGAGTGGATTACCGTGGCGCTTAGGGCCTTGTCTCCCGATGTATTCATCGACACCCACACCACCAATGGCGCCGATTACCAATACGACCTTACCGTCATCGCAACTCAACCTGAAAAACTAGGTCCCATTCTTGGACCTTTCATGCGGGACAAATTCTTACCAGCGCTCTACAAAGGAGTTGAAGCTGCTGGACATCCCGTAAGTCCTTACGTGTACAGCAATGGCGTCCCGCAAGAAGCAGGAATCAAACCTTTTATTGAGAGCCCCCGCTACTCTTCAGGCTATGCTGCACTACATCACAGTTTGGCTTTTATCACGGAAGCGCACATGCTCAAACCATTCGATAAACGTGTGCGCTCAACTGAAGCTTTCCTTCATACTGCGCTAGACTTTTGGCTTGACAACAAGACTGAAATCGCTGCCGCTCGAAAGGCCAACAAAGTGGCAATTGCGCAAGCGAATGAAGTGGTCTTGAAGTGGCGAGTAGACAGTTCACGTGCCGATACGCTAGACTTTCGCGGTTACGCCGCTGTCCGAGAAAAGAGTAAAGTGACGGGTGCCGAGCGGCTTCGATATGATGAGAATAAGCCTGAGACCGTTCGCACCGTGTATCACGCTTACGCAAAACCTGAGTTGAGTGTGGCTGCGCCCAAAGCCTATTACATTCCGCAAGCCTACGCAGAATTAATAGAAGGCGTCCCAAACCTATTTGTGGCCTCTGATGCGATCCGCATTCAACGTGATACGATGATTTCTGGACAAGCATATTTTATCGAAGATTACCAAACGAACAGGCGCCCTTACGAAGGTCATTATGTGCATTACGCTGTAGAGCTACGCAAAACTCCCATGCGCATCAAAGCTTATGCGGGTGATTTGATCATTCCTATAACATCAGACAATATCCGCCTCCATACCGCCACTCTCGAACCCCAAGCCCCTGATTCCTATTTTGCTTGGGGCTTTTTCGATAGTTGGCTGCAGCAAAAAGAGCATTTCAGTAGCTACGTTTTTGAAGAAACAGCTGCGCGTATGCTTACCAGAGACGTGAACCTTAAAGCTGAATTCGAGAAGAAACGTCGCTCAGACGAAAGCTTTCGCCAAAACCCTAGCGCGCAACTTGAGTGGCTATATCAGCAAAGCCCAAACTACGAGCACCCTATGCGCTATCCTGTTTTGAGATTGGAGTGAACCGCTTAAGTTGGACAGGTAGCCAGTAGCCTGTTCGACCACCTCCTGCCAATGGGTAGAAAAAATACAACCTGAACAAAGCGGCACTGGCGGGAGCCCCGCACGTCTGCGTGGGTCGAGACAAGTCGAACGCCGAAACACTAGTGGGCTGAATGCTAATGCAGCCCTGACGAAAGCCCGTCAAGTACAGCAGTCGCCCGCTCAACACCCCGTAACACATTCGTCAGCAATACCTCCCCATTTAAGAACGCATCAACGCTAACTTCGCCTTCCCGCACAGCTGTACCATGATACACTCCTGCAGCCAAAAGCTTCGCTCTCGTAATGCCTGGTAGGGCCCCTTCTGAGACAGGCGGAGTAAGCCAAACACTCTTCGTTTGCACAAAGACATTTCCGATGCTAGCGCAAGCCACTCTACCCCACTGGTTGCAGAGAACCGCTACGCGATTTTTGCCTTCCTGCATTACTTGACGCTGTGCAAAAAAGTTATCGGTATACGCTAAGGTCTTATACCTGCTGGAAGGGTTTCCAGCCACCCTAACAATATCCGTCAGCACTACTTCTAAGGGCGTGGCAGGTGGCGATTGAGGCACGAGACTCATAATAACTGAAGGGCTATTGCCAGGAACGCCACGGGTTACGGTGAGCCTTAACCTACACAAAGCTTCACCCAAGGATCTCCGTTGGATCAATTCTTTAGCCGCATTTCTCAGCTGATCTTGATTGTAGGATATAGGAAGTTGAACTGCCTTTAATCCCGACGATAAGCGCGCATAGTGGGCGTCAAAATCAGCCAATTCTCCGTTCTCAACGCGCATGGTTTCGAAGAGACCGTCCGCAACAAGTAACCCGCGATCATGCGCAGAAACCTGTGGCTGATAGGTGAAAGTTCCATTAATCCAACAAAGGGCTCGCATACGCTTGGCAGGTTTTGACGAAAGTCGCAATCATTTGCAAACCATCAGGAGTAAGCAGACTTTCTGGATGAAACTGTAGCCCAAAGTGAGGATACGCTACATGGCGCATAGCCATAATTTCTCCAAGGTCAGTCTTTGCGGTTACTTTCAAAGATGAAGGCACTTCGACCATCAAAGAATGATAGCGCCCAGCTTTAAAAGGAGAAGCAACTTCGTCAAACATCGGGTCGTCATCATGCACGCAAAGACTCGCCCGACCATGAGTAGGCTGGCCCGAACGCAAGGTTTTACCTCCATAGGCATTGGCCAGACATTGATGTCCCAAACAGACGCCGAGTATAGGAATCTGAGGCGCCGATTTGATTAGCTCTACACAAATCCCGGCATCTTCTGGTCGCCCCGGACCTGGCGAAAGCACAATTCCCGATGGATTCAGCGCCAAGGCATTTTCTACAGAAATCTCGTTACTGCGGATGACCTCTGTGCTCGCGCCAGCTAAGCGCAGGTAACGGGCCAGGTTATGGACAAAACTGTCGCGGTTGTCGAGTACGAGAATCACAACTGCAAAGCTCTCAAGAATCCAACGGCTTTGTCTTCTGTTTCGGTAAATTCTTCTTCAGGGTCACTGAGGATTGTAATTCCTCCACCGGTACCGTAAGTGAGTGTTGTTCCAGTTAGATTTCCATTGTCTTTCGAAATGTCGCTCCCGTTCTGCATAAATGCAGATCGGGATTGCTCGCTTCGCTCGGGAACAAAACTTGCCACTGCAGTTCGAATCGCTACTGAAAAATCGGCGTGCCCTCGATCATCGAAATAACCTATTGTTCCACAATAAATGCCACGGCCGCGCTGCTCCAGTTCGGCAATCGCATCCATGGCTGCCCACTTAGGAGCGCCTGTGATTGAACCACAAGGAAATTGAGCTAGAAGCGCATCTAAATTTGATACGTCATCGCGTAATATTCCACTCACCCGTGTTACCAGATGGTGTACATTTTTGAAGGAGCGTAGTTCGCAAATGGGATCAGCGACAATACTCTCGTCTTTACAAACACGACTCAGGTCATTGCGGACCAAGTCGGCTATCATAATATTCTCGGCGCGATCTTTTTCACTGTTGACCAAGTCTTGTTTAAGTGCCTCATCCAATTCTGGATCTTCGTGACGTGGACGCGT